>NZ_JADIJM010000026.1:0-106590 GCF_017355315.1 Achromobacter sp. SD115 | reverse complement strand
ACGAAGATGACGAAGGGGCAGTCCGGAGCGAAGGCTCCGGACCGCAATCGTTGCCCCGCGCGCCCCAGGCCCCCGACGCCCCAAGCGCCTTAAGAGAACCTGCAACGTCCCGCATAAAAAGGCCACCTCAAGGCAACCGATACCGCTCTTCCCGATAAGCCCAACTAGCCCACAACGCATGCGCCAAGGCCTCTTCCGAGAGCTGAGAATCCAAAGGCTCCACCGGCGCATAAACCTCGTCACGCCCCACCGGCGCCGCCTCATACCGAAACTGCCGCGGCGGCTTCGAAGGCTCCAGCACCAGCAGTTGATCCCCCTGCAGATACCCGAAATTATCCGCGTACTGCATCATCGCCCGGTTCGGATCCCGCTGCGTCAGATCCACGCCCAACATGGGATTCACATTGTCCAGCCCGATCAAGGACAACATGGTAGGCGCCATGTCGATCTGGCTCACCAACCGCTCATCCTGCCGCGGCGCAACCCCCGCCCCCAGAATCAGCGCAGGAATCTGGAAATGCCGCACCGGCACCGGAATGGAGCCATAGACCCGCGAATCGTGATCCGCGATCACCAGGAACACCGTGTTGTCCCAATACGGCGCCTTGCGCGCCTTGTCGAAAAACTGCCCCAGCGCCCAGTCCGCATAGCGCACCGTGTTATCCACCGTCGCCGGATCGCCCACCGGCTTGATGCGCCCTTCCGGATACTCCCACGGCGAATGGTTGGATACCGAGAACGCCAGCGTGAACACCGGCTTGTCGCCATCCGCGCGCAACAGCCGGTCCACCTGGTTGAACATGTCCTCGTCCGACGCCCCCCAAGACCCCTCGAACACCGGATTCACGAACTTCGGACGATCCACGATTTCATCGAAACCGTTGCCCAGGAAAAACGCCCGCATATTGTCGAAGTGGGACTCGCCCCCGTACACGAAACGTGAATGGTAGCCATGCTTGCCCAGCACCTGAGCCAGCGTGAAGAACCCCGTCTGCGAGCGCGGCAACTTCACCACCGCGTCCGCCACGCTCGGCAGAAACCCCGCCGTGACCGCCTCGATGCCCCGCACCGAGCGCGTGCCCGTCGCATAGGCCCGATGGAACATCCAGCCTTCCTTGCCCAGCCGGTCGATATTCGGCGTCAGATCGCGCCCGCCCAGACTGCCCACATACTGCGCGCCCAGGCTCTCCTGCAGGATGATCACCAGGTTCAGCGGCTTGTCCCGGCGCACCGTCGCCTTCTGCTCGTGCAGGCTGGGATAGCGCGGATCCAGCGGCGCGCCCGTCAGCCCGGCCTTCTCGCGCACGATGGCATTCATCTCATCCACGGCCATCTTGGGATACATGGCGGCCGATGAGCGTTCGTCCCGCATCCGGTAGGCCGCATCAAACACGCTGTACAAGGAATTCAGCGCCAGCGCATTCACCATGGCGTCGGAACTGTAGGCCACCTTGGCCGGATTGATCGGCCGATGCTCCAGCGTGCCGCGCGCGCCCAGGAACACCAGCGCCAGGATCACGAACGACGCCACCGGCCGCTTCCACCACGACATGAACGGATCGCGCACGCGGGTAGGGAATAGCCGGACCGACAGCCAGGCGGCCAAGACCAGCACCACCAAGGCCGCCAACAGCACGCCCTTGTAGCCCTGCCACAGCATCGACCCGACTTCCTTCGGGTTGAGCAGATAGATGAAATAGAGCCGGTTGGGCCGCGTGTCGTACTCCGCGATGAACTGCGGCGTGGAGACTTCCAGCAGCACATACAGCATCCACCAGACGCGGAACCACCAGGCGGTAATACGGGCCGCCAGCGGCCGGTGTCCGAACCACGGTGAAAACACCGCCGGCAACGCGATCACCATGGACATCAGGCAGACGTCGATGCGCAGCCCGCCCAGCAGCAGCGGACCCAGCCCACCGGCCGCCTCGACCCGGTCCCACATCCAAAAGGCCAGGCCCAGCCGCGACAGCGTCAGCAGCGCCAGGACGGCGATAACGAACCGTAGCGTCAGACGGCGCATGCGAGCGCCCTCCGCTGGCGCCGCAACGCCCGGTCAGAAGTGGAAGAAATACCGCCGTGTATGCCGAGCAGAGCCATGCCGCCTCGTGGTCCGAAATTTGAAAACGCGCAAAGATTAACGCGGTTTGGCGCGAGCCACCGGCGGACGTCCCTACTGGGCGCGCCGCAGCCGCTCGCGACTGTTGCTCAGATGCGTGCGCATGGCCGCGCGCGCAGCCTCCGCGTCCTGACGCTGGATCGCGCCGTAGATGTCCTCGTGTTCGAGGTTCACGCGCGCCAGATAGGCGGCGCGGTCCTCGTGCGCGAACTTCGCCGAATTGATGCGGGTACGCGGAATGATGGCCGAACCCAGATGCGACATGAGGTCCGCGAAATAGCGGTTGTCCGTGGCTTGCGCGACCAGCAGATGGAACTGGAAATCCGGCGTGACCGTGTCCCCGCCGCCGTCCAGCGCGCTTTTGAAGGCGTCCAGCGCGCGCCTCATTTCCACGAGCTGTGCCGCACTGCGCCGGGCCGCGGCCAGGCCGGCAGCCTCGCTCTCCAGGCAGATGCGCAGCTCCAGCAGCACCAGCACGTCCCGCACCGTGGCGATGTCGGCGGGATCCACGCGGAAGTCGCTGCCGCCGCTGGGCTCCAGCGCATAGGTACCCACGCCATGGTGCGTCTCGACCAGGCCCGATGCCTGCAACCGGGACAGCGCCTCGCGCACCACCGTCCGGCTGACGCCGAACTGGCGCATGATCCCGGATTCCGTCGGCAACTTGTCGCCGGGCCGGATGTCCCCGCCACGGATGCGCTCCGTGATGCTCTCGACCAGCCCCTGAGCCAGGTTCCGGGGACGACGCCGCGGCGTGACGGGAGTATCGGCGGGAACGTTCATTGGGAATTATCCGAAAGCAGTTGAGCACGGCCCGGGGCCGAGCGTCGGCGCTCATTGTACTTTGGGGCGTCCCGCGGCTAGCGGTTCGGCCGGCTGGCAGCCGGCCGGGCCACGATGAGGGGATAGAAAAACAGGGTCGCCAGGAACCACATCAGCGCCGCGGACCAGAGCGTCTGGCTGAGGAAATGGGCGCCCTGCAGGACGCGCACCACGGAAAAACCCACACCGGCTGCGATGCCCACGGCCAAACCCCACCAGCGCCAGGCTGGGCGACCCAGCGCCCAGCCCACGAAATACAGGGTCAGCATCGAAAAGCCGGCGCCAGCGTGGCCGCTAGGCAAGGCGCCGCCCGCCCCGGTCCGAGCCCAGGTCCACCAGTGCGACGGATAGGGGGTATAGCCGCCCAGGAAGTCCAAGTCATAGGGCCGGGGCAGCGTCGTGTAATGCTTCAACTGGTTCACCAGCACTTGCCCGGTCAGGCAGGTCGCCGCCAGCGCCAGCGCCGGCCCGCGCCACGCCCGCCAGGCCGGAACGCGATAGCTCACCGCCACCACCCCCACGGCGGCCAGCCCTATCCCGATGGGCAAGGCCAGCACCATGCGGTGGCCGACCAGTTCCAGCCAACGATTCAGGCGCAGTGGAAAATCGTCCAACGCCGGATCGAACAGCGCCCGGGCGATGCGCAAGTCCAGCCCGGAAGCATTGGCCCACCACGCCAGACAGGCCAGCGCCAGCGTGACCGCGATGATATGGCTGAACAGATACGAGGCCGGCGTCGGCTGGCGCAGCGCGGGCGGCGATAAGGGCGGCATGGTGGGCGGCAGGCGGACCGTCAGGCAAACGGGCAGCTTAGGCCGTGGACAGTCGAACTTTCGTCAAATTTGGCCCTGCGCCCCGTCCGCCATCTCCATCGACCGCCCCTGGCCAGCGTCGAAACGCAGCGTGAAGCAGGTGCCGCGCTGCTCGCTCTGCCGCGAGGAATCGACCGTCAGCGACCAGCCTTGCATGTCGCAGACGCGCTTGGCGATCGCCAGCCCCAGGCCGCGCGCCGTCTCGTCGGCGCTGCCCGCCCCGGAGTCTCGCATGCGGCCGCTGTAATAGCGGCGGAACAGGAACGGCAGGTCCTCGGCGGCGATACCCTTGCCGTCGTCGCGCAATTCCAGCGCGCCGTCGGCCGCAATGCTCGCGGTCAGCGTCGCCGGCGCGGCATGCTCGACCGCGTTGCGGACCAGATTGCGCAAAACGGTCAGCAAGGCGTAGCGGTCCAGGGAGCGAACCTGACCGGCGGAAATCCGGTTGTCGAACCCCAGCTTGGCCAAGCCCGCCTGGGCTTCATAGCCGCGCCAGGCATTGTCCATGCATTCCGCGAGGTCGACCGGCTCCGCCGGGCGCAGTTCATCGCGCGCCATGGCTCGCGCGCTCTCCAGCGACACGATCACATCGTCCACGTTGTCCACCACGCGGGTCAGGCGCTGGCGCTGGTCCGGGGTCAGCGCCTGCGTCAGCAGCATCAATTCGCTGTCCGAACGGATCGCGGCCAAGGGCGTGCGCACCTCATGGCTGAGGTTGCCCGCGAATTCGCGCTCGCGGGCAATCGACCTGTCCACCTGGTTCTGCACCCGGTTGAAGGCCTCTATCAGCCGGCCCGCCTCGTCGTCGCGGGTCACCGCCATGTCGGGCGACCCCGGCGCCCAGGTCGCCAGCCGGTCGGTCAGGTCCAGCAGCGGGCCGACCGCGATGGCGGCCACGCGCCGCGACAGCGCGTAGGCGCCCACCACACAAATGGCGCCCACCCCCAGAACGATCAAGCCGAAGTCATGCACCCGCCCTTCGTTCTCGGTGGCGTCGTACAGCAGGTACACCTTGGCACGCGCCGTTTCGGCCACCATCACGTGCCAGGTGTAAGCGCCCGGCTCGACCAGGTGCAGGCCGCTATCCAGGGATTCGATTTCCTGGGGCATGCCGGCGGGGCGCTTGCCCTCCACGCTGACCCAGGCCCGCATGGAGCCGCCCAACTCGCGCACGCCATCGCGCGGCAGGAAACCGTCGCTGACGCGCGCGTGCTGCACCAGCCGGTCCATTTCGGTATTGAGGATGTCGTTGACCAGATCGTCTTCCATCTGGTCGAAGGTCAGGTAGGCCAGCAGGGCCAGCGCCGTCACGAACAGCGCCACGGTTCCGGTCAGCGCCCACACCACGCGCTGAGTCAGGGTGCCCCCGGCAGAGGCCGAAGAAACGCCGCTCATCTCGCCGCCCCGGCTTCCAGCGTCAGGCGCCAGCCGGTTCCGTGTATGGTCTCGATGCCGTCGAAACCGGCATCGGCCAAGGCGCGGCGCAACAGGTGGACCTGGCTGCGCAAGGCGTCCGACGAAGGCGGCTCGTTGCCCCAGAGCGTGGATTCCAGCTCCTCGCGCGACACCACCCTGCCGGGATCGCGCAATAGCGCTTCGATGATGAGGCCGGCCTTGCGCGTCAGATGCACGGGGTTGCCGTTGACCGACACGGCGCGGTTACGGGTGTCGTAGGACAAGGGGCCGAACGCCCGCACCGCGTCCACCGTCGCGCCCTTGGCGCGCTGGATCAGCGCGATCAGGCGCGCTTCCACCTCCAGCAGCGCGAAGGGCTTGGTCAGGTAATCGTCGGCGCCATGCGAGAACCCGGCCAGCTTGTCTTCCAGGCTGTCCCGCGCCGTCAGCATCAGCACCGGCACGTCCACGCGCCTGTCATTGCGCAGCGTGTGCAGTACCGCGTTGCCATCCATGCCGGGCAGGCCGATGTCCAGGATCAGGGCGTCGAAACGCTGCTCTTTCAGCCGCTCCAGCGCGGCCGGCCCCGAATAGGCGGCGTCGGGCAGGAAGCCCCGCGCCTCCAGGAAAGTGTACAGATTGCCGGAGATGACGGGGTCATCCTCGACGATCAACACCCTGAAATTCGCGCCCGCCGCGGGACTTATTGCCATGGTTGATGTCCTCTGTCGTGCGCGGTCAGGCCCGCAGCACCTTGCCCGGATTCATCAGCCCTTGCGGGTCCAGCGCGCGCTTGATCCTGCGCATCAGATCCAATTCGACGGCGCTCTTGTAGCGCGGCAGCTCGTCGAGCTTGAGCTGACCGACGCCATGTTCCGCGCTGATCGAACCGTTGTGCGCGTGCACGCTGTCGTGCACCACGCCGTAGATATCGCCTTGCAGCGCCAGCAGCTCGGCCTCGGTCTGCCCCGGCGCGTGGGCCACGTTGTAATGCAGGTTGCCGTCGCCCAGGTGGCCGAAGATCACGTGGCGCACGCCCGGAAAGCGCGCCTGCAGCAAGGCGTTGGTCTTGTGCACGAAAGCGGCGATGGCGGAGATCGGAATCGACACGTCATGCTTGACCGACTTGCCCAACTCCGCCTCGGCCAGCGGAATGCTCTCGCGCAGATGCCACAGCGCCTTGCTTTGCGCCACGTTCGCGGCGATGGCGGCATCGTTCACCAGCCCGCTCTCGATGGCCTCGCCCAGCACGGTCTCGAAGCGTTCGCGCGCATGCGCCTCGCTTTCGCTGTCGGACAACTCCAACAGGGCGAACCACGGCGACGCGGCGGAATTCCCCTCGAAGGGCAGGCGCTGCTGCGGGAACAAGCGCACGACCGCCTGCAAGCAGGCGCCGCTCATCAGTTCAAAACCAGTCAGCGCGGCGCCGAAGCCCGCGCGGGCGCGCGACAGCAATTCGACGGCCTGGTCGATACCATCCAGCGTCAGCAGTGCCGTGCACGAAGCCACCGGCCTTGGAAACAGTTTCAACGTTGCGGCGGTGATGATGCCCAGCGTACCTTCGCTGCCTATGTACAGGTCGCGCAGGTCGTAGCCGGTGTTGTCCTTGCGCAGCCCGCGCAGGCCGTTCCAGATCTCGCCTTCGGCGGTCACGACCTCCAGGCCCAGCGTCAGTTCGCGCGTGTTGCCATAGCGCAGCACCTGCGTGCCGCCGGCATTGGTCGCGAGGTTGCCGCCTATGGTGCAGCTGCCTTCCGCGGCCAGGCTCAACGGAAACAGCCGGCCGGCGGCCGCCGCCGCGTCCTGCACCGCCTGCAGGACGCAGCCCGCCTCCACGGTAATCGTGTCGTTGTCGGTATCCAGCGCGCGCACGGCGGTCAGGCGGGCGGTGGACAGGATCACCGCGCTGCCGGACAGGTCGGGCGTGGCGCCCCCGCACAAGCCGGTGTTGCCGCCTTGCGGCACCACCGGCACGCCATGCTTGGCGCACAGTTTCACGGCGGCAGCCACTTCCGCGGTCGAGCCTGGACGGATCACCGCCAGCGCCGCGCCTCGATAGCGGCGCCGCCAATCCAGCACATATGTGTCGGCGTCCGTGCCCGTCAGCACGTGGGAAGCGCCCAGAAGGGACTGTAGATCGCTCAGCAAGGTCATATGCGCCGCACTCGTAAGGCCTGGTCGCCCCAGGCTAGGGATGTGCGGACTATTGTAGGGGCTGAAATGCCCCGGGCGCGGCCCGGCGGACTCGCGCTGTCCGCCGGAAAAAACAGTTCAGCCGACCGCCTGGTCCAGCCGCGCCCCAGTCAGGCCTGAGCAATAGGCCCGGGAGGCGATGCGGTTCATGAGAAAAGCCCGATCCACGCCCGCGGGGCCGGGCATTTCCGACAAGGCGCGATAGGCGCGGCGCAGGACCTCGCCCCGGGTCTCGCCGCACACCAGCAGCCGCGTGCACGGCAGGCGGCGGTCCACGCAGCCGTCGATACGCACTTCCAGCGCATGGGCGGCGACCGGCTCGCAGTCATGCACGGCCGCGCCGGAATGGGCCTGCGCCTGCGCGTCGATCACGCGGAACACGCCGCTGCGGTCGTCCAGCGCGAAGGCGACGGTACCCATGCCTTGCCAGCCACGGTCCCGCGCCACGTCGGCGGCGACGGTGCGCAAGGCGCTTTCCACGGAAACAGCAAGGTGCGGCGCCGGGGATTCGGCGATCAGGACGCGGGCGTCGCGCCAGACGCAGCGCTCCCAGGCCCGGCCCGTGGCCAGACCGCCCGCTTCGGAAACGTACACGTGGATGTCGAGCCGGCGCTCGCGGCCCGCGGCCGGTCCGGCGTGATCCGTGGGCGGACCCCGCCGGCTTGAGGCGCCCCTGGATGACATGACAGTAGAAACTTTGGCGCCCATGGCCCCTCCCCGGTCTTTCTGCTTGCATAGCAAGCGTATCACCTTCGGAGGATGAGCAAGTTTTATGCCACGCGCCGCTCCCCGGGCCAACCCCGGAAATTGCCCTCGCGCCGCACCGGAACAAGGCGCCGACGCCTGCGCACGCACCAGATCAGGGCGGACGCCCTGCCGTAGCGCAAGGACGGAAAACGCCCTACGCCGTCTGCCGGATGAAGGGGGAGCGCCAATGGGGGATAATTCCGCTTTATTCCCTAGCCAGGCGCGTTTTGATACACGGGTTTGCCAGAATCCGCGCCAGAACCCGAACTGCAACCCCTCATCAAGGAACCGCCGTGGGCAACAACACGCAATTTCCGGGATCGGTCTTCAAGGCCTATGACATCCGCGGCACCGTGCCCGACCTGATCGACGCCCGCTTCGCCCGCGCCCTGGGCGCGGCGCTGGCCGCCCGCGCGCGCGAACAAGGCGTGCAGACCCTGGTCGTCGGCCGCGATGGCCGCCTGAGCAGCGAAATGCTGTCGGTGGCGCTGCAGGAAGGCATGCTGGAAGGCGGCGTGGACACCCTGGACATCGGCATGGTGCCCACCCCCCTGGTCTACTTCGCCGCCAACGTCATGCAGACCGGCTCGGGTGTCGCCATCACCGGCAGCCACAACCCGCCCAAGTACAACGGCTTCAAGATGATGATGGGCGGCCGCGCGCTCTACGGCGAGGACGTGCAGACCCTGGCCGCCAGCATGAACGGCGCCGCCAGCGCCCCGGCGGCGCGGCCCGGCGTGCGCCGCCAGCTGGACCTGGTGGCCGCCTACATCGCGCGCGTGGCATCGGGCGTCAAGCTGGCGCGTCCCATGAAGATCGCCATCGATTGCGGCAACGGCGTGGCTGGCGCAGTCGCCCCGGCGCTGTTCCGCGCCCTGGGCTGCGAAGTCACCGAACTGTTCTGCGAAGTGGACGGCACCTTCCCCAATCATCATCCCGATCCCGCCGAGCCCAAGAATCTGCAGGACCTGATCAAGTGCGTGGCCGAGACCGACTGCGAGCTGGGCCTGGCATTCGACGGCGACGGCGACCGCCTGGGCGTGGTGACCAAATCGGGCCAGATCGTCTGGCCGGACCGTCAACTGGTGCTGTTCGCCCGCGATGTGCTGGACCGCAACCCGGGCGCGACCATCATCTATGACGTGAAATGCAGCCGGCATGTCGGCCTGTCGGTCGAGGCCGCCGGCGGCGTGCCGCTGATGTGGAAGACCGGCCATTCGCTGGTGAAGGCCAAGCTGGCCGAGACCGGCGCTCCGCTGGCCGGCGAGATGAGCGGCCACATCTTCTTCAAGGAGCGCTGGTACGGCTTCGACGACGGCCTCTACACGGGCGCCCGCCTGCTGGAGATCGTGTCGCGCTACGCCGACCCCTGCGCGGTGCTGGAAGCCCTGCCGCAAGACGTTTCCACGCCCGAACTGAAGCTGGAAATGGAAGAAGGCCAGCCTTTCACCCTGGTCCAGGCCCTGCAGGACCAGGGGCAGTTCCCCGGCGCGGACCGTGTGATCACGATCGATGGCGTGCGCGCGGAGTATCCGGACGGCTTCGGCCTGGCCCGCCCCTCGAACACCACTCCCGTCGTGGTGCTGCGCTTCGAGGCGCAGACGCCGGCGGCGCTGCAACGCATACAAGCCGACTTCCGCCGCGAGCTGAGCAAGCTCGCGCCCCAAGCCGATCTGCCTTTTTAGATTGCCCATGTCCTTATCGAACAGCCCTGCCTGGCAACAGTTCATCACGGCCACGCGCGCCGCGCCGTGCCGCGGCGAGCAATTGCGCCTCATCAGTGCGCCCGGGCTGCGCCTGGACCTGAGTGCGCAGGCGTATTCTCCAGACCTGCAAAAAGCCGAGGCCGCACTGCTCGCGCAACAAGGCTTCGACGCGGCCCGGGCCTGCCTGTTCGACGGCGGCAACGCCAACTGGACCGAACAACGCCCCGCCTGGCACACGGCCCTGCGCGCGCCTCAACCGCCCGCCAGGGTGGCCAAGGCCGTGCTGGCCGAGCGCGAGCGCATGCGAGAATTCGTGCGCCAGGCCGACGCGGGCGGACGCTATGGCAATGTGCTGCACCTGGGCATAGGCGGCAGCGACTGGGGGCCGCGGCTGGTCACGCGCGCCCTGCGCCACGGCGGCGCGCGGCGCGAAGTGCGTTTCGCGTCCAACGTGGATTCGCATTCGGTTGCGGACGCGATGAGCCGGCTGGACCCGCACGATACCCTAGTCATCGTCGCCTCCAAGTCATTCACCACGACCGAGCCGCTGGCCAACGCCGAAGTCGCCATGAATTGGCTGCGCGACGCCGGCGTGGCCGATCCGATCAAGCAGGTCGTGGCGGTCACCGCCAACGTCGAGGCGGCCCTGAATCTGGGCATCCTGCCCGACCACATCTTCCAGATCTGGGACTGGGTGGGTGGACGCTATTCGCTCTGGTCCGCGATCAGCCTGCCGGTCGCGCTGGCGCTGGGCACCGACGCGTTCGACCAGTTGCTGGCGGGCGCCGCCGCCATGGACGAGCACTTCCGCACCGCGCCCATCGAGGAAAACGCGCCCGTCCAGCTGGCGCTGGCGGGCGTCGTGAACCGCAGCGTGCTGGGCTACGACTCCCTGGTGATCGCGCCCTACGATTCGCGGCTCTATCACATCGTGCCTTGGGCCCAACAGCTGGAAATGGAATCGCTCGGCAAGGTCGCCACCGCTGACGGCAGCCCGGCAGGCGTGCCCACCGGCCCGGCGGTCTGGGGCATGTCCGGCACCGACTGCCAGCACACCTTCTTCCAATGGCTGCACCAGGACACCCGGGGCGCTCCCGTCGACTTCATCCTGTGCGAAAAGCCCGACCACGCCTACGCGCGGCACCATGAGCTGCTGATCGCCAACTGCCTGGCGCAACGTTCCGCGCTGCTGCGCGGCAAGTCCTTCGAGGAAGCGCTGGCCGAAACCTCCGCCATTGAAAGCGATCCGGACCGCGCGCGACTGCTGGCACAGCACCGCGTCCACCCGGGCGGACGGCCGTCCTCGCTCATCGTCCTGCCGCACCTGGAGGCCTACACGCTGGGCGCGCTGCTGGCGCTGTACGAGCACAAGGTGTTCACCCAGGGCGTGGTGTGGGGCATCAATCCCTTCGACCAATGGGGCGTGGAATTCGGCAAGGCGTTGGCCAAAGGCATCATGCACGAGCTGAATTCGCAGCAAGCCAGCCAGCAAGATCCTTCCACCCGCTATTGGATCGACGCAATCACGCGCCGTCCCTGAGGACCGGCCAGCGCCGGCACTTCCGCTCAGGTGCCAAGCGCGTCGTAGATTTCCACTTGAATGCGCGCCACGCGCTCGATGTTGAACTCGCGCTCGGCCAGCGTCCTACCCGCGGCGCCCATGGACTGGCGCAAAGCGGGGTCCTCGGCCAGACGGGCAATGGCGTCCGCCAGCGCCTGCGCATCGCGCACCGGCACCAGCAGCCCGGTCTCGCCGGGTTCGATCGCATCGCGGCAGCCCGGAACGTCGGTGGTCACGACCGCCCGCGCGCAAGCGGCGGCCTCGATCAGCGATTTGGGCAGACCTTCCCGATAGGAAGGCAGCACGGCGATATGTGAAGCGGCGTACAGCGCGGCCACGTCGGAACGCTCGCCCAGCGCGCGCACGCAGCCTTCGCGCTGCCAGGCGTCCACATCGTCCGGCGTCGCCGAAGCGGGATTGCCGGCATCCACGCCGCCGACCAACTGCATCGTGACGGGCAAGCCGCGCTCGCGCAGCAGCCTTGCCGCCTGCACGAATTCCTGCACGCCCTTGTCGCGCAGCAGCCGCGCCACCATGGTGACCACGACCGGCGGCGCCGGCGGTTCGGGCTGGGCACTGTATTCGTTCAGGTCCACGCCCGCGCCACGGATCATGACGACCTGGGCGTCGCGCACGGCGCCCAGCGACTTGAGCAGGTCGCGGTCGCTGGCGTTCTGGAAGATCACGCGGCTGTTGGGATGGCCCAGCGCCAACCGGTACAGACGCGCCACCACGGCTCGCACCAGCTTCATCTTCAGCGAATTGGACAGGAACACGAAGCCCAGGCCGGAGATCGCCGCGACCATGCCCGGCACGCGCGTCAAGCGCGCGGCGATGCCACCGTAGAGCACGGGCTTGATCGTGACCAGATGCACGATCCGAGGCCGCAGGCGCCGGAACAAGCGGATCAAGGCCAGCAGCGTGCCCAGCTCCTGCAAGGGATGCTTGCCGCTACGCGTCATCGGAATCGCGTGGTGCGTCATGCCCAGCGCCTCGATATCAGCCACTGCGGGGCCGTCCATCGTGGCGACGTGCACCTCATAGCCCGCCTGTTGCGCGGCCAGCGCCACCGGTACGCGGTGCGACATGAAGAAAGCCGGATTGTTGACGACAAACAGCAGGCGGCGCGCGGCGCTCATGCTTGTGCTCCTGAAATGCGGCGCCACACCGCGATGTAGCTTTGCACCATGCGCGCAAGGTCGAAATTCTCCAGCACGCGGGCACGGCCCGCCTCGCCCGCGCGCTCTCGGCCACGCGAGGCCACCTCGCGCAGGGCCGTTTCGATGCCGCGAGCCAGCGCCTCGGACTGCTCCGGCGGCACCACCACGCCCGCATCGCCGACGATGTAGGCGGCGTCGCCCACATCCGTCACGACGCAGTAGACGCCGCAAGCCATGGCCTCGGCCACTACGTTGGGGAAGCCCTCGGCGCAGCTGGACAGCACATGCAGGTCCAGTCCATTCATCGCGGCAGGCACGTCGTCGCTAGGCCCCGCCAGCACCAGCCGGTCGCGCAAGCCCAGCCGGTCTATCAAGGCGGCCAGCTCGGCATTTGCCGGATCCATGCCGCGGCCTATCAGCACGCAACGCAGTCCGGCATCGCGGCCGTCGCGCACCAAGGCCGCGACAGCGCGCAGCAGGTTGGCATGATCCTTGAGCGGATCCCAACGGGCCACGCAACCGATGGCCGGCACGTCCTGCGGCAAGCCCCATTGCGCGCGCATGCGCACCCGGGCCTCGCCGTCGGGCGCATAACGCGACAGATCATAGCCATTGGCGATCACCACCATGCGCTCGCGCGCATAGCCCTTGTCGGCATGGCGCTGCGCCGACTTCTGGGCGGCGCACACAATAGCCTTCGGTATGCGGCCCGACAACAACGCGCATGCCCGCAGCACCATGCGCGCCGAACGGCTGCTGCGCTCCAGGTGTTCGCCGGAATTGCGGATGCCCCAGGCGATGGCGCGCACGCCAGCCAGGCGCGCCGCCAGGCCGCCGATCAGGTCGGCGTGGTACATCCAGGTCTGCACCGCGTCGGGACGCGTTGCGGCGATGAGCGCGCGCAACGCCAGGAAGCCGCCCAGGCTGACGCGCCCGCGCTTCATGCCCAGCGTATGCACGGCGATGCCCGCAGCGCGCAGGCGTTCGCCATAGATACCCTCGTCGGTGAGCGACACGACGACGTGCTCCACGTCCGCCTCGGGATAGGTGGCCAGGCGAAACAGCACGGACTCCGCGCCTCCCTGCCCCAGGCCGGTGATGATGTGCAGGACACGCAGCCGCCGCGCGTTCATCGCCCCTCCCGCACGGCATCGAACAATTCGTCCCACTCCGTCAGCACGCTGTCCAACGCGTAGCGCTGCCGCACCGCGAAAGCGCCACGCATGCCCAGTTGTTGGCGCAAGGAGAGGTCCCCCAGCAGGCGGCGCAGGGCCTCGCGCAGGGCATCGCGATTGCCGGCGGGTACCAGCAAGGCATCCTCGCCGTTGCGCGTCATTTCGCGCGGCCCGCTAGGGCAATCGAATGCCACGCAGGGCAGCCCCAGCGACATGGCTTCCAACAACACATTGGGGAAGCCCTCCACCAGGGAACTCAGCACGAAAGCCTGCCCGCGCGCGAGCGCATCCCAGGGCGCCTCGGTCCGGCCAGGCAGGCTGACGCGGGACTGCAGACCCAGGCGCGCGACCTGCTGCTCCAGCGCGCCGCGTTCGGGGCCTTCGCCCCAGATGCGCAGGTTCCAGCCAGGAAAATCAGGCGCCAGCTGCGCGAACACGTCGATCAGCAGGTCGAATTGCTTGTCGGTGACCAGGCGTCCCATCGCCAGCAGCTCGCGGGGCGCGTCATCTTCACGCTGCGGCACCATCGGCGCATCCAGCAGGGGCGCCGGCAAGGGATTGGGAATGACGGCCAGACGCTTGATGCCGCGCACCTGGCGGGCGAACGGGCCGGCGGTATCCTCCGCCTGCACCGTAACCATGTCGGCGCGGGGATACAGAACGCGGCGCAGCTTGCGCCACACCGTTCCCGTCGTGGTCTCGGCCACCGGGTTGGTGCGCTCGCAGACGATGAGCGGCACGCCCAGCCCGCGGGTGGCGAGGATGGCGGCCACGTTGACGTTGGTCAGAAAGGACACCACCACGTCCGGCTTGGACTCGCGGATGTGCCGGCGCAGCGTCAACAGACGCTTGAACGCGGCCATGGCGCCCGACACGCGCGTACCCGCCAGATCCGCCAGCCAGGCCAGTTCGACCTTGTCCGACAGCGGATAGAAGCAAGTTCCCTTGGACGAGTAGGTCGGCGTCAGGATGACGGAATCCCCGCGTTCGGCCCATGCGTTGACCAGCGTGGCGGCGACCCGTTCGGCACCGCCCGCATGCATGGAACTGACCAGCATCAAGATTTTCATGCGTCAAAGACTCCCAACCGTTCCTCCCTGCTCCTTGGCGCCGCGATAGCGGTCAAGCCAGGCCTGCATCATCAGTACACCCCACAGATGGCTGTCCCAGTTCCGATGGCCGGAGGTGTGCTCGCGCCACTTGCGCAGGATGGGCTCGGGTTCGAACCAGCCTTCCTGACGCAGGCGCGCCGGGTCCAGCAAGGCATCGGCCCACTCGCGCAGCGGGCCGCGCAGCCAAGCGGCCAGTGGCACGGCGAAACCGCGCTTGGGACGGTCCACCAGCGCCTGCGGCACATGCCGGTGCAGCACCTGGCGCAGCAGCCACTTGCCGGTGTTGCCGCGCACCTTGTATTGGTGCGGCAGGCTCCAGGCAAATTCATACACGCGGTGGTCGATCAGCGGCACGCGGGTTTCCAGGCTGACGGCCATGGCGGCGCGGTCCACCTTGACCAGGATGTCGTCCGGCAGGTAGGTCACCGTGTCCAGCTTCATCATGGCTTCGAAGGTGGAGCCTTGCATCGCCCGGGCGAATTCGGACACCGGCTCCACCCCGCCCTTCACCACGCTGGACGGCTCAGCCCAATACGACACGAAATGGCGGTAGAACTCGCCGCGCGTGTCGGCGCGCAGCAGCTCTCCCAGCTTGCCGACCTTGCCGCGCCAGGCGCCGCGCCCCGGCAGATGCGTGGATGCGCTGAGCAGCGCGCCGGCGGGCTTGCGCAGCAAGGCAGGAACGCGCTCGCATTGCTGCCACCAGTTGTTCACGCGGAAATAGCGCGAATAGCCACCGAAAAGTTCGTCGCCGCCGTCGCCGGACAAGGCTACCGTGACGTGCTGGCGCGCCATGCGCGTCACCAGCGAAGTCGGGATCTGCGACGAATCCGCGAACGGTTCATCGTACATGTCGGCCAGCGACGGCACCACGGCCAGCGCATCTTCCGCCGTCACGTACAGCTCGGTATGGTCGGTGCCCAGGTGCGTGGCCACGGCCTTGGCGTGCTGCGCCTCGTCGTAGCCTTTCTCGTGGAAACCGATGGCGAAGGTGCGCACGGGCTGCGAGCTCTGCGCCTGCATCAGCGCCACGATGGTGGACGAGTCGACGCCGCCCGACAGGAAAGCGCCCAGGCTCACATCCGACAGCATCTGGCCGCCGACCGCCTTGGACAGCACGCCCTCCAGCGCATCGGTGGCCTGCGCGTCGGATTCGAACGACAGCAGCGATTGCGCCGAGGTGTCGGCGGCCTCGCGGGCCGACCAGTACACGCGCGGCTCTGGCATGCGCCGGCTGCGGGTATCGTCGGCCGTGAATTCGACCCAGGTACCCGGCGGCAGCTTGGCGATGCCCTGGTAAATGGATTGCGGCGCCGGGATGTAGTTGTGCCGCATGAAAGACGCCAGGGCGTTGCGGTTCAACTCGCGGCCAAAGCCCGGAATCGGCATCAAGCCCTTGAGTTCCGATGCGAACACCAGTTCCGCGCCCGAATAGCCGTAGTACAGCGGCTTTTCGCCCATGCGGTCGCGCGCCAGCATCAGTTTGCGCGAGGCGCGGTCCCATAGCGCGATGGCGAACATGCCCACCGCGGCCTGCAGGGTAGCCTCGATGCCCAGGGCGGTGAAGCCCGCCAGCAGCGTTTCCGTGTCGGAATGGCCGCGCCAGGACGGCGCCAGCGCCGATTGCTCGAGCTGCTTGCGGATGTCCAGGTGGTTGTAGATCTCACCGTTGAACACCATGACATAGCGGCCGCAGGCCGACGTCATGGGCTGGTGGCCGGCCTCGGTCAGGTCGAGGATCGCCAGGCGCACGTGCGCCAGCGCCAGTTCGGCCTCGGTATCTTCCCAGAATCCGTTGCTGTCCGGCCCGCGGTGGCGGATGCGGCGGCAGCTTTCCGCCAACACCTGCGCCTTGTTCCCGACAGGGCCCCAAATCCCGACTATTCCGCACATGATGAAGTTCTCGTTATCACTGTAGCAACGGCGCGGCGCGCAGCCTCAACGGCCGGTTTCGCGCACGCCGTCAAAAAGTTCTTGCCATTTCTGCAGCACGCGCGCAGCCGAAAAACGGTCGCGCACGCCGGTCGCCGCCTGCGCCATGCGCAGACGGTCCGCGTCATTGCGCATGACGGCGTCCAGCGCCTGGCACAGCGCGGCCACGTCGCCATTGGGGCGTACCAGTACGCCATCCACGCCTTCGCGTATGATCTCGCGCGGCCCCGTGTCGCAATCGAACGATACGGCGGCCAGCCCGCTCGCCATGGATTCGAGCAAGGTATTGGACAGCCCCTCGAAGCGTGAAGTCAGCACGTACAGGTCGGCGCTGTCATACCAATCGCCGACGTTGCCCGCGCGCCCCGGCATGAAGACACGCGACTCCAGACCGGCCTCGCGCACCTGCGTCTCGAGGGCGCGCCTTTCGTCGCCCTCGCCCAGGATAACCAGATCCCAGCCGGGATGCGATGCCGCCAGTTGCGCGTAGGCCTGGATCAGCAGGTCGAAACCCTTGTCGGCGTGCAGACGGCCCACCGCCAGCAGCCGTTTGCGGCCGTCGCCCGACACGGGCGGCAGGACAGGCTCGGCGCGCGGCAATGGGAAGTGCACGGGGTTGGGGATGACGGCCAGCTTGCTGCCCGGCACATGCTGCGCCAACCAGTCGGCAGTGCCGCGGGTCAATGCAACCACGCTGGCCGCGCGCGGATACGTCAACCGGCGCAAGCGCTGCCAGAAGCCCGACAAAGTCTGCGAGGGAGGATGCGTATGCTCGGTCGCGACCACCTGGCAGGACAGGCCCGCGCAGGCCAGGACCGACAGCACCGAGGCGGTCGTCATCATGCCCAGCACGATATCCGGACGGAACGACTTGACCACGCGGCGCAAGGCGCGCAGCCGCTGCACATTGCTCCAGATGCCGCGCAGGCCGCCGCCCTCGCCCGCCGTATGCAGCACCTCGCGCCGCACCTTGGGATGCAGCGTGTAGACGTCACCCTCGGCGCTTGCCTGCGTCACCACCATCACCTCGCGGCCCATGTCCGCCCAATGCGCGCTCAGGTCGGCGGCCACGCGTTCCGCGCCGCCGCCATGCAGGGAATGGATGAACAGCAGGACACGCGGCGCCGGGCCGGTATCGGTCTCGGGCATTCAATCGGCCTCTTTGGGTTCAGCCTTGCGCATCGCCACCACCAGATAGCACGCAAAGGACAACAGATACATGAGGCTGGTCGCCAGCATGATGCCGGCTGCGCCCATCTTGGGCGCCAGCACGGTATTCAACACCGCCTTCAAGGCGAAATTGGCGACGGCGATGGCGGCCATCACGCGGTAGCGGTTCTGGCTGGCCAGCAATTGCACCAGGATCAGCACGCCGAAGTAGAACGGCAGTTGCAGCAGCCCCCAGCGAAACACGTGGGCCACGGCCTGGGTGTTCTCGGCGGTGAAGGCGCCGCGCTGGAACAGCACCGACACGCCCCAAGGCGCCAGCACCCACCCCACGGCGACGGCGACAGCCCCTGCAGCCACCATCAGCACCGACCATTTCAGGGCCATGCCGCGCGCGCGAGCGGTGTCGCCGCGCGCTTGCACGTCGGCCAACACGGGCAAGGCGGCGCGCCCGACCGACACGGCGCCAATCCCCAGCACCAGCGACAGCAGCCGGCTGGCGTAGCCCAGCGTGGCGTTGGCGTTCGCGCCCAGGTTGGCGGCAGCATACTGGTCCAACGGACCGACGAAGCTCATGGCGACCTGACCGATCAGCATCACGCCCGCGGCGCCCAGCAGTTCGGGCCAGTGCGGCGATTGCAGCGAGAGCCGGGGCGCGCCCCAGAAACCGCCGTCGGCGCGCGCCGCCAGCCAGGCCAGCCAGACGGTCTGGATGGCGTAACCCACCAGCGTGCCCCACAGCAGCGGCCCGACGCCGTCGGCGCTGGCGGCCAGCATCACCCAGGCCAGCGTCGCCACGGCGGGCACGCTGTCCAGCAAGGTATTGACGTGCCTTTCCTGCGCCCGCAGGCGCGCGGCGCTGATGCCGGCGATGAGCAGCAGCGCCGACACCGGGGCGAAGGCTGCAAGCAATTGGCCGGTCATGTCGCCCACGCGGGCCGACAAGCCCTGCCCCAGCACACCCAGCACTTGCGGCCAGGCGAACCAGGTCAACAGCGCCAACGCAATGCCCGCGGCGGCGACCCAGCCCTGCAGTTCGCCGATGAACAGGTTTCTTTCGGCGGCATCGGCGCGGCGCAGCCGCACCAGCACCGGAATCAGGACCACCGACAACACGCCCACGATGGTGACCGGCAGCCAGGTGGCCATGGTCATCGTGAACTGGTAGGCGTCCACGGCGTCGCTGACGCCGTAGCGGTACGCCACCGCCATCTCCTTGATGGCGCCGGCGGCCTTGCCCAGCAGCAGGAACACCGCCACCCGGAAGGCGCCCTTGAAGATGCGCTGGTGGTCCGGGTGGATGCTGCCGAGTTTTCTGACGAGTGCTTTCAAATCAACGCAGGAATTGCGTGTACCAGGGCATGGCCACTTCCAGGCCTTGCAGCACGGTGTGCGTCGGCTCGTAACCCAGCAGCCGGCCCGCCTTGCTGACGTCCGCCTGCGAGTGGCGCACGTCGCCCGCGCGGAAATCGGCGTAGACCGGCTTCTTGCCATAGGCCACGCCCTGAGTGTCCAGCGTCTGCACCAAAAAACCGAAGAGCTGGTTCAAGGTGCTGCGGCCGCTGACCGCAACGTTGTAGACCTGATTGCGCCCGTCCGGCGCGGCCATGGCCGCAAGGATATTGGCCTGCACCGCGTTTTCCACGAAGCAGAAATCGCGGCTGGTCTCGCCGTCGCCGTTGATGGTGACGTCCTCGTTCTGGATCATCGCAGCCGTCCACTTGGGGATCACTGCCGCGTAAGCGCCATTGGGGTTCTGACGCTTGCCGAACACGTTGAAATAGCGCAGGCCCACCGTTTCGAAACCATACGAGCGCGCGAACACGTCCGCGTAGAGCTCGTTGACGTACTTGGTAACCGCGTAGGGCGAGAGGGGCTTGCCGATGTTTTCCTCGACCTTGGGCAGCGCCGGATGGTCGCCGTAGGTCGAGCTGGAGGCTGCGTAGACAAAGGATTTGACTTCCTCGTCGCGCGCCGCCACCAGCATGTTCAGGAAGCCGCCGATGTTCACCTCGTTGGTCGTGATCGGATCCTTCAGCGAACGCGGCACCGAGCCCAGCGCGGCCTGGTGCAGCACGAACTCCACCCCCTGCACCGCGCGACGGCAGGCTTCCAGGTCGCGGATATCGCCCTCGATGAAAGTGAACCGCGCCCACTGCTCGGGCGTGACGGAATCACGCACTTCGTCCAGGTTGTGCTGAAAACCCGTGGCGAAGTTGTCCAGGCCGGTCACGGTCTGGCCCAGCTTCAGCAGCGTTTCCAACAGGTTCGAACCGATGAAGCCGGCGCAGCCGGTCACCAGCCACTTGCGCGGTGTGGCCGACAGTTCCTTCTTGATGGTCTCAAAGCGTGTGGTCATGGGTAGTCCTTACAGGCGCAGATCGGATTCGGAAGGCGAAAGCACATACTTCAGGTCGTACAGGATGTGCTGCGGCTTGCCCAACTTACGGATGCCTTCCGCGCCCATCGCCTTGAACTGATTGTGCGCCACGCCCAGGATCACGGCGTCGTACTTGCCTTCGTCGGGCTTGGCAACCGGGGTCAGGCCGTATTCGTGCACGGCCTCTTCGGGGTCGACCCAGGGGTCATACACGTCGACGTCGACGTTGTAGTCGCCCAATTCCTTGACGATATCCACGATGCGCGTATTGCGCAGGTCGGGGCAGTTTTCCTTGAATGCCAGGCCCATGACCAGCACGCGGGCGCCCTGCACGTGGATGCGGCGCTTGGTCATGGCCTTGACCAGTTGCGACACCACGTAGCTGCCCATCGAGTCGTTCAGGCGACGGCCCGCCAGGATGATCTCGGGGTGGTAGCCGATGGATTGCGCCTTGTGGGTCAGGTAGTACGGGTCCACGCCGATGCAGTGGCCGCCCACCAGGCCCGGACGGAACGGCAGGAAGTTCCACTTGGTGCCGGCCGCCTGCAGCACGGCTTCGGTGTCGATGCCCATCTTGTTGAAGATCAGGGCCAGTTCATTGATCAGCGCAATGTTCACGTCGCGCTGCGTGTTCTCGATCACCTTGGCGGCCTCGGCCACGCGGATGCTGGACGCCTTGTGGGTACCAGCGGTGATGATCTGCTTGTACAGTTGATCGACCAGCTCGGCCACTTCGGGCGTGGAGCCGGACGTGACCTTCTTGATCGTGCTGACGCGGTGATCCTTGTCGCCCGGGTTGATGCGCTCGGGGCTGTAGCCGGCGTAGAAGTCGACGTTGAACTTCAGGCCCGACACGCGCTCCAGCACCGGCACGCAGTCTTCTTCCGTGGCGCCCGGATAGACGGTAGATTCGTAGATGACGATGTCGCCGCGCTTGAGCACGGCGCCGATGGTCTCGCTGGCCTTGACCAGCGGGGTCAGGTCCGGCTGCTTGTATTCGTCGATGGGGGTCGGCACGGTCACGATGAACACGTTGGCCTGGCCCAGCACCGCGCGGTCGGCCGTGTAGCTGAGTTGGGTCGCTTCCTTCAGCTCTTCGTCGCTGACTTCCAGCGTGTGGTCATGGCCCACCTTGAGCGCATCGATGCGGCGCGTATTGATATCGAACCCGATGACCGAACGCTTCTTACCGAACTCCACCGCCAGAGGCAGGCCGACATAGCCCAAGCCTACAACAGCGAGTTTCACATCCTGAATTCGCAACATAACTCTCCCTTCACCGTAGAACGATTACGGCATTTCAAATATGGTCGGGTGATTAAAAAAAGATCACTGAGCCCCCGGGCGGCAACCGCCGGGGCGCCCAAAACTAATCGGAAGTCCGCAAAACCGAGGGCAGCAGCAGCCAGCCCGGACGACGCCAGGACACCAGCCGCGAATACAGCCAGATATAGACGGCGGCGAACACCACCAGGCTGGCGCACAGCGCCCAGGCGTTGTCCCACCAGATGGTGGCGGGCACCAGGCCGATCAGGGCCAGCACCCACATGTAAGGCGAGGCCAGCGCATTGCACAAAGCCGGCACCGCATGTCGCCGGCCCCGGCTGAACGTGACCCGGACCAGGCGGCGGAACACCAACTGATGCAGGTGCAGGGCATCCGGCTGATCCACCGGCACGCCACGCTTGAAACGGCGGCGCCAGATCGAGAAGCCGGTTTCGAAGACGGGGTAGAACAGCACCGCCAGGGCATAGAACGGCGATACCGAGGGATTGCGCACCACCAGCAATACCGCCAACTCGGCCAGCATGAAGCCCAGGAAGTACGCGCCGCCGTCGCCCAGGAACACGCGCCCGAACGGGAAATTCCAGACCAGGAAGCCCAGCGTGGCCGAAGCCAGGGCCGCCGCCACCAGGAAAATCGGCACGTCGCCCACCTGCAGCGCCACCAGGCTGATCGATATGGCCATCAACGTGGCCACCATGCCAGCCAGCCCGTTCATGCCGTCGACGATATTCAGCGCATGCGTACAGCCGCCCACCGCGAACATGGTGAACAGCAGCGACACCGGCCAGAAGGACAGCACGTAATCCACCGGCGCCATGCCGACGCGGCTGACCCCGCCCAGCAGCCACCAGGCGATCGCGGCCGACAGGAAGGCGGCCAGCAGGCGCTTGCTGGCGCCGATGTCCTTGGTGATGTCTTCGAGCAGGCCGGCGACGAACACAGGCAGCGCCGCGACGAATAGCGCGGGCCACAGCCAGGTCAGCGTCATGTTGCTGGGTCCGAGGACCAGCAGGCCCGCCAGCGTGCCCGCAAGCACGGCCAGGCCGCCGACGCGGGGCGTGGCGCGGGAATGGTTGGCTTGGGGTTTGTTGAGATCGCTGTCGCCGGTAAAGGCGCCATGCCAGCGCTCCGACGCCACGATGAGTCCCCCCACCATGAATGCGACCACGCAAATGTACAGCCAGGTCACCGAGTCACCTCTGGTTGGTCTATCGAGACAGGCCCGCCATTATCGGGGGCAGGTGTAACGCCCATATATGGGAGGAATAAGGAAGTGCAATTCACCGGCACAGAACGTAACGCCTTGCGCCTTGCCGTCGGGGTCGCGCCCGGCCCGCCATCTGACTGGACCTGCAAGGCGAAACCGCGCAGGCGTGGAAATAGGAGGTTCATAAAGCGATTGTAGAACTTTCCGCCTGTACACACGCGAAAAATCCGAGGGAAAACGCGAAGACCCTCCTATGGCGGAAGCGCCCCAAAAGGCTACGACCCATGCTCTTCCCCGCTCAAATGGGGACGCATCAAAAATGCCGAAAAAAAAGCCCGAGATCGTAAGATCTCGGGCTAAATCCACCAAAGGAGGAGGGTGGAGGAGACAACCGTGGCATGTTGGGAGCTGACTTTCCGCTCGCTACGCTTTCGGGGTTTTGCACCGCGCCGACTGCGTTTCAACATCCGATGAGTGAATAGTACCGAGGTTTTTTGTGCGATGCAAGAATTTTTTTAACCTGCCGCACAAGAGATTTCTTGCGTTGCATTTTTGCCGCAAACCCTGATGCACCTGCCTGGAAACCCGCACCAATCAATGCCCGTTCCAAAAACAGGGTTTCTGCCGAATGGGTAAACCCGCCCGGGGCTTACCCTAGCCAGCACCGGGTAATCCCGCTCTGGTTTTTGCACCTGAATGGTGCGCTCGGCACCAACTTGCATCCATTTTTGCGCATTGCAACATTTTAGCTTCCGAGCCCTTCAAACCCAGTAGGCTGTAGTCGTCATGACCTTGGACATGGCGCGCATTGCGGCCTTCACCGGGGCTGGCAGCGGCACGCCGCCCGCCGCCTCCGCGCTGGCGCGATGCTGCGCCTCGTCCTCTTTCATCTTCTGGACGATCTGGCGCGAGCGCTCGTCCTGCACCGGCAAGGTGCGCAGATGTTCTTCCAGATGGGCTTCAACCTGCTTTTCGGTTTCCGCCATGAAACCCAGGTTGCGCGGCACGCCGGCATAGCTGGCCAGCACGCCCAGCGCGAACGAGCCGGCGTACCAGACCGGGTTCAGCAGGCTGGGACGGCTGCCCAGTTCGGACAGCCGCTGATTGCACCAGGCCAGGTGATCCACTTCCTCGGACGCGGCATTCAGCAGCAGCGCGCGGGGCGCCGGTTCGCGGCAGACCGAGGCCTGTCCCCGGTACAGCGCCTGGGCGCAGACCTCGCCCACATGGTTCACGCGCATCAGCCCGGCCGCGTGGCGCTTTTCCTGGGCCGACAGGGCCTGCGGCGCCTCGTCGGCGGTGGCCGGATAGGGCCGGCCGGCCGTGGCGCTGCCGGACAGCACCCGCAACGCGCGGTCAGCCTCGGCCAGCAAGGCATCCACGGGGCTGATGCGGCGCAGGAAGGAAACGGGGCTGGGGCGGGACAGAGCGGTGGACATGGGCAACTCCTCGGCAAGGCAGGCGCGCACGCCCCTGATGCGGGGCGGGGCTCTCATGCCCGGAATTGTACGCAACAGGTATCATCAGCCATTGACAGCGCTCAAGCTCAAGGACACGACAAATGGAATGCACGATCGACTGGGGCGGCCCGAACGGCATGCTCTTCACCGCCAGCACCGGCAGCGGCCACGTGGCCGTCATGGACGGCGCCGTGGACGGCGGCGGGCACAACCTCGCCCCCCGCCCCATGGAAATGCTGCTGGCCGGCACCGGCGGCTGCACCGCCTACGACGTGGTACTGATCCTCAAGCGCGGACGCCACGCCGTCAGCGGCTGCAGCGTCAAGCTCCAGGCCGATCGTGCCGATGCCGACCCCAAGGTCTTCACCCGCATCCATTTCGCCTTCACCGTCACCGGCCGCAACCTGCCGCGCGCCGCGGTAGAGCGCGCGGTGCAGCTGTCGCATGAGAAATACTGCTCGGCCTCGGCCATGCTGGAAAAAACCGCGGCGCTGACCTTCTCGGTCGAGATCGTCGACACGCAGGAAGCGCCCGCCGCCGCCTGAACCGCGCCCGCGTGGTGTAATTCGTCTATCCGTAACTTATAAGAGCCGCCGCGACCCATTCGCGGCGGCTGTCTGCGTCACCCGCCGGGCGAGCGTGCGCAAGGACCGCCATGAAACAATACCTGGACCTCGTTCAATCCATCCTGGACACCGGCGCGTGGCAGGAAAACCGCACGGGCATACGCACCCTGAGCATGCCGGGCGCATCGTTGCGCTTCGACCTGCAAAAGGGCTTTCCCGCAGTGACCACCAAGAAGCTGGCGTTCAAGTCCGCCATCGGCGAAATGGTGGGTTTCATGCGCGCCTCGCGCAGCGCGGCGGAATTCCGCGAGCTCGGCTGCAAGGTCTGGGACCAGAACGCCAACGAAAACAGCCAGTGGCTGGCGAATCCGTACCGCGAGGGCCCCGACGACCTGGGGCCGGTCTACGGGGTGCAATGGCGCCAGTGGCCGGCCTACAAAATGCTGGACGCCAGCCGCCCGGCGCAGATCGCCGACGCGCTGTCGCGCGGCTACGCCCAGGTGGCCGAGCTGGAGGAAGGCGGCGTGCCGAAGGTGCTGCTCTACAAGGCGGTGGACCAGTTGCGGCAGTGCCTGGACACCATCCATGAGCGTCCCGGCGACCGCCGCATCCTGTTCCATGGCTGGAACTGGGCGCAGATCGAGGAAATGGCGCTGCCCCCCTGCCACCTGCTCTATCAATTCCTGCCGAACGCGACCACCCGCGAAATATCGCTGTGCCTGTACATCCGCTCCAACGATGTCGGCCTGGGCACGCCGTTCAACCTCACCGAGGGCGCGGCCCTGCTGCATCTGGTCGGGCGACTGACCGGCTACACGCCGCGCTGGTTCACCTACTTTATCGGCGACGCGCACATCTACGAGAACCACCTGCCGATGCTGCGCGAACAGCTCACGCGCGAACCCTACGAAGCGCCCACGCTGGTCTTGTCGGACCGCATTCCCGATTTCTCGGTCACCGGACGCTACGAACCCGAATGGCTCGAGAAGGTGGAACCGGGCGACTTCTCGCTGTCGGGCTACACCCATCACGCCCCCCTCACCGCCGCCATGGCTGTATAAACCGCCCCGACTGCGCGCCCAAGGCGGCAGGTGAAGATTGGTGAGCTTCTGGAGGCGCGTTTTCGGTATAACCCATCCCTTAGCCATGGACGCGCGTCCAGAAATTCCCGCGCGCCATTGCTTCCGACCGGCACCAGCCGCGCCGTGCCGGTCGCTCGCCGCGAAACCGGGCAATCCGCCCGGCAGCACCGTCCGCCGGCGTTGCTCAGCCCCCCCTTCTCACAACGAGAGCACGTGCATCACCAGCGTCGTCCGCCGGATTTTGTCTTGCGACCGACTTGCAACCATAGACTACCAATTGATTTGATATGAAGCCCGCGCGGCGGCAGTATGCGCCAAGGACAGGACCCCACAAATGCTCGTCGGAACGTATAACCCTTCGCTCGTCCTCGTATCCCTAGGAGTCGCCATCCTGGCGTCGTACACGGCGTTGGGCATGGCCAACCGCGTCAGGGCCTCGAACGGGTTGCCCAGCGCGCGCTACTGGTTGGCGGGCGGCGCTTTCGCGATGGGCGTGGGCATCTGGTCCATGCATTTCGTCGGCATGCTGGCCTTCAGCCTGCCCATTGCCATGGGCTACGACTTGCCCCTGACTGTCCTGTCGCTGGTCATCGCCATCGGCTGCTCTGCCTTCGCCTTGTGGACCGTGAGCAAGGACGAGCTGCCGCGGCGGCGGCTCCTGATCGGCGCCCTGCTCATGGGAGCCGGCATCGCGGCCATGCACTACCTCGGCATGGCCGCCATGCTCATGGAACCAGGCATCGTCTACGACGCCAAGTGGTTCGCACTATCCATCGTGATTGCTGTGGCCGCCTCAGGCGCGGCGCTGTGGATCACCTATCGCCTGCGCCACGGCGGTCCCCGCGTGGCCTGGTCGCGGCCGCTGGCGGCGGTGATCATGGGCATCGCCATCGTCGGCATGCACTACACCGGCATGGCTGCTGCCGGCTTCCCCGCCGGCAGCATCTGCATGGCGGCCAACAGCGGCATCTCGGCCGGCTGGCTGGCCATCGCCGTCACGGCGGTGACCCTGAGCGTGCTGGCCATCGCCCTGCTGGTCGCGGTGCTGGACAACCGGCTGGAGGCGCGCACCTCGGCCCTGGCCTCTTCGCTGGCGGAAGCCAATGAAGAACTGGTGCAGCTGGCGCTGCACGACACGCTGACCAAATTGCCCAACCGCATCCTGCTGGAAGACCGGCTGGAGCAGGCGATCGAAAGCGCCACCCGGCGCAAGGGTTACTTCGCGGTGCTGTTCTTCGACCTGGACGGCTTCAAGGCGGTCAATGACGCCTACGGACACCACACCGGCGACGCATTGCTGATTGACCTGGCGCAGCGCATCCGCCTGACTCTGCGCACCCAGGACACGGTGGCGCGCCTGGGCGGGGACGAGTTCATTGTGCTGAGCGAAGTGGTCGAGCCCACGGACGCGGCCAACGTGGCCGACCGCCTGATCGAGGCCATCGCCCGGCCGGTCACGGTCTACGGGCATGAGGTCATGGTGACCTCCAGCGTGGGCATCGCCATCTATCCCAACAACGGCCAGGATACGCATGCCCTGCTGACCAACGCCGATGCGGCGATGTACCACGCCAAACGCCTGGGCGGCACCGGCTACAGCTTCTTCGAACCGTCCATGAACGCGGACGCGCATGAGCAGATCGAATTGCTGCACGACCTGCGCCTGGCGCAGGAACGCAACCAGCTCGTCCTGCATTACCAACCCAAGTACGAAGCGCCCGCCGGCCCCATCATCGGCGCCGAGGCCCTGCTGCGCTGGAACCATCCGACGCGCGGCCTGGTGGGCCCGGACCAGTTCATCCCCACGGCGGAAAAGACCGGCCTGATCCTGTCCATCGGCGAATGGGTGATCAACGAAGCCTGCCGCCAGATGCGGGAATGGATCAACGCCGGCCAGGGCCACTGGACCGTCGCCGTCAATATTTCGGCCCTGCAGTTCGCCCACGCCAGCCTGGTGGAAACGGTGCGTTCGGCCCTGGAACGCCACGGCGTTCCGCCGGCCTGCCTGACCCTGGAAGTGACCGAATCCACCGCCATGCGCGACGCCGAGGCCAGCCTGGCGGTGCTCAAGCGCCTGTCGAACCTGGGCGTGACGATTTCCATCGACGACTTCGGCACCGGCTATTCCAGCCTGCTCTACCTGAAGCGCTTGCCGGCCACCGAACTGAAGATCGACCGCGGTTTCGTCAACCAGCTGGAAAACGACAACGAGGACGCCGCCATCGTGTCGGCCATCGTCGCGCTGGCGCAGCAGTTGAACCTGCGCATCGTGGCCGAAGGCGTGGAAACGCCGGCGCAGCAGAAATTCCTGACCGGCCTGGGCTGCGATTCGCTGCAGGGCTTCCTGCTGGGCAAACCCATGCCCGCCACTGAATTCCTGGAACACGCGATCGACTGAGGCAGCCAGCGCGGCGCAGGCCGCCGCGCAAATTTGCTACGCTTGCCGTAGCCAACCGGCCGAACCTCTACCCTCCCGACTCCGCATGCCCGCCAGCCTTACCCTTATCGTCGCCTATTCCACCAATCGCGTCATCGGACGCGACAACGCCCTGCCCTGGAAACTGGCGGGCGATCTGGCGCACTTCAAGCGCAGCACCCTGGGCCATCCCATCATCATGGGCCGCAAGACCTGGGACTCGCTGGGCCGGCCGCTACCCGGCCGCAGCAATATCGTGATCAGCCGCAACCCCGGCTTCAGCGCCGCGGGCGCCATCGTGGTCCCCTCGCTGGAGGCGGCCATCCAGGCCTGCGGCGACATCGACGCGGCCTTTGTCATTGGCGGCGCGCAGATCTACGCGCAGGCCTTGCCCCTGGCCCGGCGCGTCCTGGCCACCGAAGTCCGGGCCGAGGTCGAAGGCGATGCCTTTTTCCCGCTGCTGCCCGCCTTTCAATGGAAGGAAACGGCGCGCGCCGCGCAGCCGGCCGAAAACGGCTACGAATACGATTTCGTGACCTACGAGCGGCAGTGACTCAGGCCGCCGCGCCGGCATTGCGCATGAAGCGCCAGAGGGCGGGCGCCTCCGAATAGGCCACGTTGAAGCGCACCCAAGGGGTGTCGGCCTCGTCAGCCTCGAAATAGGAACCGGGCGCCAGCCAGATGCCATCTTTGAGCGCCAACTCCGCCAGGCCGTTGGCGCCGCGCTCGCGCCATTGTCCAGCCACCTTGGCCCACAGGAACAGGCCGCCTTGCGGCCTTCCGTAGATCTCGAAACCGTGCTGCGCCATCAGTTCGGCCACGCCCGCATGGGCCACCGCCAGACGCTCGCGGGTACGGGCGATGTGGGCGCGGTAGCGCCCCTCGCGGATGACCTGGTGCACGATGCGCTCCATGATCTCCGGCGAGGTCAGGCCTACCGCCATCTTGGTGCGCGCGATGTCGCGCGCCAGATCGCGGTGTGCCACCACATAGCCCACCCGCACCGACGGACTGATGACCTTGGAGTAGCCGCCCAGGTAGACCACGCGCCGCGCGCCGTCCAGGGCGGCCAGCATGGGCGTCACGCCGGGCGCGAGTTCGCGCGAGATGTCGTCTTCCACCACCCACAAACCGTGCCGCTCGGCCGCTTGCAGGATGCGGAAGGCATTGGCCATGCTGATGCTGGCGCCCGACGGGTTCTGCAAGGCGGTATTGACGACCAGGGCCCGCGGCCGGTGGCGCGCCACCACCGCTTCCAGCGCCTCGCAGTCCAGCCCATCCAAGGTACGCGGCACGGGCACCGCGCGCATACCGGCCAGGCGCAACATCTGCAGCAGGTTGGCATAGGCGGGCTGCTCCACCACCACCGTGTCGCCCGGCCGCAGCAAAGTGCGTATCACCATGTCCAGCCCGTGCGTCACGCCCTGGGTCAGCACGACCTGCGAGGCCTCGACCTCCATGCCCTGCGCGCTAAGGCTGGCCGCGATGGTCTCGCGCAGCGGCGCATAGCCGTAGGGATGGCCGTAGTTCGCAATGCGCATGGCGGGTACCCGCCCCATGTGGCGCAGCGCCATGTGCAGCCCCTCTTCGTTCAGCCATTCGCCGGGCAGCCAGCCGCAGCCCGATTTGATGGGGATGGAATGGTCCGCGAAGATATCCGACAGCAGCCAGCCGGCGTTCAGGCGCGGCGGCTCCCAGGACGGCGGCTGGCTCGGGCGGGCCGGCGCGTCCGGCGTCGCGACCCGATAGCCCGCGCCCGGCCGTGCCGCCAGCCAGCCCAGCGATACCAGGCGGCTATAGGCGCTGGCCACCGTGAAGGTGCTGACCTCGTACAGGCGCGCGAACTCGCGTACCGAAGGTAGGGACATACCCGGACGCAGGGTCTGTTCTTCGATGGCCCGCAGGATGGCTGCAACCAGCTGCTCGACCAGAGTCGGCGCCTGTCCGCGGCCACGGGCGCGGTTTGGCTGAAAATCGATCACGGCATTAACTGTACAGTTGTGTCGCTGATAACTATACAGTTAGCCGCATTTGCGCGGATCGTATATTTTCATTCCCCTCCAGACGCACCAGAATCGTTTCAATCCCGCTGGCTGCACACCCGTCGCCCAAGTCCAGCGCTTGTCCGTCCCCTGGAGCCGCCATGAACGCCCCCGCCGAATTGCCTGACCTGTCCCACCTCTGGATGCCCTTCACTGCCAACAAGCAGTTCAAGGCCCATCCGCGCATGCTGGCGACCGCCAAGGGCATGTACTACACCTCGACCGACGGCCGCCAGATCCTGGACGGCACCGCCGGCCTGTGGTGCGTCAACGCCGGCCACGGCCGCGAGGAAATCGTCGCCGCGATCTCCCGCCAGGCGGGCGTGATGGACTACGCGCCGGGCTTCCAGCTGGGCCACCCGCTGGCCTTCGAAGCCGCCACCGCCGTCGCCGGAATGATGCCCCAGGGCCTGGACCGGGTCTTCTTCACGAACTCGGGCTCCGAATCCGTCGACACCTGCCTGAAGATCGCCCTGGCCTATCACCGCGCCCGCGGCGAAGGCCAGCGCACCCGCCTGATCGGCCGCGAACGCGGTTACCACGGCGTGGGGTTCGGCGGCATTTCGGTCGGCGGCATCTCGACCAACCGCAAGACCTTCTCCGGCGCGCTGCTGCCCGCCGTGGACCACTTGCCGCACACCCACAACATCGAGCAGAACGCCTATTCCAAGGGCCAGCCGGCCTGGGGCGCGCACCTGGCCGATGAGCTGGAACGCATCGTCGCCCTGCACGATCCCTCCACCATCGCAGCGGTCATCGTCGAACCCATGGCGGGCTCGACCGGCGTGCTGATCCCGCCCAAGGGCTATCTGGAAAAGCTGCGCGAGATCACCTCCAAGCACGGCATCCTGCTGATCTTCGACGAAGTCATCACCGCCTACGGCCGCCTGGGCGCCGCCACGGCATCCGAATTCTTCGGCGTCACGCCGGACATCATCGCCATGGCCAAGGGCGTGAGCAACGCCGCGGTGCCGGCCGGCGCCGTCGCGGTCAAGCGCGAAGTGCATGACGCCATCGTCAACGGCCCCGCCGGCGGCATCGAGTTCTTCCACGGCTACACCTATTCGGCGCACCCGCTCGCGGCCGCAGCCATCCTGGCCACGCTGGACATCTACCGCCGCGAAGACCTGTTCGGCCGCGCCCGCAAGCTGTCCGGCGCTTTCCAGGAAGCCGCCCACGGCCTGAAGGGCGCGCCGCACGTCATCGACGTGCGCAACCTGGGCCTGGTTTGCGGCATCGAGCTGGCCCCGCGCGCGGGCGCTCCCGGCGCACGTGCCGCCGAAGTGTTCCAGAAGTGCTTCGACAGCGGCTTGATGGTGCGCTACACCGGTGACATCATCGCGATCTCGCCCCCGCTGATCATCGAAGAAGCCCAGATCGGCCAGATCTTCGAACAGATCGGCAAGGTACTGAAAGAACTCGCCTGATACTGCGCCGCCCCGCGAGGGGCGGCATCTCGCCAGGGCGGCCCCAGGCCGCCCTCCGGCATTTTTCCAAGCCCCGGATTCGAGCGTTCGACCCATGAAGAAGATCCCCCATTTCATCAACGGCCAGCACTACGACGGCCGCAGCAACCGCTACGCCGACGGCTTCAACCCCGCCACCGGCGAAGTCACCTCCTCCATTCCGCTGGCGTCCAACGAAGAAGTGGCGCTGGCCGTGGCCGCCGCCCGCGCCGCCTTTCCGGCCTGGTCCGAAACGCCCGCGCTCAAGCGCGCGCGCATCCTGTTCAATTTCAAGGCGCTGCTGGACAAGCACCAGGACGAACTGGCCGAGCTGATCACGCGCGAACACGGCAAGGTCTTTTCCGACGCCAAGGGCGAAGTCACGCGCGGCATCGAAATCGTCGAATTCGCCTGCGGCATTCCGCAGTTGATGAAGGGCCAGTACTCCGACCAGATCGGCGGCGGCATCGACAACTGGAGCATGCGCCAGGCGCTGGGCGTGGTGGCCGGCATCACGCCGTTCAACTTCCCCATGATGGTGCCGTGCTGGATGTTCCCGGTCGCCATCGCCTGCGGCAACACCTTTGTGCTCAAGCCTTCCGAGCGCGATCCCTCGGCCTCGCTGCGCCTGGCTGAACTGCTGGCCGAGGCCGGCCTGCCCGCAGGCGTATTCAACGTCGTGCATGGCGACAAGCAGGCAGTGGACGCGCTGATCGCGCACCCGGACGTCGAAGCCCTGTCCTTTGTCGGTTCGACCCCCATCGCCGAGTACATCTACGCCGAAGGCACCCGCCGCGGCAAGCGCGTGCAGGCGCTGGGCGGCGCCAAGAACCACATGGTGATCATGCCCGACGCCGACCTGGACCAGGTCACCGACGCCCTGATGGGCGCGGCCTACGGCTCGGCCGGCGAGCGCTGCATGGCCATCTCGGTGGCCGTGGCGGTGGGCGACGTGGCCGACAAGGTGGTCGAGCGCCTGACGCCGCGCGTCAAGGCGCTGGTGGTCAAGGACGGCATGCAGGGCGACGCTGAAATGGGTCCGCTTGTCACCTCGCAGCATCGCAACAAGGTCGTGGGCTACATCGAGGACGGCATCGCCGCGGGCGCCACGCTGGTGGCCGATGGCCGCGGCCTGCAGGTGCCGGGCAACGAAAAGGGCTTTTTCCTGGGCGGCACGCTGTTCGACAACGTCAAGCCCGCCATGAACATCTACCGCGAAGAAATCTTCGGGCCGGTGCTGTGCGTGGTGCGCGTGCCGGACTTTGCATCGGCCGTGGCATTGATCAACGCCCATGAGTTCGGCAATGGCGTGGCCTGCTTCACGTCCGACGGCGGCGTGGCGCGCGCCTTCGCCCGCCAGATCAAGGTCGGCATGGTCGGCATCAACGTGCCCATTCCCGTGCCTATGGCCTGGCACTCCTTCGGTGGCTGGAAGCGTTCGCTATTCGGCGACCATCACGCCTACGGCGAAGAAGGCATCCGCTTCTATTCGCGCTACAAGAGCGTGATGCAGCGCTGGCCGGACAGCATCGCCAAGGGCGCGGAATTCACGATGCCAGTGGCTGAGTGAGGGTCCCCCCCCGAAGCGCTGCGCGCTTCCCCCCCAGGGGGGCGTCGCTGCGGACCGGCGGAGCCGGATCCGCGCGACCCGGCTTGGGGGACGTTTTGCCTGATTGCGGCGTTGTGCCTGTTTTCTTTGCTCCTGTTTTCTTTGTGCTTGTTTTATGCGTGGCTGGTGGTGCGGTGGCGCCACTTTAGAACTGACTTGGGCGCGGCTTGGCCCGCGCCTTTCCTCACATCAAAACAACAAGGGGATCCTGATGCGCATCGGGATAGGCGGCTTTCAGCATGAAACCAATACGTTCGCGCCTTCGCGCGCGGCGTGGGAAGACTTTGCCGAGAAGGGCGGTGGCTGGCCCAAGCTGGTCAGCGGGCCCGCGATGTTCCAGGCGGTGGCGGGCGCCAACATTCCGGTGGCGGGATTTATTGAAGCCATGGGACGGCACACGCTGCTGCCCACCACCTGGGCGGCGGCCAGCCCCTCTGGCCCCGTCACCAAGGACGCATTCGAACGCATCAGCGCGATGATCCTGCAGGGTCTGTCGCTGGCGCTGCCGCTGGACGGCGTCTATCTCGACCTGCATGGCGCCATGGTCACCGAGCATCTGGACGATGGTGAAGGCGAGCTGCTCAGGCGCGTGCGCGAGCTGGTGGGCCCCGACGTACCCGTCGTCGCCAGCCTGGACCTGCACGCCAACGTGACCCGCGCCATGGTGCGCCACGCGGACGCGCTGATCTGCTACCGCACCTATCCGCACATCGACATGGCCGAAACCGGACAACGCGCCGCCGAACTGCTGGCCGCGCGGCTGGCCGGCGCGCCGCGGCCCTGCGTGGCCCTACGCTCGCTGCCCTACCTGATTTCGCTGTGCTGGCAGTCCACCGATATCGAACCCTCGCGCAGCCTGTACCAGATGGTGGGCGAGCTCGAAACGCGCGGCGCTCTCAGCCTGTCGTTCGCCACGGGTTTTCCCGCGGCCGACTTCCCCGAATGCGCGCCCACGGTGTGGGCCTACGGCGCCACGCAAGTCGAAGCCGACGCCGCGGCCGACGAGATGACACGCGCCGTGCTCAACGCGGAACGCGACTTCGGCGGCAAGCTCTACACGCCCGACGAAGCCGTGCAGGAAGCCATGCGCCTGGCGCGCGACGCGCATAAACCCGTGGTCATCGCCGACGCGCAGGACAATCCGGGCGCTGGCGGCAGCTCGGACACCACCGGCGTGCTGCGTGCGCTGATCCGGCACGATGCGCGCGACACCGCCATTGGCCTGATCGTGGACCCTGCGGCGGCGCTGGCGGCCCATCGCGCGGGCACCGGAAACAAGGTACGCATTGCATTGGGTGGACACTCGGGTATTCCCGACGATGAGCCGCTGGACAGCGAGTTCATCGTCGAGAAAACGTCGGATGGACGCTTCGATACGCATGGCGCGTTCTATCGCGGCTTCCATATGGACCTGGGTCCCAGCGCCTGCCTGCGCGTAGGCGGGGTGCGCATCATCGTCGCGTCGAACAAGGTGCAGATGGCGGACCAGGAAATGTTCCGTTTCGCCGGCGTGGAGCCGCAACGCGCCGCGATCCTGGTGGTCAAGAGTTCCGCGCACTTCCGCGCCGATTTTACCGGCATCGCCCAGACGATCCTGGTGTGCGCGGCCCCCGGTTCCATGCTGATGGATGCGGCAAAACAACCATGGACACGGTTGCGTCCCGGCATCAGAATGGCGCCTTGCGGACCCGTCTTTTCGGACGGGCCCGCTACCGCCTGAAGCTCGCACGCCGCCCCAGCGCGGCGGATCAACGACGCAGCGGCGCGATGGCGCCGCTCACTACGCATCAAGGGGAACATTCATGCTGAAGTACGTCCGAGCGGCCGCGCTGGCCGGCGCCACCCTGATGATGGCTCACGGCGCCTACGCCGAGACCGTCATCAAGACGGTAATGCATTCGCCTCTGCGACTGACCGATCCGCATGCCACCACCGCGTACATCACGACGTGGCACGGCTACATGATTTACGACACCCTGCTGGCCACCGACGCGGACAACAAGATCCAGCCGCAGATGCTGGAAAAGTGGGAAGTCTCGCCCGACGGCAAAACCTACACCATGACCTTGCGCGACGGCCAGAAGTGGCATGACGGCAAGCCGGTGACCTCCGAGGACTGCGTCGCTTCGATCAAGCGCTGGGCCGCCGGCGACGGCATGGGCCGCACGCTGCTGAAGTTCACCGACAAGATCGAAGTCATCGACGACAAGAGCTTCCGCATCGTCATGAAGGAACCCACGGACCTGGCGCTGCGCGCCCTGTCCAAGCCCACCGGCACCGCGCCGTTCATGATGCCCAAGCGCATCGCCGAACAGGCCATCGGCCAGCCCATCACCGACATGACCGGTTCGGGCCCGTTCAAGGTCATCGAATTCAAGCCCGGCGTGAAGACGGTCTACGCCAAGAACGCCGACTACGTGCCGCGCAAGGAACCCGCCAGCGGCCTGGCCGGCGGCAAGGTCGTCAACGTCGACAAGGTCGAGTGGGACGTCATGCCCGACGCGCTGACCACCGCCAACGCATTGTTGGGCGGCGAGATCGACTTCGTCGAACAGTTCCCCTACGATCTGCTGCCGATGATCGAAGGCAACAAGGATCTGAAGGAAGAGTCGCTCAGCCCGGTCGGCTACTTCACGATGTACCGCTTCAACTTCAAGTACCCGCCGTTCAACAACAAGAAGGTGCGCCAGGCCGCGATGTACGCCATCGGCCAGGAAGACGTGATGAAGGCGCTGGTCGGCAATCCCAAGTACTGGAAGACCTGCGCCTCGCTGTGGGGTTGCGGCACGCCGCTGGAAAGCGACATCGGCAAGGACATGGTGGTACCGTCCAACATCGAAAAGGCCAAGGCGCTGCTGAAGGAAGCCGGCTACGACAACACGCCCATCCTGGTCATGCACGCGACCGACGTCGGCACCCTGTCGGCCCAACCGGTGGTGATGGCCCAGGCGCTGCGCAAGGCCGGCTTCAACGTCAACCTCGCCGCGATGGATTGGCAGAGCGTAGCCACCCGCCGCGCCTCGAAGGCCGCGCCCGCCGAAGGCGGCTGGAACATCCACAACACCAACTGGTACGCCACCGACGTGATGGACCCGGTCCGTTCCGCACCGGCCGCGGCCAACGGCGACAACGCCTGGTTCGGCTGGCCCGACTTCCCGCAGATCGAGGAACTGCGCACCAAGATGGCGCTGACCTCCGACCCTGCGGAACAGAAGAAGATCGCCGAGGAAGTGCAGCGCATCGGCATCGATGAAGGCCTGTACGTGCCGCTGGGCCAGATGTCCGTGCCCACCGTCTACTCGACCAAGCTGTCGGGCCTGGTGCATGCGCCGGTGTTCGCGTTCTGGAATGTCAAGAAAGCCCCTTGACGGGCAAGTAGTTCAGGGGGAAATACATGCTGGCATTTGTCTCACGCCGGCTCCTCGCGACCATCCCCGTTCTGGTGATGGTCGCGGTGGTGGTCTTCGCGATATTGCGTTTCAGCCCGGGGGATCCGGCCATCATCATGGCGGGCGATGGCGCCACGCCCGAGCGTATCGTGCAGATACGCCAGACGATGGGCCTGGACCAGCCGGTCATCAAGCAATTCTTCATCTGGGGCGGCAAGCTCCTGCAAGGCGACCTGGGCACTTCGCTCATGTCGGGCGTGCCGGTCACCAAGCTGATCGGCCAACGCCTTGAACCCTCGCTCAGCCTGGCGGTGCTGACCCTGGTGTTCACGCTGATCGTCGCCATCCCGCTGGGCGTGCTGGCCGCGTGGCGGCAAGGCAAGCTGCTGGACCGCGCCGTCATGGGCTTCTCGGTGCTGGGCTTCTCGGTGCCGGTATTCGTCACGGGCTATGTGCTGATCTGGCTCTTCGCCATCAAGCTGGGCTGGTTCAACGTGCAAGGCTACACGCCGCTGGAAAAAGGCTTCTGGCCCTATCTGCACCGCCTCATCCTGCCGTCGCTGGCCCTGTCCACGGTCTACGTGGCGCTGATCGCACGCATCACGCGCACCAGCGTCATCGAGGTCATGGGCGAGGACTTCATCCGCACGGCGCGCTCCAAAGGCCTGGGCGAAACCGGCGTGCTGCTGGGCCATGCCCTGCGCAACGCCGCGGTGCCCATCGCCACGGTGGTGGGCCTGGGCATCGCGCTGCTGATCAGCGGCGTGGTCGTGACCGAATCGGTGTTCAACATCCCTGGCCTGGGCCGGCTGGTGGTGGAAGCCGTGCTGGCGCGCGACTACCCAGTCATCCAGGGCCTGACGCTCTTCTTCGCGTTCGTCTACGTGTTCATCAATCTGGTTGTCGATTGCGCCTACACGGTGTTCGACCCGCGGATCAGGTACTAACGATGCAAACGCCAACCGATGCCGCCGCGCAAGCGGCCGCCGATCTCCCCGGAGGCGGCACGCCCCAGGCCACCGCCTGGCGCCAGATCCGGCTGGGGCTCAAAAGCTGGCCCGTGATGCTGGCGCTGATCGTGCTGGTGGCCGTCGTCGCCATCGCGCTGTTCGCGCCGCTGCTGGGCACCGTCGACCCCACTTTCATCAACCCCGGCGCGCGCCTCAAGCCGCCCTTCTCCGATTACCTGCTGGGCACTGACGCCTTCGGCCGCGACGTCTGGTCGCGCGTGGCCTACGGCGCCCGCATCTCGCTGATTGCAGGCTTGGGCGCGGCGCTGGTCAGCGTCGCCCTCGGCCTGGTCATCGGCGTGATCGCGGGCTGGTTCCGCTCGCTGGACGGGCTGATCATGCGCACCATGGACGCCATCATGGCCATCCCCGGCATCCTGCTGGCGATCGCCCTGGTGTCGGTCACGGGCGCCAGCATCACCACGGTGCTGGTGGCCATCACCATCCCGGAAATTCCGCGGGTGGTGCGGCTGGTGCGCGGCCAGATCCTGACCGTGCGCGGCGAGCCCTACGTCGAGGCGGCGCTGGCCCTGGGCACGCCGCTGCCGCTGCTGCTGTGGCGCCACATGGTGCCCAGCACCATCGCGCCGCTGACGGTGCAGGGCACGTATGTCTTCGCCTCCGCCATGCTCACCGAAGCCATCCTGAGCTTCCTGGGCGCGGGTATCCCGCCCGAGATCGCCTCCTGGGGCAACATCATGTCCGAAGGGCGCATGTACTTCCGCATGCTGCCCGGCCTGATCCTGTTCCCCGGCCTTTTCCTGTCGCTGACCGTGCTCAGCGTGAACATCCTGGGCGACGCCTTGCGCGACGCGCTGGACCCGAAAATGGTGCGCAGGATCTGATGCCGATGACCTACTCTCCCATTCCTCCCGCGGGCGACACCTCGTCCGCCATCCTGGCCATCCGCAACCTCTCGGTAGAAGTCGCCGGCGCCGGCAACCGCGTCGTGCGCAACCTGAGCCTGGACGTGCACGCCGGCGAGACCGTGTGCGTGGTCGGCGAATCCGGCTCGGGCAAGTCCGTCACTTCGCTGGCCGTGATGGGCCTGCTGCCGCCCGGCGTGCTGGGCGTCAGCGCGGGTTCCATCCGCGTCGAAGGCGAAGACGTGGTCAGCGCCACGCAGCGCCGCCTGCGCGAGATGCGCGCCACGCGCATGGCCATGGTGTTCCAGGAACCCATGACCGCGCTGAACCCCGTGCACACCGTGGGCAAGCAGGTCGACGAAGTGCTGCGCCTGCACCGCAAGCAGATGTCGGCCGCGGAACGCCGCGCCAAGGTGCTGGACATGTTCCGCTCCGTGCACCTGCCCGACGTCGAACGCATCTTCGAGGCCTATCCGCATCAGCTGTCGGGCGGCCAGCGCCAGCGCATCGTCATCGCCATGGCGCTGATCCTGGAACCCAAGCTGCTGATCGCCGACGAGCCGACCACGGCGCTGGACGTCACCACGCAGAAGCAGATCCTGGCGCTTATCAAGGAACTGCAGGTCAAGCACCAGACCGCCGTGCTGTTCATCACGCACGACTTCGGCGTGGTGGCCGAGATCTCCGACCGCATCGTGGTGATGAACCGCGGCGACCTGATCGAAAGCGGCACGCGCAACGAGATCCTGGCCGAGCCCAAGCAGTCCTACACCCGCCGCCTGGTGTCCTCCGTGCCCAGCCTGGTGCCCTCGCGCCGCGAGGCGCCGGCCGGCATGCCGGTGCTGCACGTCAAGGGGCTGGGCCGTACCTACGGCACCAAGAGCTCGCTCTTTTCGCGCCAGACCGCGCGCAGCGTGATCGCGGCCACCGACGTCAACCTGACGCTGCGCAAGGGCGAGATCCTGGGCATCGTGGGCGAATCCGGTTCGGGCAAGTCCACCGTGGCGCGCTGCATCGTGCGCCTGATAGAACCCACCGCCGGCCACATGATGATGGGCGGCGAAGACCTCAGCACCCTGTCCGGCGCGGCGCTGCGCCCCGTGCGCCGCCGCATCCAGATCGTGTTCCAGGATCCGTACCGTTCGCTGAATCCGCGCCGCACGGTCGGCGAATCCATCATCGAGGGCCTGCTGAACTTCGGCGTGGCCCGCGAGCAGGCCTTGAAGCGCGCCGGCGAAACGCTGAGCGTCGTGGGCCTGAGCCCGGACGCGATGAACCGCTATCCGCACCAGTTCTCCGGCGGCCAGCGCCAGCGCATCTGCATCGCGCGCGCCCTCGTCATGGACCCCGAGGTCCTGGTGGCCGACGAGGCGGTGTCCGCCCTGGACGTGTCGGTACAGGCGCAGGTACTGGAGCTGCTGGAGCAGGTGCGCCAGCGCACCGGCGTGGGCGTGCTGTTCATCACTCACGACCTGCGCGTGGCCGCGCAGATCTGCGACACCATCATGGTGATGCAGCGGGGCAAGGTCGTCGAGACCGGCTCCGCCGAAACCGTGCTGACCGAACCGCGCCACGAATACACGCGGGCCCTGATCGATGCCGCGCCCGGACGCGACTGGGATTTCCGCAACTTCCGGCCGGTCGCGGCCGGCCTGGGCCACGCCGCCGCGCCCTGAGGCTCGCAGCCTGTACACACACTGGAACCGAAATGCCGCAACCGCATGAACTGTCCGCCGTGGAGATGCTCCAGGCCTACCGCAACAAGACGCTCTCGCCCGTCGAGGTCACCCGCTCGGTGCTGGACCACATCGCGCGCTGGGAGCCGCGGCTCAAGGCCACCTACGCCCTGGACGCGGACGGTGCGATGGCCCAGGCCCGCGCCTCCGAAGCCCGCTGGATGAAGGGCGAACCGCTGGCTACCGGGGGCCACACGCTGGATGGCGTGCCGGCCACCATCAAGGAGAACATCGCCACGCGCGGCGTGCCGGTGCCGCTGGGCACGGCAGCCACGGAATTGAAGCCCGCCGCCGCCGATGCGCCGCCGGCCGCGCGCATGCGTGAAGCCGGGGCGGTGCTGCTGGGCAAGACCACCATGCCCGACTTCGGCATGCTGTCCTCAGGCCTGTCCAGCTTCCATGAACTGACTCGCAATCCCTGGGATCTGTCCAAGAACCCGGGCGGCTCCAGCGCCGGCGCGGGCGCCGCGGCGGCCGCGGGCTACGGCCCGCTGCACATCGGTACCGACATCGGCGGCTCCGTGCGCCTGCCGGCGGCCTGGTGCGGCATCGCCACCCTCAAGCCCAGCCTGGGCCGCATCCCCATCGATCCGCCCTTCATGGGCCGCTGCGCCGGCCCCATGACCCGCACGGTCGCCGACTCGGCCCTCATGATGGGCGTGCTGTCGCAGCCGGACGCGCGCGACCATATGAGCCTGCCCTACCAGGACTTCGACTGGCTCGACCTCGAGCGCGACCTGCGCGGCCTGCGCATCGGCCTGCTGCTGGACGCGGGCTGCGGCCTGCCCCTGGACCCTGAAATCCGCGCTGCGATCGAGGCCGCGGCCCGCGCCTTCGAGGCCGCCGGCGCCACCGTCACGCCGATGCAGCCCTGGATGACGCCCGCCATGCTGGAAGGCGTGGACCGCTTCTGGCGCACCCGCTCGGCCATAGACCTGGCAGCCCTGCCCCAGGAGCGCCGCGACAAGATCCTGCCCTTCATCCGCACCTGGGCGGAAAGCGGCGGCGGCCAATCCGGCGAGGACGTATTCCGCAGCTATTACGAGACCATGAACGTGCGCGCCAAGACGGTCGCGGCCTGCGCGCCCTACGACTACGTGCTTTCGCCCGTGGCGCCGGTCGTCGCCTACAACGCCGAGTGGCCGTCGCCCACCAATGAAGTCGCGACCACCATGCACCACATCGGCTACACGCTGCCCTACAACATGAGCGAGCAGCCCGCGGCGTCCGTCAATTGCGGCTATACCAAGGCGGGCCTGCCCATCGGCCTGCAGATCGCCGGCGCCCGCTTCGACGACCTGGGCGTGCTGCGCATCGCGCGCGCCTGGGAAACCCTGCGGCCCGAACAACACCCCTGGCCCCAACCGCCCCAGGCAGCCTGACCTATCCTCAACAGCAAACCCACAGGAATTCCCATGCGTTGGCTTTTGGCAATGATCAAGCACGAAACGAATACGTTTTCGCCCGTGCCGACACCGCTTGAACGCTTTTTCCGCGGCAACCCCGAGGTCCTGGCCGGCGAACGCGCCATCAAGGCCTACGAAAATACCGACAGCGGCCTGGGCGGCTATATCGAAGTGGCGCGCCGCGAAGGCGCCGAGATGGTCGTGCCGGTGGCGGCCGAGTCCTGGCCCAGCGGCCCAGCCAGCGCCGACACCCACGAACGGCTGTGCAAGCTGGTTCTGGACGAGGTCCAGCGCGGCGGCTATGACGCCATCCTGCTCGACCTGCACGGCGCCATGGTGGCCGAGGGCGTGGAGGACGCCGAGGGCGACCTGCTGCGCCGCCTGCGCGAGATCGATCCGCACACGCCGGTGGCGGTAACGCTGGACATGCACGCCAATATCTACGACGACATCGTCAAGCACGCCACCGTCATCAGCGGCTTCCATACCTACCCGCACGTGGACATCCGCGCGGCGGGCCTGCGCGCCGCGAACGTGATCGCGCGCACCCTGAAGGGCGAGATCAAGCCCGTCATGTCCTGGGCCAACAAGCCCATGCTGCCGCACATCATGTGCCAGGGCACCCATGCCGCGCCCAACAAGCCGCTGCAGGAACGCTGCCAGGAGCTGGAAGCCGGCGGCGTGCTGGCCGCCTCGGTCTTCGTGGGATTTCCGCACGCCGACATCCGTGAAGCCGGCCTGAGCGCCGTGGTCTGTACCGACGGCAACCTGGCCGACGCGCAGCGCTACCGCGACGAACTGCTGGACCAGGCCTGGAACGGCCGCGCCGACTGGGTGTTCCACCCGGAGCCGCTGGCACCCACCATCGCACGCGCCAAGGCTATCGAACAAGGCCCCGTCGTATTGCTGGACCACTACGACAATACCGGCTCCGGCGGCACCATGGACACCACCGCCGTACTGGCCGAAGTGCTGCGCCAGGAACTGGAGAACGTGGTCTTCTACGCCATCTGCGACCCGCAGGCGGCGCAGCAGGCGGCAGCGGCCGGCGTGGGCCAGACCATCACGATCAAGCTCGGCGGCAAGATGGCCATGCCCGCCATCAAGGAACCCAGCGAACCGCTGGAAATCACCGGCCGCGTCAAGCTGGTGTTCGACGGCGTCTACCTGAACCGCGGCCCCATGTACCGCGGCGTACGCAACGACACCGGCCTGACCGTCGTGATCGATACCGGCCGCGTGGAGATCGTGGTCGTGTCGCGCCACCAGGAGCCCTTCGACATCAATTGCCTGCTGTCGGCCGGCATCGATCCGCTGCAAAAGCGCTACGTCGTGCTCAAGAGCCGGGTGCACTGGCGCGCGGGCTTCTCCGACATGGCAACGCAAGTGATTGAATGCACCGGCGTGGGCGTTACCACCTCGGATTACGGCCAGCTCGATTTCCAGCACGTGCGCCGTCCGATCTATCCCCTGGATCCGATGTAATCCGCGACCTTGGCCTTTTGCCCTGAAAAGCCGGCGCGAACGCGCCGGCTTTCATTTTGAAATCTTCTGTAACTGCGAGCACGGTCACATGACCACCGGCCTCGGTATACTCGCCGCGGGCCTTACAGGCCGATGAATGCGCGTATTCCGATGGCGGACGCCAGCAACAGGGTCCAGCGGCCACAAGCAGCCGCCAGTCACCGGATATGACTCGACAATCAACGATACAAGCAGAACGATGAAAAAGAGCGTAGCGATCACCCTCGGCGTGGTCATAGTGGGAGCGGGAAGCTGGGTCGGGGCCACGTGGTACACCGGCAAGCGCATCGAGGAAAGCTCGCAGCGCCATCTGGCGGAAGCCAACGAGAAACTGGCCAAGATCACGCCTCTGTTCGGTCTGCGCATCGATCAGCTGAAGTACGAACGCGGCCTGTTCTCGACGCAGGCGCGCTATGGCGTGTCGCTGGTCAACGGCGACAAGCTCGGCGAGGACCTGCCCAAGGGCATGATCGAGTTCGACGCGTCCATCGAACACGGTCCCTTCCCCAAGAGCGCCCTGGCGCGCGGCGCCATCGCCCCCAAGCTGGCGTTCACGCACGCCGAGCTCGCCAAGACCGACAACATCAAGGAACTGTTCGAGCTGACCAAGGGCGTAGCGCCCCTGAGCGCGGACACGGTCATCAATTTCGGCGGCTTCGCCACCTCCACCGCCAATATCGCCCCCGTGCAGATCACGCACGACGGCAACGCTGTCAACTTTAGCGGCATGGCGATCAACGGCACCTTCGACCGCGCGCAGCAGGCCGTCACGGCGCACGCCCTGGTCGAAACGCTGTCGGTGGATGGCGAGAAGTCGGATGACCCCATCAAGATGCTGCTGTCCGGCCTGACCATGGACGTCAACAGCCGCATGGGCAAGTTCGGCCTGTCGGTCGGCGATTCGAGCGTCAAGCTCAAGCGCATCGACGTCACCCGCCCCGGTGACGACGTCAAGGTCTCGGTGGACAATCTGGGCTATGGCGTCAAGCTGGCCGAAGACGACAAGAACGTCAATGTCGAAGCCACCTACCAGACCGGCACCATCACGCTGAACGACGTGGCGCTGGGCAGCGGCCAGGCCGTGATCAAGCTGGCCAAGCTGGACGGCGCCGCCATCAAGCAGCTGTCGGACACCTATAACCAGATCGTGCGCCAGTACATGCTGGGCGCCAGCGACGAAGGCCTGAAGGACGAGCAGTTCGACGCCGTGCTGGAAAACGCCGGCAAGCTGCTCAACGGCAACCCCTCGTTCAGCATCGATCCGATCAGCTGGAAGACCGACAAGGGCGAAAGCAAGCTGAACTTCACGCTGGACCTGACCAATCCGCCCAACGTCAAGGATCTGACTCCCCAGGAGATCATGGTCAAGGCCATCAAGCAGATCGATGCCACCCTGGTCATCTCCAAGCCCATGGTGCGCGACCTGATCGTGCAGTACGCCGTCAAGAAGCAAGGCTTGACCGCGGAAAAGGCCGCCGAGGAAGCCGACGACCAGATGCGCTCGATGTCCGGCATGGCTGAAATGCTCAACGTCGGCAAGAACGACGGCGACAACATCATCGGCAAGTTCCACTTCGCCGATGGCATGGGCGATCTGAACGGCCAGAAGATCCCCGCCGATGAACTGTTCGCGGGCCTGCTGGGCGCGACCGGCATGGACGACGACATGGACGGCATGGAAGAGGAAGGCGAACCGGCCGAAGGCGCCGAGCTGGCCGCAGCCACCGACACCGCCTCCGTGGCCGGCTACATGCAGGACTTCGACATGGACACCGTGACCGCCATGCTGGACGACATGGCCTACAACCCGCGCAAGCAGGATGGCGACGAAGGTCCTGTCCTGATGCTGGATCCCCGCGACACCGGCGCCAGCGAGCTGCGCGTCGACTTCCTGTGCAACGACTTCACAGAGAAGTGCCATGACCTCGTCGTGACCGCGACCTACAGCAGCAAGAAGCCGGTCTCGCTCAAGGCCATCAACGCCTGGAACCAGGAATACCGCTGGACGCGCGCCTACCTGGACGACAAGAACCGGGCCGTGCTGCAGATGGACATGAACTCGGAGGGCGGCATCGGCAAGGAAAACCTGCAGATCATGCTCAACACGTTCTTCAGCATCGCGGAAGACTTCGCCGTCACCAGCAAGGCCGCGCCGGCGAAGTAAATTTCAGCCGACGCAGGACGAAAAAATCCCCCATCTTTCGATGGGGGATTTTTTTTGCCCGGGCCCGGCTGGTGCCGGGCCTTGCCGTCCGCGTTTATGCGTAGGCTTCGATCGGCAGGCAGGCGCACACCAGGTTGCGGTCGCCGTAGGCATTGTCCACGCGGGCAACCGGCGGCCAGTACTTGGCGTCGCGCAGCGAGGCCACCGGGTAGGCGGCTTGCTGGCGCGGATAGTCGTGCAGCCATTCCTCGGCCAGCAGCATCTGCGCGGTGTGCGGCGCGTTCTTCAGGACGTTGTCTTCCGCATCGCGCTCGCCGCGCTCGACTTGAGCGATTTCCTCGCGGATCGAGATCATCGCGTCGATGAAGCGGTCCAGTTCGGCCACGCCTTCCGATTCGGTCGGCTCGACCATCAGCGTGCCGGCCACCGGGAAGCTCATGGTGGGCGCATGGAAACCGTAGTCCATCAGGCGCTTGGCGATGTCTTCGGCGCTGATGCCGCTGGTTTCCTTGAGCGGACGCACATCGAGAATGCACTCGTGCGCCACGCGGCCATTGCGGCCCGCGTACAGGACCGGATAGTGGTCGCGCAGGCGGGTGGCGATGTAGTTGGCGTTCAGGATCGCGACTTCGGTGGCGCGGCGCAGGCCATCGGCGCCCATCAGCGAGATGTACACGAACGGAATGGGCAGGATCCCGGCCGAACCGAACGGCGCCGCCGACACGGGGCCGACCTTGGCGTCGCCCGGCAGCTTGCCCTGCTCGTTCACCACGCCCGGCAGGTACGGCGCCAGGTGCGCGCGCACCGCCACCGGACCGACGCCGGGACCGCCGCCGCCGTGCGGGATGCAGAAGGTCTTGTGCAGGTTCAGGTGGGACACGTCCGAACCGAACTTGCCCGGCTGGGCCACGCCCACCATCGCGTTCATGTTGGCGCCGTCCAGGTAGACCTGGCCGCCGGCCTGGTGCACCAGATCGCAGATCTCGGTGACGGCTTCCTCGAACACGCCGTGGGTCGACGGATACGTGATCATCAGGGCGGCCAGCTTGTCGCCGACCTGTTCGATCTTGGCGCGCAGGTCGGCCAGATCGACGTTGCCGTTGGAGTCGGAAGCCACCACCACCACGTCCATGCCGGCCAGTTGCGCCGAGGCCGGGTTGGTGCCGTGCGCCGACGACGGGATCAGGCAGATGTTGCGTTGATGCTGGCCGTTGGCCTGGTGGTAGCCGCGGATGGCCAAGAGGCCCGCGTACTCGCCCTGCGCGCCCGAGTTGGGCTGCAGGCTGATGTTGTCGTAGCCGGTGATTTCGCACAGCGCGGCCGACAGGCGGTCGATCAGCTCGTTGTAGCCCTGGCTTTGCGAAGCCGGCGCAAACGGGTGGATCAGCGCGAATTCGGGCCAGGTGATGGGGATCATCTCGGCGGTGGCGTTGAGCTTCATGGTGCAGGAGCCCAGCGGGATCATGGTACGGTCCAGCGCCAGATCCTTGTCGGCCAGCTTGCGCAGGTAGCGCAGCATGTCGGTTTCCGACTGCACGCTGGAGAACACCGGATGCGTCAGGATGGCGCTTGCGCGCGCCACGCCGGCGGGAATGCCGCTCGCGGCGGCCGCGTCCAGCGCGTCGATGTCGAGCTCGACGTCGTCGCGCTCCAGGCCGGCGGCGAAGACATTGACCAGCGCCTGCAGGTCGGCCACGGTGACGGTCTCGTCCAAGGAAACCGCCAGGCGTGCGCCGTCGACGCGGCGCAGGTTGACGTGCTCGCAGTCCGCCGCGGTCAGGATGGCCGGGGTGGCCGCGCCGGTTTCCAGCAGCAGCGTATCGAAGAAGGTGTCGTTGGCGACCTTCACGCCCAGCTTGACCAGCTCGGCGCGCAGGATGGCGGTGCTGCGCTGCACGCGCTCGGCGATGCGACGGATGCCGGCCGGACCGTGCCACACGGCGTACATGCCGGCCATGACGGCCAGCAGCACTTGCGCGGTGCAGATGTTGGAAGTGGCTTTCTCGCGGCGGATGTGCTGTTCGCGCGTTTGCAGCGCCAAGCGCATTGCCGGGTTGCCCTGCGCGTCCTTGGACACGCCGACCAGGCGGCCAGCCATGTTGCGCTTGAAGGCGTCCTTGCAGGCCATGAAGCCGGCGTGCGGACCGCCAAAACCGAACGGCACGCCGAAACGCTGGGCCGAACCGATGGCGATGTCCGCGCCCCATTCGCCCGGCGCGGCCAGCAGGGCCAGCGCCAGCAGGTCGGTCGCAACGGCCACGATGGCGCCTTGCGCGTGCGCGGCTTCGGCCAGCTTGCGGTAGTCGACCACCGAGCCGGTGCTGTGCGGGTACTGCAGCAGCACGCCGAAACACTCGGGCAGGCCTTCGGCCTCGTCGCCGATGGCGATTTCGATATCCAGGCCTTCGGCGCGCGTGCGCACGACCTCGATGGTCTGGGGATGCACGTGGCGCGAGATGAAGAACACCGGGCTCTTCGACTTGGCGCTGCGGCGCGCCAGCGTCATGGCTTCGGCGGCGGCGGTGCTTTCATCCAGCAGCGAGGCGTTGGAGATGTCCAGCCCGGTCAGGTCGGCGACCATGGTCTGGTAGTTCAGCAGGGCTTCGAGACGGCCCTGCGAGATCTCGGGCTGGTAAGGCGTGTAGGCCGTGTACCAGGCGGGATTCTCAAGAATGTTGCGCAACACCACGTTGGGCGTCTGCGTGCCGTAGTACCCCTGGCCGATGTAGCTGCGGTAGACCTTGTTGCGGCCGGCGATCTGCTTCAGCTCGGCCAGCACGTCGGTTTCGCTGCGCGAGGCGGGCAGCGCCAGCGGGGCCTGGCTGCGGATCTTGGGCGGCACGACTTCTTCGATCAAGGCGTCCAGGCTGGCGCTGCCGATAACGGCGAGCATGGCGGCCTGGTCGGCGTCGGAGGGGCCGATGTGGCGGGGAATGAAGTCGGTATGGGTGTCTAGGGCGCGCGACATGGAGGATCTCGGGATAGCGGGTGTCGTCGGGGGACGGACGGTAATGCATCTTGCGGAACGGGCGCGGGGCTTGCGGCGCCGCGTCCGTTCCGGCCAGGCGGCTTAGCCGTTGGCGACGGCTTCGTAGCCGGCGGCGTCGAGCAGCTTGTCGGCGTCGGCGGCGTTGACCGGCTTGATCTTGAAGATCCAGGCGGTGAAGGCCGATTCATTGATCAGGTTGGGGTTGTTTTCCAGTTCTTCGTTGAACGCGACGATTTCGCCGGCCACGGGAGCATAGATGTCCGAAGCGGCCTTGACCGACTCGACCACGCCGGCGGTTTCACCGGCGTTCAGCTTGGCGCCGACCTTCACGTCGCCGACGAAGACCAGATCGCCCAATTGGTCCTGGGCGGTATCGGTAATGCCGACGACGAACACGTCGCCTTCGGCTTTGACCCATTCATGGGACTCGGTGTACTTGCGATCGGTGGGCAGACTCATGGGAACTCCTGAGGGAATGCGGGTAGATGAATGGTGTTGCGCGCCTCGCGCGGGCGGCCGTCGCCCCATGGGCCGGCGGCTCGAGCGAAGCTTCGAGTTTACGAGTGTTCGACCGCTTTGCCGTTACGCACGAACGGCAATTTGCAGGCCAGGGCGGGCACCCATTTGCCGCGGATGTCGACCTCGACCGTATCGCCCGGCTTCACGCCTTGCGGCAGGCGCGCGAAGCCGATCGACACGCCCAGCGTGGGGGACATGGTGCCGCTGGTGAGTTCGCCCGTGCCTTGCTTGGTGCGCACGGCCATGTGCGCACGCATGACGCCGCGCTCTTGCAGCTTCAGGCCGATGAAGGTGGCGGGGGTGGCGAATTGTTCCAGCGCGTCGCGGCCGATGAAGCGGCGCTCGGCGTTTTTCAGGGACACGGTCCAGGTCAGGCCGGCCTGGTCGGGCTGGGTCAGCTCGTCCATGTCCTGACCGTAGAGGTTCATGCCGGCTTCCAGGCGCAGCGTGTCGCGCGCGCCCAGGCCGCAGGGGCGCACGCCCTGGGCAACCAGATCGCGCCACAGCTGCACGACCTCGGCGGCGGGCAGCACGATTTCAAAGCCGTCTTCGCCCGTGTAGCCGGTGCGTGCCACCAGAGTGTCGTCGCCCACGCGGGCGGCCACGAAGGCGGTCAGCGGCTCGCTGGCGGCTTGCCACGCCGGGCGCGTGGCCCAGACCTTGGCGCGGGCGTTGGGGCCCTGCACGGCGACCATGGCCAGGTCGCGGCGCGGCGTGATGGCGACGTCGAACCGGCCGGCCTGCTTGACGCGCTGCATCCAGGCCACGTCCTTGTCGGCGGTGCCGGCATTGACCACCACGCGCCATTCATCGGCGGCGAAGAAATAAATGATCAGGTCGTCGATCACGCCGCCCTGGGGGTTCAGCATGCAGCTGTACAGCGCCTTGCCAGGCACGGTGAGCTTGGCCACGTCGTTGGCAACCAGGCGCTGCAGGAAGGCATAGGCGTCGGGGCCGATGACGTCGACGTTCAGCATGTGCGACACGTCGAACATGCCGGCGTCCTGGCGCACGGCATGGTGCTCTTCCAGCTGCGAACCGTAGGCCAGCGGCATGTCCCAGCCGCCGAAGTCGACCATGCGGGCGCCAGAGGCGACGTGTTCTTCGGCCAGCGGGGTGCGTTTGAGGGTTGCGGACATGCGCGGAAACTCCGGGACGGCAGTGTTGCCAGGGTTACGGAATGCCGGTGGTGCACGGCGGCCTGCGCCTGCACTACGGCTGAATCTTCCGCCCCTCTGTCCTTTTGCCTGAGAGTTGCCCCGCATGACGGGTTTGCACCTTCGGCGCCTGGGCTGCTCGCTATGTCCCTAGTTCAGGGGCGGCGCCAGGTCTCTCCAGAGTACTGTTTTGCCGGGTCCACACGGTGAGAAAACCGGGACGGGGCAAGCATGGGCGGTATGGGTTACCTGAGCGATTCCGGGCGAATTGCGCCTTCGGCGGCGGCCGGACGTACAGGCCGCTCTCTCCCGCAACATGCGTGACAGCGGCGCAAGCATACAACGAAAGCCGCGGCCAGGGAATGCCCGCGCCGGCCTCAACCCAGCGCCGTATCCAGCAGCATCATCAGCACGAAGCCCAGCATCAGCCCGCAGGTCGCATAGACCTCATGCCCCTTGCGGTGCGATTCCGGGATGATCTCGTGGCTGATCACGAACAGCATGGCGCCGGCGGCAAAGCCCAGGCCCCAGGGCAAGAGCGGCTCGGACCAGCCGACCACGGCGGCGCCCAATACTGCCCCCAGCGGCTCGACCAGCCCGGACAGCATGCCCAGCGCCACGGCGAACGCGCGCTGATAGCCCGCCGCCAGCAGCGCCACGGCCACCACCAGGCCTTCGGGAATGTCCTGGATCGCGATGCCGGTGGCCAGCGCGGTGCCGCGCATGGCGTCGTTGCCTGCATAGCCCACGCCGATCGCCAGGCCCTCGGGCAGGTTGTGCAAGGTAATGGCGAAGACGAACAGCCAGGTGCGGCGCAGGCGGTGCGCCTCTATCCCTTCCCTGCCCTTGATGAAATGCTCATGCGGCAGCGTGCGGTCCATGAGCAGCAGCACCGCCGCCCCCAGCAGCAGCGCGGCGCCCACCGTCAGCCCGGCGCCCCAAGGGCCATAGCCCAGGTCGCGACCCGCCGCGATACCGGGCGCCACCAGCGAAAAGGCGCTGGCCGCCAGCATCACGCCGGCGCCGAAGCCGAACATGCTGTCCTGCACTTTTTGCGGAATGCTGCGGGCGAACAGGATGGGCAGGGTACCCAGCGCCGTGGCGGCGGCGGCCACCAGACCGCCCAGCAGGGCGTCGGCGACGTGCGGCGCGCGCACGTCCAGATAGGCCCACAGCTGGTGCAGGCCCAGGCAGGCCACCAATACGGCCAGGGTCCACACGCTGATGCTGGTGGCCGCCGGCCGCACGCGATGACGGCTGAAAGTATTCATGTGCCGCTGCCCTCCTTGCCAGGAATGCGCTTAGCGCTGGGCCGCCGCGTAGCGGCGCGCCACTTCAGGCCAGTTCACGACATTGTAAAAGGCGCCGATGTACTCGGGCCGGCGGTTCTGGTACTTCAGGTAGTAGGCGTGTTCCCACACGTCCAGCCCCAGGATGGGCGTGTTGCCCTGCATCAGGGGGCTGTCCTGGTTGGCGCTGCTTTCCACCATGAGCTTGCCGGCCGGCGTGACCGAGAGCCAGGCCCAGCCGCTGCCGAAGCGGGTCAGCGCGGCCTTGGTGAAAGCGTCGCGGAAAGCGGCCAAACCGCCAAGCTCGGCTTCGATGGCCGCCGCCAGGGCGCCATCCGGCTCGCCTCCGCCCTCGGGCGACATGACCGCCCAGAACAGGCTGTGGTTCGCATGGCCGCCGCCATGGTTGCGCACCGCGCCGCGGACGGCTTCGGGCAATTGCTCCAGCCGCGCCACCAGGGATTCAACCGGCTCGTCAGTGGCGATGCCCGCGCCCTCCAGCGCCGCGTTCAGGCTGTTGACGTAGGTCTGATGGTGCTTGCTGTAGTGGATCTCCATCGTCATCGCGTCGATGTGAGGCTCCAGAGCGTCGTAGGCGTAAGGCAGGGGCGGAAGGGTGTAGGCCATGCATGTCTCCGTGGGATCCGCCCCCTGTTCAGGGTTTAGATCATTATCAGAAACATAAATGATAAGTATTTTTATTTAATATCACAACGGCAGGCTTCCAATTCCTGCCATAGCGCCGGCCTATCGGCGCCCTCACCTGTCGGAAAAACTAGAGCGCCTTGCCGCAGGCGACACCGGAGGCCCAGGCCCACTGGAAGTTGTAGCCGCCCAGCCAGCCCGTGACGTCCACGGCCTCGCCGATGAAATAGAGGCCGGCGGCGGTCTTGGCCTGCATGGACTTCTGGTCCAGGCCGCGCGTGTCCACGCCGCCGCGCATCACTTCGGCCTTTTTGTAGCCGGCCGTGCCGCTGGGCACCAAGGTCCATTGATGGATGTCCTGGGCCAAGGCGCGCAGGGTCTTGTCCGGCGCGTCCGCCAGACGCAGCGCCGCCAGGCCAGGCTTGCCGCCCTGCTCCGCCAGGTGCAGCCAACGGTCGGCCAGGCGCTTGGGCCAGAGGCCCGCCAGCACGGTATGCAGCTGCTGCCGGTTGCCCGACTTCGATGCCAGCAATTCCTCGGCCAGGTCGCGGCCGGGCGCCAGATCGATCACGATGGGCTCGCCGGGTTTCCAGTAGCTGGAGATCTGCAGGATGGCCGGGCCGGACAGGCCACGGTGGGTGAACAGCAGATCCTCGAGGAATTCACCGCGGGCTTTGCCCTGCCCCGTGTGCAGATTGACTTCCAATGCCACACCGGACAATTCCGCCAAGGGCTGCCACTGCGCAGCGTCGAAGGTCAGCGGCACCAGGGCGGGCCGCGGCTCCACCACTTTCAGGCCGAACTGCCGCGCGATCTTCAGGCCGAAATCGGTGGCACCCAGCTGGGGAATGGCCATGCCGCCCGTGGCCACCACCAGTTTCGCGGCGCGGATCGGGCCCTGGCTGGTGCGCAACTCGTAACCCTGTTCGCCATGGGCGATCTCGGCCACCGAACATCCCATGCGCCACTGCACCCTGCCCGCATCGCATTCGGCGCGCAGCATCTCGATGACGGATTCGCTGGAATCGTCGCAGAACAGCTGGCCGCGATGTTTCTCGTGCCAGGCGATGTGGTGGCGCTTCATCAACGCCAGGAAATCCTGCGGCGTGTAGCCCGACAGGGCCGAACGGCAAAAATGCGGATTTTCAGACAGGAAGTTGGCGGGGCCGGCGCCAATATTGGTGAAATTGCAGCGGCCGCCGCCAGAGATGCGGATTTTCTCCGCCAGGCGCTCGGCGTGGTCGACCAGCACCACGCGCAAGCCGCGCTGGCCGGCGACCGCGGCACACATCATGCCCGCGGCGCCGGCGCCCAGTACTGCTACATCGAACATCAGTCTTCGATCAGGCAGTCGACGTAGTAACGCTTTTCGCCGTCCGGACCCACTTCGTCGGCCAGGCCGTGGATGTAGGTTTCGAAGCCCGGGAAGCGCTGGTTGAACTCGCGCGCGAACTGCAGGTACTGGACGATGGTGCGGTTGAAGCGTTCGCCCGGGATCAAGAGCGGGATGCCCGGAGGATACGGCGTCAGCAGCACGCCGGTGACGCGGCCTTCCAGCTTGTCAATGTCGACGCGCTCGACCTCGCGGTGCGCCATGCGGGCAAAGGCGTCCGACGGCTTCAGCGCCGGCACCATGTCGCTCAGGTACATCTCGGTGGTCAGGCGGGCCACGTCGCGCGCGCGGTAGGCTTCGTGGATCTCCTGGCACAGGTCACGCAGGCCCATGCGCTCGTAGCGGCGATGGTCGCGGCAGAATTCCGGCAGGATGCGCCACAGCGGCTGGTTGCGGTCGTAGTCGTCCTTGAACTGCTGCAAGGCGGTCAGCAGCGTGTTCCAGCGGCCCTTGGTGATGCCGATGGTGAACAGGATGAAGAACGAATACAGCCCGGTCTTCTCGACCACCACGCCGTGCTCGGTCAGGTACTTGGACACCAGCGCGGCCGGGATGCCGGTTTCGCCGAAGCTGCCCGACATGTCCAGGCCCGGGGTGATGATGGTGGCCTTGATCGGGTCCAGCATGTTGAAGCCTTCGGCCATTTCGCCGAAACCATGCCAGTGGTCGTTGGATTCCAGGATCCATTCGTCGCGGTTGCCGATGCCTTCGGAAACCAGGCGGTTCGGGCCCCAGACCTTGAACCACCAGTCGTTCTTGCCAAACTCGGATTCCACCTTGCGCATGGCGCGGCGGAAGTCCAGGGCTTCGCGGATGCTCTCCTCGACCAGCGCGGTGCCTCCGGGCGGTTCCATCATGGCGGCAGCCACGTCGCAGGACGCGATGATCGCGTACTGGGGCGAGGTGGACGTGTGCATCAAGTAGGCTTCGTTGAAGACGTTGCGGTCCAGCTTGCGGGTCTCGGACTCCTGCACGATGATCTGCGAGGCCTGCGAGATGCCGGCCAGCAGCTTGTGCGTGGAGTGGGTGGCGAACACCATCGCGTCCTGGCTGCGCGGGCGGTCCACGCCGATGGCGTGCATGTCCTGGTAGTACTCGTGGAACGACGCATGCGGCAGCCAGGCTTCGTCGAAGTGCAGCGTGTCGACATAGCTGCCCAGCTGCTTCTTGATCATTTCGACGTTATAGATGACGCCGTCGTAGGTGCTCTGCGTCAGCGTCAGGATGCGCGGATTCTTGTTTACCGCTTCGCGCGCGAAGGGGTTGGCCTCGATCTTCTTGCGGATGTTGTCCGGGTGGAACTCTTCCAGCGGGATCGGGCCGATGATGCCCAGGTGGTTGCGCGTGGGACGCAGGAACACCGGGATCGCGCCCGTCATCGTGATGGCGTGCAGGATCGACTTGTGGCAGTTGCGGTCCACCACCACCACGTCGCCCGCGGCGACGTTGGCATGCCACACCACCTTGTTGGAGGTGGAGGTGCCGTTGGTCACGAAGAAGCAGTGGTCAGCGTGGAAGATGCGCGCGGCATTCAGTTCCGACTCGGCCACCGGACCGGTGTGGTCCAGCAACTGGCCCAGTTCGTCCACGGCGTTGCAGACGTCGGCGCGCAGCATGTTCTCGCCGAAGAACTGGTGGAACATCTGGCCCACCGGGCTCTTCAGGAACGCCACGCCGCCGGAGTGGCCGGGGCAGTGCCAGGAATACGAGCCGTCCTGCGCGTACTTGACCAGTTCGCGGAAGAACGGCGGCGGCAGGCTGTCGACGTAGCTGCGGGCTTCACGGATGATGTGGCGCGCCACGAATTCGGGGGTGTCCTCGAACATGTGGATGAAGCCGTGCAGCTCGCGCAGGATGTCGTTCGGGATGTGCTCGGAAGTGCGCGTCTCGCCGTACAGGTAGATGGGGATGTCGGCGTTGCGGAAACGCAGCTCGCCGATGAAGGCGCGCAGGTTCTTGATGGCGCTGGCCACGTCCTCGGGCGAATCCACGTCGAACTCTTCGTCGTCGATCGACAGGATGAAGGCGCTGGCCCGGCTCTGCTGCTGGGCGAACGAACTCAGGTCGCCGTAACTGGTCACCCCGATCACCTCGACGCCCTCGGCCTCGATCGCCGCGGACAGGGCGCGGATACCCAGACCGGACGCGTTCTCGGAACGGTAGTCTTCGTCGATGATGAAAATGGGGAAGCGGAATTTCATGCAGGCGCTCCTGGGGGCAAGGCGGGTTCGGACGCTTATCGCGGCGCGAGTGTACTTCTAGTAAAAATCCGCCTGATGACAGACGGCGCGAGCACCCGCCAGGGCGGCGGGAATGGCCGAATTGTAGGGCTGTTTTTCTTACAGTCCTAAGGGAAATCCCGGAAAGGCCCGGACGGCCGTTGTCATCGCGCCAAAAGCGGACGCTTTCAGCACAGAAACCCGGGCCGCGCCGGGGAGCAAACCGGCGCCCGTAGCGTTGCGGAACGCTAACGGATGGTGCTCGCCTCGCCCGCCTGCAAGGCCGTCAGGAACTGTTCGAAATAGGGCGGGATGGCCTCGGCGGACCCGTAGCGGATGCGCCGCTCGACCTTGGCGATGGCGCCGAAGCAGACCTCGGTTCCGGGTTCGCCGCAGACCAGCACCACCGGATCCTCGTCGTCGCACACTTCGTACAGGCCGCCATGCGCGCGGCGTCCCACCTCGTAGAGGTAGGCGGCAGCGCCGACAGTCTGCATGGGGGTGAGAGGCAGGGTCCCGAGGTGGGCGGCCTCCAGCGCTTCGTCCAGCGCATGGACGCTGGACGGTGTGTAGTCCAGCACGGCGCCGGTAGAACCGGCTGCCTGGACAAATTCCTGCGCGGCATCCGCCACACGCGCCACGAACTCTTCCTGGACTTCGTCGCGCTTGGCGTCCTGGTTTATCTTGAGGAAACCGAACATCATTGGCTCCTTTGTGAAAACCGCAAGCGGCGTTAGGACCATTATAGGCAGCGTGCCCCCCTATACTGCCCAAACCACAGCCAAACGTTCCCTATTCCCAACACTTGCCGCCCATGCCCCCTGCCATTGTCCGACGCCTTGTTCCCGCCGATGCCGCGCCGTTGCGCCAATTACGCCTGGACGCCCTGGTGGAAACCCCTGAATCGTTCGGATCGAGTTACGAAGAGGAACACACGCTGACATTGGAGGATATCCGCGGCTGGATCCAGCCTTCGGACGACAGCGCGATGTTCGGCGCGTTTTGCGGCGAGGCCCTGGCGGGCATTATCGGCGTGGGCCGGCAGCGCAAACTGAAGATGCGCCACAAGGCGCATATCTGGAGCATGTACGTCACGCCAGCGCAGCGTGGCCAGGGCTTGGCCCGGCAGCTGATGCAAGCGGCGATCGCCCACGCCGAGGGCATGCGCGGCATCCGCCAGGTGCAGCTGAGCGTGACCGCCAACAACCGGGCCGCGACCGCGTTGTACCTCAGCCTGGGCTTCACCGAGTATGGGCGCGAGCGCGAAGCGCTGTGCGTGAACGGCGAACTCTACGACGAAGCGCTGATGGCGCTGCCGCTGGCCGGCAAGTAGCCGGGCCGCGTCAGGCCGGGCCGCGTCAGGCCGGGCCGCGTCAGGCCGCGCCCGCCCGCCGCCGCGTGCTGTAGGCTCGCACCTGATTGCGGCCTTCGTCCTTGGCCTTGTAGAGCGCCTGGTCCGCCGCCTTGATCACCGACTCGGGCGCGCGCAGGGCGTCGCTGCGTTCGGCCACGCCGATGCTGACCGTTACCCGAAGCGGCCGCGCAGTGCGCGCATCGCGTCCGCTGCGGCGACGCAGACCGATCTGGTCGGCCTTGGGGCGCGCCGGCTTGTCGCGCAGCCGCATCTGGTAGGCCTCGATGGCGCGCCTGACGCTTTCCAGGTGCGGCATGCTTTCCGCCGCGGTCTTGCCGGGAAACACCAGCGTGAACTCCTCGCCGCCGTAGCGGTAGGCATGGCCGCCGCCGGGTACGCGCCGCAACTGTGCCGCCACCATGCGCAGCACCTGGTCGCCCACGTCGTGGCCGTGGGTGTCGTTGAAGGCCTTGAAGTTGTCCACATCGGCCATCGCCAGCGTGTAGACGCGACCCATGCGCTGCAGCCGCTCGTTCAGCGCGCGCCGGCCCGGCAGCCCGGTCAGCTCATCGCGGAACGCCATATGGAAGCCTTCGTGCGCCAGCGAAATGCACAGCGCCGTCAGCGCCGCGGTGGACATCAGCGCCAGTTCGATAGGGTGCTCCGCCCCGCGCGGCAAGGCCCAGGCCATGCACACGAAGCCCAGCCACTGCCCCGCCTGCTGCGGACGGCCATAGCGCAAGAGCAGCAGCGTCAACGTCAGACCGGTGGCCAGCAACGCGATCAGCCCTTCGATCGGCACGCTCAGGTGCGCCAGCCGGCCCTGCACGGACAACATGCCAAGCAGATCGCTCACGCCTTCCTTGCCCGTCAGCGCAATCGCGGCCGCGCCGGCGGCGATCAGGCCGATGCGGGCGGCCAGATCCAGCAGCATGCTGGAACGTTCGGACCACAGGGCGTTGATGGTGTAGGCCAGCGACCACCACGCCAGCGCCGGCCCGACGGCCCAGGGCGCCTCGCTGGCTAGCGCCGGCCAGCCTGCGGTGGCGGCCAGTACGCTGAGCATCAGCACCATGGGCTGCGCGCGCTGGTACATCAGGCACACGGCGACGCCGATCAGCGCCATCACCCAAGGCACGAACGGCACGATCTGCGTCAGGGCGGGCGGCCATTCGCGCCACAACAGCAGCCCCACCGCGGCGGCCACCGGCAGCGCGGGATAGAACAACAGAGGCAGCCAGGGGATATGGGGGTAACGCACGGATCGGGGCTTTTCTAACGCTTGCGGAAATGACGTCGCCAAATCGGCAAACACATGTACTGTCTTTTACGGACGCGGCGACGATGTTCTTTAGCACATTGGCAAGTAACACCGGGCGCGGCGGCCATGATATGTTTTTCGCCCTTACCCTGTGGACGAAATCCCATGCGCATCCTGGTCAACATCGACGTGCCCGATCTCGAACACGCCATCGACTTCTATCACCGCGCTTTCGGCCTGACGCTGCGACGCCGGCTGGGGCCGAAAGTGGCCGAGATGGCAGGGGCCGAGGCGCCCATCTACCTGCTGGAAAAGGCCGCCGGCACGCCCGCGGCCGGCGCCACGCGCCAGCCTCGCGACTACGCGCGGCACTGGACGCCCGTGCACCTGGACGTGGTGGTGGAGGACGCGGACCGCGCGGTCCAGCAGGCGGTGGCCGCCGGCGCGCGCCTGGAAGACCCGGCCGTCTCGCATAGTTGGGGCCGCATCGCCCATCTGAGCGATCCCTACGGACACGGCATCTGCATCCTGGAGTTCCTGGGCCGCGGCTATGACGAAGTCGCCACGCCGCAGTTGCAGTACTCGCCGGTTTCGGAAGCCGATTTCGAGGACCTGCTGGCGCTGCGCATCGAAGCCATGCGCGAGAGCCTGGAGCGCCTGGGGCGCTTCGACCCCCAGCGCGCGCGTTCACGCCTGCGCAGCACGTTCCAGCCGGAACATACCTGGTCCATCGAGCTGGACGGCCAACGGATAGGGTTTTACGCGTTGCGCCCGGAGGGCGACGGCCTGCGCCTGGATCACCTGTACATCCGGCCTGCCGTCCAGGGGACAGGGCTGGGCGGACAGGTCATGCGGAAGATCCTGCAGGAGGCCGACCGGCTGGGGCTGCCGGTAAGCCTGGGCGCGCTGCGCGACAGCGCTTCGAACCGCTTCTACCGCCGGCACGGGTTCGTCCAGACCGGCGAAAGCGAATGGGATATCGACTACCTGCGTCCGGCACCCGGGCGCGCGGACTGAGACTTCAGGTGCGCGGCAGGGTCACGCCGCGCTGGCCCTGATACTTGCCGCCGCGGTCACGATAGGAGGTCTCGCACACTTCGTCGCTTTCCAGGAACAGCATCTGCGCGCAGCCTTCGCCCGCGTAGATCTTGGCCGGCAGCGGCGTGGTGTTCGAGAACTCCAGCGTGACGTGGCCTTCCCATTCGGGTTCCAGCGGCGTGACATTGACGATGATGCCGCAGCGCGCATAGGTGCTCTTGCCCAGGCAGACCGTCAGGACGCTGCGCGGGATGCGGAAATACTCGACCGTGCGGGCCAGCGCGAAGGAATTGGGCGGGATGATGCAGACGTCGCCCTTGAAATCCACGAACGAGCCTTCGTCGAAGTTCTTGGGATCGACGATGGTGGAATTGATGTTCGTGAAGATCTTGAATTCGTCGGCGCAGCGCACGTCGTAGCCGTAGCTGCTGGTGCCGTAGCTGACGATGCGCCCGCCATTGGCCGTGCGGACCTGCCCTGCTTCGAAGGGTTCGATCATGCCGGCTTCGGCCTGGCGGCGGATCCAGCGGTCGCTTTTGATGCTCATGGTGGGAATGGTGCTAGGGAATGGAATGGACGCCATTTTATCCCGAGTGCGGATCCCCCCGCCGGCAGGGGCCGGGCGGCGCGATCCCGCCCGGCTTTGCCTCAGTTCCCCCAGAAGGTCCGGTAGACCAGCGCGATGCCGTTGACCGCCCCGCCCTTCAGGTCCACCGACAGGCCGCGCGCCAGCCGGTAGCTGGCCCGGCCGACGGTATCGCTGCCCGCCAGCGCCTGCTCCACGCTCAGGGTGATGCCGTTGGCGAAGGTCTTGCTGGCCACCAGGAATTGCGTGGCCAGCTGGCTGTCGCTGTCCCGGTTGACGTCGCCGGCCACCGTGCGGTCCGGCAGGATGCTGCCCGAACTGCCGATGTTGCCCGTCTTGATGCTGACGTCGTCCAGGCCAAACTGCTTGTAGAACGGCTGCCCGCCGCCCAGCAGCGCCGTGCCCACCGACATCAGCAGCGCGGCGTCGCCGCCGCTTTCGTCGGGACCCCGGCCCAGCAGCAACCAGGACAGCTTTTCCACGTCGCTGACATCCGGATAGGACACCAGGTCGATGCGCGGCCGCTGGGCGGTGCCGACCACCTTGACGCCCGCCTCGACCTGTTCGCCCGTGCGCAGCGCCTCGATGTCCAGCAAGGGGTTGTCCAGGCGCCCCTGGAAGGTCAGCGTGCCGCGGCTCAGGCGCAGCTTCTGGCCGTAGGCCTCGATGCCGCCGCCCCGGGTACGCAGCGCGCCCACGCCGGTCAGGCGCCCGTCCTGCAGCAGGATCTGGATCGAGCCGAGCAGGCCAGCGTCCAATCCCATGCCGGTGATGTAGAAGCGCGGCCCCATGTCGAACTTCAGGTTCATGCTGGTCTGCAGCGGCGTGGAGACGGTTCCGGGATCGTCGCCCGGCCGGCGCACCTTGACGTCGTCGTCCAGCGAAGGCACGCCCTGCAGGATTTCCAGGCTGAACCAGCCCGCGTCCGCCTTCAGGTCGCCCACGATGTCGATGCGCGGCATGGCCGCCTTCAGGTCGATGACGCCGGACACCATGGCGTAGCGGTCCGAGCGCTGCAGCGCCGGGAAGCGGTACAGGGTCAGCCGGATGTCGCCGCCGCCGTCGATGAAATTCCACTGCCCCTTGGCCTCGGCATAGCCGCCCTTGGCCTCCGGGTTGGTGGTGATCCATTCCTTGGTGCGCCATTCGGCCGGCATCACCCGCAGCGAGGCCGGGAAACGCAGGCTGTCCAGCACTACCCGGTCGCCGTCCAGGCGCGCGGACAAGGTGCCGTCGATCAGCCGCACGCCATCGTCGATGCGCACCACGCGCAGCTTGTCGCCGCGGATATTGCCGTTGGCCGACCATTTGCCCGCCAGGGTGCCCTGGGCTTCCAGATTGGCCTTGACCGAGCCGCCGACTTCCATCGAATCGCCCACGAACAGGCTGACCCAGGCCAGGTCGGCGATATCGGCGTCCAGCTTGGCCCGCAGCGGCTGGCGCGGGTCCAGCGCCATGCCGCCCTTGGCATCCACCGCCAGCACGGCGGTGCCGGTGCCGTTGATGACGCCCATCTTGTCGGTCGCCAGATTGACCTTGGCGTCCAGGCGGCTGGTATTGGCGGACGTCGGCGTGGCGGTCAGGTCCAGCACCAGCGCCCTCAAGCCCAGCGGGATGGGAGGATCGCCCGGTATCAGCAGGTCGCCCTCGCGGCGCGCAATGCGCGCCTTGCCGCCCAGCCGGCCGTCGAACTTCAGGTCCCACAGCACGTCCAGCGCGATGCGGCGCTGGCCCTCCGGCACCATCGCGTTGACGCGGCTGGGCCGCTTGCCCAGCTTGGCCGCGGCCTCGGGATCAACCGCGCCGATCACCTGGCGCGCCATGGCGGCCGTGATCACCAGGTTGTCGGCCTGGCCGGCGGTTTCCCAGCGTTTGCCGCCACCCCGCGAACCCTGGTGCGCCAGCACCACGCGCTCCTTGCCGGGCAGGGTCAGGCTCAACGCCGTCTGCCCCACCTGCCACTGCCATTGCGGTTCCACGGCGGCAGGCAGGAAGGCCAGCGTAACCGGCCGGTCCACCGCCACGGTGAAGCCGGCCGTCTCGGCCGTCAGCCGCGAGAACGTGCCGCGCCATCCCGGCAGGGCCGCATCCGGCGTGCCGGCCGGACCCTTGCCCCAGGAACCGGCAAAAACGATGTTGGCCTTGGCGGAAGCCTCGCCCAGAATGCCCGGGCGCGGCTTGGCCGGCGTGTAGCCCGCGGCAAGCTCGCCGCGGTGCGCAGCCAGCGTACCCGCCAGCTTGCCCTTCACTTCCGCGCCGCCGGGGATGCCAGGCCAGAACGCGTCGAGCTGGGGCGCCTTGGCGTCCAGGGTCAACGCGCCGTCCTTGGCATCCAGTTCGCCCGAGGCCTGAATCCGGTTGCGACCCAGCTTCAAGTCCACGTCCAGACCGTGGATGCGCAGCCCGGCGAGCGGATCGGCGTCGGCAGCGGCAGGCGCCGCGCCGGCGGCGGTAGCGGTAGCGGTCGGCGGGGCTGCGGCGGTCCCGGCCGCCGCGGCATCGGCCGCCGCAGCATCGGCCGCCGCAGCGATATCCACCTGGGCCTTGAGCGCGCCGGTCAAGGGTTGCTTGTTCCAGCGCGTGCCCTCTTCGAAGCGCAGGTCCACCGCGGCATGGCGCAGCTGGCTCAGGTTCTCGATGTCGGCTTGGACGTCGCCACGCACGGTCAGCAAGGCAGGCGGAATGTCCTTGCCCAGCCAGGGCGACAGATCCAGGCGCTGGGCGCTGATCGTGCCTGCGATGCGTTCGCGGCCCGCGCCCCGCGCGGTATCGGATTGCAGGTCGAGCTGTGCGGCCAAGGTCGATTTGTCGGGCAGTTGCGCGTGCGCCCGGGCGCTGCGCAGCACCAGCGCCGTGCGCGGCGCCAGGTCGGCGGTCAGGTCCAGCAGCAGGCCGGACCCTTCGCCGTCCAGCTTGGCCTGGATACCATCCAGCGAACCGGCGGCGTCGGCGCGCAACACCACCTGGCAGGCGGGCCGGGGTGGCTCGGACGGCGCGGCGGGCGCGCCCTTGGCTTCATGCTTGGGATCAGCCTTGGCCTCGGCTTTGGGATCGGCCTTGGCGCCAGCCTTGGGATCAGTTTTTTTTGCAGCGCCCGCCTGGCGTTCATACACGCCGCTCAGCTTGTCGGCCTCGCACAGCGGAGAATCAGGGCCGGTTCCGCGCGCGGTCACGTCCAGCCGCGCTGCGAACGGCCAGGGATCGGCCATGCCCTGCAGCTCGGCCTGGCCGGAGATGTCCGCCTGGGCGGCCTCGTGGCCCACGCGCAGGCTGGCGATGCGCAGTTGCGCGCCCTGCTTGCCTGCGGCGAAGGTGGCGTCCAGATTGCCCAGCGTCACGGGCAGCGGCTGGCCGTCCTGCTCGAGCTGGAAGTCGCCCAACGCCACCCGGTCCACGGCAATGTCCACCGGCAGTTCCGGCAGCGTGAACGGCTCGCCGTCGTCCTCCGCAGGCGCCGTCTCGGGCGATGAGGCCAGGCCGATGTACACCGAGCCCGCCGAGACCTCGCGCACATGCAGCAGGCGATCGCCCAGGGCGCGCCAGTTCACGTCCAGATGCAGGTCGGTGATGTCGACGCGGGTGCCGCCCGCGTCCAGGTCCAGCTTGCCCACGGACACGCCGCGCAGCAGCGAGCCGTTCACGTCCAGCGCCTGGCCGTTCAATTGCTGGGCGGCCGTGGTCAGGAGCAGCCGCGTGCCGTTCTGCGAGCCGACCAGCCAGAACAGAAAGCCGCCCGCCAGCACCGCCAGCATGGCCAGGCCAGGCAACCACCACACCAGCACATGGCGCAGGAATTTGCGCAAGCCCTTCAAAACGCGATCCCCAAGGAAAAATGCAGGCGCAGGTCGCGATCGCGCTGGCCGTAGGCCAGGTCGAGGAATAGCGGGCCGGCCGGGGTGCGCACCCGCGCGCCGACGCCGTAGCCCACCGCCATCGACATATCGCCGAACGATTCCGCGGCGTCGCCTGCGTCCACGAACACGCCCATGCCCCAGCGCTCATTGAAATAGTGGTCGTACTCGATGCTGCCGACCAGCAGCGTGGGCGCGCCCACCACGGCATCGTCCTGCTTCACGCCGATGCTCTGATACTTGTAGCCGCGGATCGAACGCGCGCCGCCCGTGCGGAAACCGAAATCGTCCGGTACGCGCACCTTGCTGTTGGACCACACCCGGCCGACTTCGCCGCGTACGGTCAGCACGTCCAGCTTGCCGATGGGCCACCATTTCTGGGCCCGCAGCCGGGCGCGGGTATAGGGTTCGCCGGTGTCCAGCGTCACGCCCACGCCGCCGCCGACCGCGATCAGGTTGCCTTCGCGCGGGTCGTACTTGTTGTCCACGTCGCGGCGCAGCCACTCGGCCGTGGCGGTCAATGTCGGCAGCGTGTATTGGTCGCCGCCGTCGATCTTCACGTGATCCTGCGCCAGCAGCAGGCCCCAGCGGGTCTCGTATTCCACCCGGCTGTTGCCCGCGCCCTTGCGCTCTTGCAGGCGCGTCGCGCCCAGGGCGTAGCGGGTCACGTCCAACCCCTGGATGTCGGAGTGGTCGTACAGCACGCCGAAGGAATCCTTGTAGCCGCGCTCGTTCGGCGGCAACAGGAAGTCCGCGTAGGCGCGCTGCTGCAGACGGTCCACGCTGAAGCCCGTCTCCATGGTGAGCGGCTGGCCGAAGACCACGTTCTGCCGGTACAGCGACTCCACGCGCACGCCGGCCTCGTCGTCCAGGCCGATCGACCCGGTGAAGCGCTTGGGCGGCGCTTCCACCACCCGCACCTGCACCGGCAAAGTCACCTCGCCGTTCGAGTCATAGGCGGGCGGCGGCGGCGGCATGGCGCCGGACACGGCGGGATCGCCCGCAGGCGTCGAGGCAGCCAGGTCGGTCGACCCAGGCGCGCGCGCGCGGTCCGCGTTCGGCGCGGGCGTCGGTTGCGCCGTGCCGGGCTGCTCCAGCGACACGAACGCGCCGCGGAAGAACGCGGTGGATTGCAGATCCTGCTGCCAGGTGTCCAGCTTGTTCTGGTCATAGGCGGCGCCCGGCGAATAGCGTACATAGCGCTCGACCAGCTTCTCGGGCACCCGTTTCAGGCCCTCGGTGGTGAGCTCGCCCATGCGCACCTGGGGGCCGCTGTCTATCGTGACGCGCAAGGCGGCCGAGGCCGTATCGGCCTCGATTTCCGCCTGCGACGCGGTCATGCGCGCCAGCATGAAGTCGCGCGAAGACACCTCGTCCAGCAGGCTGGACTTGGCCTTGTTCCAGTCGCTGTTGATGAAAGGCTGGCCCGTCTTGAGCTGCCAATCGTCGCGCAGCTTCTGTACCCGCGAGGCGAACTCGGGCCGCGTGATGCGGCCGGTGAAATCAAGATCCACGGACGTGACCGTGGTGCGCTTGCCCGAGACGATGCTGATGTCCCAGGTTTCTCCGCCGATGTCGGTGCCGGCCTCGAGCTTCACCGTGGGCGAGAAATAACCCTGGGTGGCCAGGGCCGCCAGCGTCGCGTCGCGCGCGCGCCGGCGCAGACGGTTGATTTCACCGCCGTCCTGGTCTTCCGCCAGCCGTGCGATCGCGTCGACCGCCTCGGTGATCGCCTGCAGGGCGGCCGGCGGCACGCCGCCGGGGTCCACGATGATTTCCGGACGCTTGGCCCATGCCTCGCCCGTCATCACCACCAGTCCCGCCAAGAAGGCGCGTGCTGCCCACCGCATGCGTCAGGTCGGTTGCTGCACGACGATGGACGGGAATTTCCCGGCCATGTCGCGTGGCAGCGCTGCCACGCCAGCCGCCAGCTTGCGGGCAATGCCGCGGTACAGGGCAGCGGCTTCGCTGCCCGGATCCGACACCACGGTCGGCGAGCCGGCATCGGTCTGCACGCGGATCGCCAGGGTCAGCGGCAGGCTGCCCAGCCAGGGCGTGTGGTACTGCTCGGCCATGCGCTGGCCGCCGCCCTCGCCGAAGATATGTTCGGCGTGCCCGCATTGCGAGCAGATATGGATGGCCATGTTCTCGACCACGCCCAGGATCGGCACGTCGACCTTCTGGAACATGCGCAAGCCCTTGCGCGCGTCCAGCAGCGCCACGTCCTGCGGCGTGGTGACGATGACTGCGCCCACCACCGGCACTTTCTGCGCCAGGGTCAGGGCCACGTCGCCCGTGCCCGGGGGCATGTCGACGATCAGGTAGTCGAGGTCGCGCCAGTTGGTCTGGCGCAGCAGCTGCTCCAGCGCCTGCGTCACCATGGGGCCGCGCCAGATGGCGGGCGAATCGGCGTCGATCAGGAAGCCGATGGAGTTGGCCTGCAGGCCGTGGCCCGTAAGGGGCTCCATGCTCTTGTTGTCCAGGCTTTCGGGGCGGCCCGAGATGCCCAGCATGGTCGGCACGCTGGGCCCGTAGATGTCCGCGTCCAGCACGCCCACCTTGGCGCCTTCGGCCGCCAGGGCCAGGGCCAGGTTCACGGCCGTGGTGCTCTTGCCCACGCCGCCCTTGCCGGAGGCCACCGCAATAATGTTGCGCACGTTGGGCAGCGGCTTCAGGCCCTTCTGCACCGCGTGGGCGGCGACCTTCCAGGTCACCTCGACCTGGGCATCGGCCACGCCGGCGGCGGCCAGCGCCGCCACGGCGATGTCCCGGATCTGCGCTCGCGCGGCGTCGGCGGGATAGCCCAGCTCCAGCGCCAGCGAAACGCGTCCGCCTTCCAGCTTGATGTCACGATCTTTTACAGAAACACCCAAATCCATACCGGTATTCGGGTCCTGCGCGGCGCGCAGCGCGGCGCGAATTTGTTCTATCGTTATACTCATGTCACTATGGTTCCGTAGGCAGCGCGGCTTCTGCGGCCCGCCATCCCCTAAAGGATAGCGGATACCCGGGAACCTTTCGCTGCGTTTTGCATCCGATCTTCATGACCAACACACTTATCCGCTTCTTTCGTGCCGTCCTATTCGCCGCCCTGGCCTTGATCGGCATGGCGATGGCGCTGGTGTTCATGCTTTCCACGGCAATCGCCGTGGCGATCCTGTACGTGGTCGCCAAGGTGCGCGGCAAACCTTTCGGCGTTCGCGCCTATTGGAGCCAGCGCCAGGGCGCCCGCCCGGGACCGTTCCAGTCCGCCACCGCCCCCTTCGCCACGCAGCCGCGCGGCGACGTGATCGACGTCGAAGCCCGCGAAATCCGCTGACGGCGGCTTTCCAGCGTGCCTGCGCCGCCCGCGGCGCAAGCGGGCCGCGGGCCTGTGCGTCCATACGGCTGAATTGCCGGCCGGCCGCCCCCCGGACGCCCGGCCCCGCATCTGCGTTGGTTCCCGCATTCTTACGCAACCCGCCTGATTCGCTTGCCGCGAAGGGCGGGTTGAGCCATTGATGGGGCGCTGCCGGGCAAGTCCCCGCGCTTGCCCTAAAATGGCCGGTCTACCCCCTTTTTCCCTCAACCTCCAAAGACAACCATGTCTCGCACCCTTTTTGTCACCACTGCGCTGCCCTACGCCAACGGATCTTTCCACATCGGCCACATCATGGAGTACATCCAGGCCGATATCTGGGTTCGTTCGATGCGAATGGCGGGCCACACGGTGCACTTCGTGGGTGCGGATGACGCGCACGGCGCGCCCATCATGCTGAAGGCGGAAAAGGAAGGCATCACGCCGCAGGCCCTGGTGGCGCGCTACGCTGCCGAGCGCCCGCAGTACCTGAACGGCTTTCACATCCGTTTCGACCACTGGCACTCCACCGATTCGGCCGAAAACGTCGTCCTGTCGCAAGACATCTATCGCGCGCTCAAGGCCCAGGACCTGATCGAAACCCGCTCCATCGAGCAGTTCTACGATCCGGTCAAGGGCATGTTCCTGGCCGACCGCTACATCAAGGGCGAGTGCCCCAAGTGCCACGCCAAGGACCAGTACGGCGATTCCTGCGAGGTCTGTGGCGCGGTCTACGCGCCCACCGAGCTGATCAACCCGTACTCGGCGCTGACCGGCGCCACGCCGGTGCTGAAGTCCTCGGACCACTTCTTCTTCAAGTTGTCCGATCCGCGTTGCGTGGAATTCCTGCAGCAATGGACCACCGGCTCCAACGCCGCCGGCGGCAAGCACCTGCAGCCTGAAATGCTGGCCAAGACGCGCGAATGGCTGGGCTCGGACGATGGCGAGGCCAAGCTGGGCGACTGGGACATCTCGCGCGACGCGCCCTACTTCGGCATCGAGATCCCGGACGCGCCAGGCAAGTATTTCTACGTCTGGCTGGACGCCCCCGTGGGCTACCTGGCCTCGCTGAAGTCGTATTGCGCGGTCAAGGGCCTGGACTTCGACAAGCTGCTCGATCCGGCCGGCCCCACCGAGCAGGTCCATTTCATCGGCAAGGACATCGTGTATTTCCACGCGCTGTTCTGGCCCGCGATGCTGAAGTTCGCCGGCCGCAAGACGCCGGATGCCGTGAACGTACACGGCTTCATCACCGTCAGCGGCGAGAAGATGTCCAAGAGCCGCGGCACCGGCATTTCGCCGCTGCGCTACCTGGAACTCGGCATGAACGCCGAATGGATGCGCTACTACATCGCCGCCAAGCTGAACGCACGGGTCGAAGACATGGACTTCAACCCCGAGGACTTCATCGCCCGCGTCAACAGCGATCTGATCGGCAAGTACGTCAACATCGCCAGCCGCGCCGCCAGCTTCATCACCAAGCATTTCGATGGAGTCCTCGGCTATTCGGGCGACACCTCGGCGCTGGCCGCGGAGTACGCCGAACAGGCGGAGTCCATCCGCGCCGCGTTGGAAGCCCGCGAATACAACCGCGCCATCCGCGAAATCATGGCCTACGCCGATCGCCTCAACCAGGCGTTCGACACGGCCCAGCCCTGGGTCCTGGCCAAGGGCATCGCCACGGCCGATGACGCGCAGAAGGCCGCCCTGCAGGACATCTGCTCGCGCTCGCTGGCGGGCTTCAAGGCGCTGTCCGTGATGCTGGCGCCGGTGCTGCCCGAGCTGGCTGAACGCGTGGCCCTGGAACTGTTCGGCGCGCAGGCGCCGTTCACCTGGGCCGACGCCGCCGTGCTGCCGCAGCGCGTGGCGCCGTTCAAGCACCTGATGCAGCGCGTCGAACCGCAGATGCTGGAAGACCTGTTCGAGCCGCCCGCCGCCCCCGTGGTGGTGCCCGGCGGCGAGCCCATCGCCGAGACCATCTCGATCGACGACTTCGCCCGCGTCGACCTGCGCATCGCGCAGATCGTCAACTGCGAACACGTGGAAGGCTCGACCAAGCTGCTGCGCCTGACCCTGGATGCCGGCGAAGGCCGCCACCGCAACGTGTTCTCGGGCATCAAGTCGGCCTACAAGCCCGAAGACCTGATCGGCAAGCTGACCGTGCTGGTGGCCAACCTGGCCCCGCGCAAGATGAAGTTCGGCGTGTCCGAAGGCATGGTGCTGGCCGCCAGCCACGCGGATGAATCGGTGGACGCCGGCATCTACGTGCTGGAGCCGTTCCCCGGCGCCAAGCCCGGCATGCGCGTGCGCTGAACCCGCAACGCCGCGCTGAATGCAAAGAGCCCGCTGATGCGGGCTCTTTGTCATTGGAGTTCTGCGTTTACGCCTTGCTGGGCGCCAGCGCCGGATCCAGCGAAATGCGCTCGTCGAAGACGAAGCACTTGCCGTCATAGCCCGGGCCGCCGGTTTCCTCGAAGTACTTGAGAATGCCGCCGTCTAGCTGGTAGACGTTCTGAATGCCGACTTCGTTCATGTAGATGGCGGCCTTCTCGCAGCGGATTCCGCCGGTGCAGAAACTGACCACCGTCTTGCCCTCGAATTCCGCCCGGTGCGCCTGCACCGCCGCGGGAAACTGCGTAAAGCGCTCGATGCGCCAGTCGATGGCATTCTTGAAGGTGCCTTCGTCGACCTCGAAGGCGTTGCGCGTGTCCAGCATGACCACGGGCCGTCCGGCGTCGTCCACGCCGGCTTCCAGCCAGCGCGCCAGCGTGCGCGCGTCCACGCCGGGCGCGCGGCCTGCCTCGGGGCGGATCGCCGGGTGGTCCATGCGGATGATCTCGCGCTTGATCTTCACCAGCAGCTTGCGGAACGGCACGGTGTCGCTGTGGCTGAACTTCACTTCCAGATCGGCAAAGCGCGGATCGGCGCGCAGCGTGCGCAGGAAGGCGTCGATGCCGTCCGCCGCCCCCGCCAGGAACAGATTGATGCCCTCTTCGGCCAACAGGATGGTGCCCTTGAGCCCGGCCACGCCGGCCTCATCCAGAAGGCGGGCGCGCAACGCCGGCAGGGCATCCAGCGAAACGAATTTGTAAGCGGCGATATTGACGACGGCAGTCATGGAAAAGCGGAAAAAAGCGGGCGGCGAAAGGCGTAATAGTAAACGCTGGGCGGTTTTCCCCGCCCGCCGCCCCACTTGATCCCGCTCAACGATTGACGATTTCCTGCTCGACCACGGCGTCCAGCACCCAGTTCAGCGTCGACGCGTCGGCCGGCGGATTCGGGTTACGGACCTCGACCACGCGCAAGCGGTAGCGCACGCCAGGCTGGAAGTTGAAACCCGTGATTTCACCGTACCAGAGCTGCCAGGGCTGCCCCGCGCCGTCGCGCACTTGGTAGCACATGGCGCGGCCCGCGCCAGCGGTGCAGGGCACCCGTTCCGAGTTCACGTAGACCAGTTTGGTCGGCCCCTGCTGACCGCCCGCGATGGGATCGGTGCGACGCCCGAAGTCCAGCCTGTCGCCCGAGCTGAGCACCCAGGTCATGCGCTGCGGATTATTGGCGTTGTCCACCGACGTGGCGGTGATGCTGGTCAGCGCGGCCAGGAAGTCCTGCTCCAGTTTCATGTTCTGCGGCGCGCAGGCCATCATGGTCGACACCGGACGTCCCTGCACGATCAGAAGACCGTTGGCGACGGTATAGGAACCGTTGTACTGGTTGCAGCCAGAAAAACCGGAGATACGCGGCGAGCCCTGGTCATGGATGAAGCTGGCCGTGAGCGGACGCGAATTGGAAGACGGATGGGGAATCTGCCGCAAGCCGCCGCCCGGCAAAGTCCAGCGCGCCAGGTCCCAGTTGGTCTGCGCCAGCATGTCAGAGGCGGAGGCCGGCTGGAAACGGGGATCCTGTCCATCCGCGGCGCGCTGGGGCGGCGACGAGCAGGCGGCCAGTCCAATGGACAACAGGCAAGGCGCAAGCCAGCGCAGGGACGCGGCAAAGGGCATGAGAATCTCCCGGAAAAACGAGGAATGCCAGGCCCGCGCGTGGCGGCGGGCCGGTCCACGCCATTGTAGGCTGGCTCCGGCACCGCTTTTCACGGCTTAACACTCTTTGATACGCGCTGCGCCGGCCACGTCAGGGCGTGGGCGGATCTTGCCGGCGCACGAATTCCAGCACGTCGCCGCCGCGCAGGTTGAAGGTCAGATGCCGCGGCGCCCCGCCGTTGTCCAACGTGAACGTGTCGATGGCACTCAGGCCGCGCAGATAGTCCGCCTCCAGGCGGGCGCGTTCAGGCGCGGGGCAGGCCATGCGCGTGGCGGCCGGGGCGTCGATGTAGAGCTTGCCGCCTTCGAGCTTGTAAGTGCCCATGTAGCGGTTGCAGCCGGCAAAACCATTGACGCGGTATTGCTTGCCCTGCGCCAGGAACGTCAGGCGCACGGGTTCGCCGTTGTCGCCGTGCGGAATGTCGCGCAGTGCGCCACCCACCTGCGTCCAGCGCACCAGTTCCCAACTGGTCTGGGCCAGAGAATCCGCGCTGCTGGCGGCATTGGCCGCGGCGGCGCCTTGCGGGCGCGCGCCTCCGGTCGTTCCTGCGCAGCCGGCCAGGGCCGCGGCCAGCAGAGCCGGACCAAGCAAGCGGCAGCGCGTGGACAAGAGCTTAGGCATGTACGGAACTCCATCAATTTCACATACCCCGACTGTAACCGGCCTTGTGGCCTAGCACGCGCGTCCTCAGCCCATAAGCGGTATCCAAAAGCAGCACGGCGAGCTGGCGCCACGCTCCAATTGCATGGCCTTGCTGCATCGAACGCCCCATGGCGGCGGCGCATGTCGACGCGCAGAATCAGTACAGATCGCCATCCGGGCCAGGCCGGCACGCAAGGGTACGGACGCCGATCGCAACGACCGCAGGCGCAGGTGTCCGGCTCCTCAAGGGAGCCAAAAATAAGATCAATCCGGGGAGACACGGCGATGGGCTTTTTGAGAACCTTGTTGGCATTGTCAGTGGTGCTGGACCATCTGGGCGCAGGTGCCACCGACCACCTGGTAGGCGGCCGTCTCGCGGTACAGCTGTTCTACGTCATTTCTGGCTTTCTGATTTCCTATGTACTCACCGCCACCGATCACTATCAAGGCGCGGTGGGCAAGTTCTATGCAAACCGTTTCCTGCGCCTGTTCCCGATCTATCTTGCGGTCGCCGCGCTGACGCTTGCGGCACATGTGATGAGCGGCGGCGCATTCTTCCGCATCTACGACGCCCTGCCCTTCAGCGCCGAGCTGTTCCTGGTGCTTTCCAACATTTTCATCATGGGCCAGGACTGGCTCATGTTCTTCGGCATCGAGCATTCCGCGCTGGCGTTCACCGGCAGCTTCGCGCACAGCGAAGTGCCGCTCTACGAAGGATTGCTGGTGCCGCAGGCCTGGACGCTGGGCGTGGAGATGAGCTTCTACCTGGTCGCTCCCTTCATCCTGCATTCGCCGCGGCGGCTGCTGGCGTTGCTGGCTGCATCATTGGCGCTGCGCGGCGTGCTTATCGCCACCGGCATAGGCTTGAGCGACCCCTGGACCTACCGGTTCTTTCCGACGGAGCTGGCGCTGTTCCTGCTCGGTTCGCTGTCGCACCAGGTGCTGTTGCCGCGCTACAAAGCTTGGACGCAGCGCGTAAAGCGCCTGCCCGAGATCGGCACTGCCGTGCTGGCGGCCTACTGTGTGCTGCACTTCTCGATCGCCATGAACCACAACGTGCGCGACGGCCTGGCCGTGCTGCTGTTCGTGGCGCTGTTGCCGCTGGCCTTCCTGTTCCAGTCGCGCCACAGGCTGGACAAAGCCATAGGCGAGCTGAGCTACCCGATCTACATCTGCCATTCGCTGGTGATCATGTTCTTCAAGTGGATGCTTGAAGAGGCGCATCTGGATCAGCCGCTGCTGTTCTCGGCCCTGGTGATCACCAGCACCATTGCCTTCTCGGCCCTGCTCAACAGCGTGATTGCGGATCCCGTGGAACGCCTGCGCAGCCGCCTGCGCACCGACGACGATGCGCAGACGCCGGCGGCCGGCTCCCGGCGGCGTCCCGCCAGCGCGCCCGCGCAGCCCCTCGGGTCTATTCGCCGCGTGCCTTGATGTAGGCGGCCAGCACCTGTTCGATCTGCCGCTTTTCGTGGGAACTCAGGCGCGCATAGGTGGCATAGGAGATGGTTTCGAACGGCCAGGCGGCGGGCAGCGCCACACGCTCCCCGTCCGCCAGGCTGGCACCGGCATCCGGATTCGACATCGGCCCTTCGCCGGTGCTGAGCCACATGGGATGGACGCACAGCGCGCGGGTCAGCTTGATCAGGGCGTCGCTCGACGGCCGCCGGCGCTGCCCGCTTTCGTAGTTGCCGATGGCGCTTTGCGACAGGCTGCTCGCGGCCGCCAAGTCCTTTTGAGTCCATCCCTGTAGCATTCTTGCGTTGCGCAGACGATGGCTAAACGTGTCCACTCGATCAACCCGAGACATTAATAAGAATTTATTTATTTGATTAAAACATCGCGGCACCGGCGCCAAACAAACGGATTAAACCCCAATTGCGGGGCTAATCCGTAAATCGCGCCAGCCAGCTGCCTGCGAGCACGCCAGGCGCGTGGCAGAGCTTTCACCCGCCCTCAAAAAAACCATATCTATCATTGGCTTGCATCGCCACATCGGCATCGCCGCGCAGCGGCCGCGGCCTGCACGGCGGCGCCTTGCCAGGGAAAAACCTGCGCGAGTTTATGGCGTTTCCAGTATTCAAAATGGAAAATAATGTATCGGCGATACATAATGAGTTAACAGCGGACTCCCCGACCAAAGCACAATTTCAAGCGTTTCCATGGCGCGCCACCCGCGCTTTCTGTTACTGTCAGAAACTACAGAAACGTATCTTCACAAAAAAACACACCCGTGTTTAAATGAAACACGGGCGTGACTTCCAAGCAGCATCGAAGCATGGGCGGCCAGCGGCGAAAGCACGAAACCAGGGGCAATTCCCCCGGCCTCGCGCCCATCCGAACAACACCGCCCGGCGCTCTCGCGCCCCGGCGCGCAGCACAGGGAGACGGGATTGATTCGCAGCGCCACGCCCAGGCATCAGGCACAGCAGCCACGCCCCGTTTCCTCATTGGAAGCCTCAATGAACAACACGCTGGATGTCATCTTTCTGGGTCACGACGATGCCAGGCACGCCGGACTCATCGAAGCCCTTGCCCACCTGGGCTTCAACGTCCGCCGCTGCCACGACCTGGCCGACGTCTACGACAGATACTCGCGCCGCCCCAGCCCGCTGGTGGTCCTGAAAGCGCCGCTGCCCGACATCCACAATGCCGCGGTCCGGCTGCGCGCAATCGACCGCGGCCTGGGCATCGTCGCCATCGCCACTTTCGCCGACGCCGAAAGCCGCATCCGTACGCTGTTATGCGGCGCGGACGCCTGCTTGCCGCCGGACGTATCGGGCCTGGAACTGGCGGCGGCACTGCAGGCACTGGTGCGCCGCGCGGTCGGGCTGGACGGCGCGGATACGGCCTCCGACGGACACGGGCCGGATGAGCCCATGCACGAAACCTGGCGCCTGGCGAACAAGGGCTGGACCCTGATCAGCCCCACGGGCCGGACCCTGGGACTGACCACCGGCGAGCGCGACTTCCTGTCACGGCTGGTGAACGCCCCCGACCGCAAGGTCAGCCGCGACGCCTTCTACGCGGATGGCGCGGACGAGGCGGACAACGGCATCACGCGGCGCCGCTTCGTCGACGTCATGATCAGCCGCTTGCGGCGCAAGGCGACGGCCAACCAGATGACGCTGCCGATCCGCGCCGTGCATGGCTGGGGCTACATGTTCGCAGCGGACATCGCGCTGGACCTGGATTTTCGGGTGGTGGGGGAAGAGAGCCGGCTGGAGGCCCAGGACGACTGGCGCCGCGAAACGGCTGACGCGAACGCGTCCACTTGAAGCCCGGCCCGCAAGGGGCCTGGACGAAAAAAACGCGGCGCTGCCTCGAAAGGTTAAGACGCCGCGCTAAAACAACACGTGAGCCTGGAGTCATCAGCCGGCACTGATGCCTACTACCTGGATCACGCGATTCCAACATTCGTGCCTCATACTGCTCACGTACGGTCAGACCGTGAGCCCGGGCCGGGTCTCTAGTCCCGGCACAAGCTGCAACGTGATCAACGCCAGACGATTCGTCCGCCAGCCAAAACAGCGCACGTCCCGCCCTTATCAGCGGCGTTCCTCTCGGATAGCCGCGTGATGGAGGCAGTTTAGGACCTCGGGCAGGTTTGCAGTAATTCTTTGTTGATAGCCTTCCATACATATCTGATATAGGGTGGCATGCCCCCTACAATGCCGGCAAAGGACCTGGACCCGTTCCCGCCCAACCCCATGCCCATACTGCCCGTTCCCCTCAAGCATCGCCTGCGCAAGCTATTGGCGCTGTTTCCGCCCAACTGGTGCCTGGCCATCCTGGTGGCGCTGGACGGCTATGCCTTCATGCATCCCGTACTGCGCGAGGTGCGCGCACGGGAGTATGGTTTCTGGCTCGCCATCGACAACTGGCATGAGGTCATGCGCGTGGTCGGCCTGCTGGAAATACCGCGCCTGGTGCTGGGGGTGGGGCTGCAGGTGATTGCGTTGGGGCTGATCCTCAAAGCCCGCATCGCCTGGGCGTTTTCCCTGGTGCTGCTGATTGGCGTCGGCACCTTCGCCATCATGGGCGACGGCGGCCGCGCCGGCCTGGGGATCTATACGCTGGTGCTGGTCATCGCGCTGATCGCCTACTGGCGCCGCTTCGACCGGGCCAGCGTCACGGCGGGTTCGCTGTTCGCCCTGGTCAGCATGCTGTCGCTGCTGATCTACGCGGTCTTCGGCACGCTCTACCTTGGCAACGAATTCAACCCGCCCATCACGGACGCCACCACCGCGCTCTATTTTTCCATCGTGTCCATGTCCACCGTGGGCTATGGCGACATCACCCCGCACAGCGGCACCGCGCGGCTGTTCACTGCGTCGATTATCATCCTGGGCATCACCATCTTCGCCACCTCGATCAGCGCGATCGCCGGGCCGGTGATCGGCGGCAATCTGAAACGGCTGGTCAAAGGCAGGTTCTCCACCGCCATGCGCAAAAATCACATCATCATCGCGGGCGCGACGCCCATCGCCATGAGCGTCTATGACGGCCTGCGGCGCCGCGGCGACGAAGTCACCGTCATCGTGCCTCCCGGCGTGCCGCAGGAATACCCGGCGGCCACGGACCTGATCGAAGGCGATCCTTCCAGCGTGGACGTGCTGCACAATGCGGGCGTGACGCGCGCGCGCTACGTGCTGGCGCTGCGCGACGACGATGCCGAAAACGCGTTCATCGTGCTGGCCGCCAAGGAAGCATGCGGCGAGAACGGCGCCAAGACGGTGGCGCTCGTCAACACCAGCAAGCACCTGGAGAAGATCCGCCGGGTGAATCCCGACCTGGTGTTCTCCGTGCAACTGCTGGGCGCCGAGCTGCTGACCCGCGCCATCAATGGCGAGCCCATGGACAGCCAGAGCATCACCGACCTGTTCTTCGCCAAGGCCGCCCCGAACGGCAAAACCGTCTGAGGGCTAGGCGACGCCGGGCTGTTCATGCCCGGCATACCAGCGCACCAACTCGGCCGACGGCATGGGCCGCGCAAACAGATAGCCCTGGATGAACGCCACGCCGCGCGCCTTCAGGTAGTCGAACTGATACGGCGTTTCCACACCCTCCGCCACCACCGACAGCCCCAGGCGATGCGCCAGCGTGATGATGGCGTCCAGCACCGGCGCCTCTTCGCCCGCGGGTCCGATGGCCTGCACGAAGCCCTGGTCGACTTTCAGGTAGTCCACCGGAAACTTCTGCAGGTACGACAGCGAACAGTGTCCGGTGCCGAAGTCGTCGATCGCCACGCGCACGCCCTGGGCGCGCAGGGCGTCGATGTTGCGCCGGGCCTGGCCGTTGTCCGCGATCAGGCTGCGTTCGGTGATCTCCAGCACCACCAGCGGCTGCCGCGCCGCGACCTTGGCCACGAAAGCCTGGACGTCAGGCAACAGTTCCGCACTGGACAAGTGCTCGGCCGCGATGTTCACGCCAATATGGAAATCTGGCGGCGTGGGCCATGTGCCCATGTCGCGTTCGATCAACTTGAGCAGGTGTTGGGTCAGGGGAATGATCATGCCCTCGGCCTCGGCCTCGGCGATGAAGACATCCGGACGTACCGGCCCGATGCCCGGCCGCTCCCAGCGCATCAGAGCCTCCACGCCCTCGCAGCGGCCCGTGGCCTGGCCATAGACCGGCTGGTAATGCACCTGGAACTCGTTGGCCCGCATCGCGCGGCGCAACTGCTCCTTGAACGACCGCCTGCTGGCTTGCAGGCGGTGCGTGCCCAACGCCAATCCCAGCCCGATCAGCAGCGCCACCGGCAGATACGTCGCCATCGAGCGCGACCATGCGCGCACCAGGGTTTCGGGCGGGGCCAGCACGCTGACTCTCAGGCCGGCCGCGCTGTCCTCGCGCGCATCCTCCTCGCGCAACGGCACTGCGCGCGCCGCCGCGCCGCCCCAAGAGTCGCTGCGGATCGGCGCGCCATGTTTGCCGACGACCAGTTCCAATTGCAGGTCGTCCATGGTGGCGACCGCGTTCACCAGGTCCTGCGCATAGCGGCCGTCCACCACCACGATGCCGCTGCTGGCGCCGTCCGCGCTGGACTTGCCCAACAGAATGGCCGGACGGTCGGGCGCCAGCGGCGTGCCGGCCACGGACGTCTGCCATTGCGGCGACGACACGTCGACCTTCCATTTGCTGAAATCGTCGAGCGATGCGTCCACGGCTCCCACGGCCGATGAGCAATACACGCGCTTGTCCCGGACCAGGACCAGGGAACGGAAGTACGGGTTCAAGGTGCCCCAGCGCTGCAGCACCGGCAAGACCTCGGCGCAGGGCTTGCCCGCAAGCTCCGTCACCCGCCCCAGCATGTCCTGGGACTGCGCGAGGATGCTCTCGGCCTGGGCGCGCACGATGCGCGCCGCGGTCTCGCCTTCGAGCCGCTGCGCGCTGTGGGCCAGCAGCCAGGTCCAGCCGACGCAGGCCAGGATGGGCAGAATCAATGCCAGGGCCGCCGGCAGATAACGCCAGGATGGGGTGTCGCTTGTCACTCCCGATGTCGCCATGTCACCTCGCCGGATAGGTCGTGCATGGCCGCCGCGCGACCAGTCTGGATAGGACACCAAGCGGGGCGCAGCGTCAAGAAACTCCGCGCCCGTCCATCATGCCGATCCCCGCCGCAGAAGTTCGCAGATCAGCGCCACATGCGCCTGGCGCCGCTCGGGCAGGTCGATGCGCTCGCCCGGCCCCATCAGCACGGACATGACCAGGGTGTGCACGATGGGTGACAACAGCAGCCAGGGATGCTCGAGCGCCACGCAGTCCGCGCACAGGCCGCGGGCCCGCGCGCGCTCCAGCAGCCGCGCAATGTCGGTCTGGTGCGCCTCCGCGGTCTCCTGCCGCCAACGCGCGGCCAGGTGCGGCACGCGGCCGCTTTCGGCCAGCAGCAGCCGCATGGTGCTGATCATGGCCGGATTGCCCAGGCTGACGTAGAGATGATTGACGATGCGTTCGGCCAGATGGCGCGGCGACTCGGCGCCGTCCACCACCGCGTCCACGTCGAGCCGCGAGGGGCTGAGGTGACGCGCCAGCAGGGCCTCGAAGACGGCTTCCTTGCTGTCGAAATGCGCATAGAGCCCGCCCTTGGACAGTCCTGCCCGCAGCGCGATGTCATCCATCCTGGCGCCGGCATAGCCCGCTTGCGAGAACTCCTGGAGCGCGGCGTCGAGAATCTGCCCGACCCGCACCGCCGGAGGAAGACGACGGCGCTGCATGACCATCACTCTGCTCCCTGTGCATGTGCGGTTTATTAAAAACCGACCAGTCAGTCGTTACTTTGATCCTGGTCAAGGAATGCGCAGCCGCCGCGCTGCACAATTGCTGCAAGCATGAACCCGGTGCCGGGTCCGCCCCGAAGGCGGCGCCACAAGCCTGCCTGCCCAGGGACGCGCCCGGCCCACGCGCTGGAGAGACCCCGCATGACACGCCGACCGTTTCCGGCCACGATCGCCGCGCGCTTCGTTCCCGCAGCCTTACTGACGCTGCTGGCCAGCGGCTGCGTTTCCATGGCGCCCGATTACAACCGCCCCGCCCTGCCCGTGCCCGCCGCCTATGCGGCCCCGGGCTCCGAAGCGACGGCCGCCAGCGCCGCCGCGGCGGCCGAGACCGGCTGGCGCACCTACTTCCCGGACCCGGCGCTGCAGACGCTGATATCCAGCGCCCTGGCCAACAACCGCGACCTGCGCCGCGCCCTGCTGCGCGTGGAAGAAGCGCGCGCGCTGTATGGCATACAGCGCGCCGACCAGTTCCCCACCATAGGCGTGCAGGCGGACGGGTCCCGAGCCCGCGTGCCGGGCGACCTGAACCTGACGGGGCAGCCGCAGGTTTCCAGCCAATATCAGGTGGGCCTGGGCATGGCCAGCTGGGAGCTGGACTTCTGGGGCCGCGTGCGCAGCCTGAAGGACGCCGCATTACAGAACTACCTGGCCTCCGACGCCGCCGCGCGGGCCGCCACGCTGAGCCTGATCGCGGAAGTGGCGGACAGCTACCTGTCCCTGCGCGAACTGGACGAACGCCTGGCGCTGACGCGCGAGACCATCGCCTCGCGCGCAGAGTCGCTGCGCATCTTCCGCCGCCGTTTCGAAGAAGGCGCGATCTCCAAGCTGGACCTGACCCAGGTCGAGACGCTATGGCAGCAGGCCAAGGCGCTGGGCGCGGACCTGGAACAGACCCGCGCTGCTCAAGCCAACGCGCTGGAACTGCTGGTGGGCGCGCCCCTGAACCTGCCCAGGTTGCCCACGCGCCTGGACGATGATTCCGTCATGCGCGAACTGCCGGCCGGCCTGCCTTCGGACCTGCTGGTCAACCGCCCCGACATCGTCGCCGCCGAGCATCAACTCAAGGCGGCCAACGCCAATATCGGCGCGGCCCGCGCCGCGTTCCTGCCCACCATCACCCTGACCGGCGCCTTCGGCACCGCCAGCAGCGAGCTGGACGGCCTGTTCTCGGGCGGCAGCCGCGCCTGGAATTTCGCGCCCAGCATCAGCCTGCCGATCTTCGACGCCGGCCGCCGTTCTTCCAACCTGGACCTGACCGAAGCGCGCCGCGACCAGGCCGTGGCCGCCTACGAACAAACCATACAGACCGCCTTCAAGGACGTGTCCGACGCACTGTCCGCCCGTTACTGGCTGGCTGAGCAGGTCGACGTGCTGCGCGCCACCGTGGCGGCGCAGAGCGAGCGCGCCCGCCTGGCGCAGCTGCGCTACGACCATGGCGCCTCGCCCTACCTGGAGGTGCTGGACGCGCAGCGCGACCTGTTGGCGGCCCAGCAGAAGCTCGCGCAGACACGCCGTGCGCTGCTGTCCAGCCGGGTCCGGCTGTATGCGGCACTGGGCGGAGGCACGCAAGCGCCCGCCGCGCCCCAGACCGCAGCCGCCGCCGCGCAAGACGCCAGCCCCCGATAAACCAAGAACCAAGGATCCCAAATGCGCCTGCCTACAAAAAAACTGGTCCCTGTCCTGATCGCCCTGGCGGTCGCCGCCGGCGGCTACTACGGCTGGCGGCTGCTGTCCGACAGCGGCCCGGGCGAGGGCTTCATCAGCGGCAACGGCCGCATCGAAGCCACCGAAATCGACGTGGCCGCCAAGCTGGCCGGCCGCGTGCAGGAGGTGCTGGCGGTCGAGGGCGACTTCGTCACGGCCGGGCAGCCGCTGGCGCGCATGCAGATCGACACCTTGCAGGCGCAGCGCGAGGAAGCCCGCGCCCAGCACCAGCAGGCCGTCAACGGCGCGGCCAGCGCCAGCGCGCAAGTGGCGCAGCGCGAGAGCGACAAGCTGGCCGCCGAGGCCGTGGTGGTGCAGCGCGAAAGCGAGCTGGACGCCGCGCGCCGCCGCCTGGCGCGCTCCGAGACGCTGTCCAAGGAAGGCGCCTCGTCCATCCAGGAACTGGACGATGACCGCGCCCGCGTGCGCAGCGCGCAAGCCTCGGTGCATGCCGCCCGCGCGCAGGTCAAGGCCGCGCAAGCCGCCATCGACGCCGCGCGCGCCGCCGAGATCGGTGCGCAATCCGCCGTCACCGCAGCGCTGGCCACCATCGCCCGCATCGAAGCCGACATCGCCGACAGCGAGCTGCGCGCGCCGCGCGACGGCCGCGTGCAATACCGCGTGGCGCAGCCCGGCGAAGTGCTGGGCGCGGGCGGCAAGGTGCTGAACATGGTGGACCTGTCCGACGTCTACATGACGTTCTTCCTGCCCGAGCAGGCGGCCGGCCGCGTGGCGTTGGGTCAGGACGTGCGCATCATCCTCGACGCCGCGCCGCAATACGTCATTCCCGCCAAGGTGTCCTTCGTGGCCAGCACCGCGCAATTCACGCCCAAGACGGTGGAGACCGCCAGCGAACGGCAGAAGCTGATGTTCCGCGTCAAGGCCCAGATCAGCCCCGAGCTGCTGCAGCGCCACCTGAAGCAGGTCAAGACCGGCCTGCCGGGCGTGGCCTGGCTGAAGCTCGACGCCGATGCGAAATGGCCCGCCAACCTTGAAGTCCAGGTGCCCTGATGGCCGCCCCGGACACCGCCCCCGTGGTGACGCTGTCCGGCGTCAGCCTGCGCTACGGCAAGACGGTGGCGCTGGACGGCATCACGCTGGACATTCCTGCGGGACGCATGGTCGGGCTGATCGGCCCGGACGGCGTGGGCAAGTCCAGCCTGCTGGCCTTGATCGCCGGTTCGCGCGCCGTGCAGGAAGGTCGCGTGGACGTGCTGGATGGCGACATGGCCAGCCGCCGCCACCGCGACGCCGTCTGCCCGCGCATCGCCTATATGCCGCAGGGCCTGGGCAAGAACCTGTATCCCACGCTGTCTGTCGAAGAGAACCTGCAGTTCTTCGGCCGCCTGTTCGGCCATGACGAAGCCGAGCGCCGCCGGCGCATCGACAGTCTGACCCGCAGCACCGGCATGTCGGCCTTCCTGTCGCGTCCCGCCGGCAAGCTGTCGGGCGGCATGAAGCAGAAGCTGGGCCTGTGCTGCGCCCTGATCCACGACCCCGACCTGCTGATCCTGGACGAACCCACCACCGGCGTGGACCCGCTGGCGCGCGCGCAGTTCTGGGACCTGATCAACCAGATCCGCCGCGAACGCAGCGGCATGAGCGTGATCGTGGCCACGGCCTACATGGACGAGGCGCAACGCTTCGACTGGCTGATCGCCATGGACGAGGGCCGGGTGCTGGCCACCGGCACGCCCGCCGAACTGCAACAACGCACCGGCGCGGATTCGCTGGAAGCTGCCTTCATCGCGCTGCTGCCCGAGGAAAAGCGCCGCGGCCACAAGCCGGTGGAGATCATGCCGCTGGCCATCGACGACGACGCCGAGATCGCCATCGAAGCGCGCGACCTGACCATGCGCTTTGGCGACTTCGTCGCGGTGGATCACGTCAACTTCCGCATCCGCAAGGGCGAGATCTTCGGCTTCCTGGGCTCCAACGGCTGCGGCAAGTCCACCACCATGAAAATGCTGACGGGCCTGCTGCCCGCCAGCGAGGGCCAGGCCTGGCTGTTCGGCGCCGAGGTCGATCCCCGCAACATCGATACGCGCCGCCGCGTGGGCTATATGTCGCAGGCGTTCTCGCTGTATGGGGAACTGACCGTGAAGCAGAACCTGGTGCTGCATGCGCGCCTGTTCCACGTGCCGGAGTCCGAAATCCCGGCGCGCGTGGACGAGATGGCGCGACGCTTCGACCTGGGTGAAGTGCTGGACACCCTGCCCGAGAACCTGCCCATGGGCGTGCGCCAGCGGCTGTCGCTGGCGGTGGCCATGGTGCACAAGCCCGAACTGCTGATCCTGGACGAGCCGACCTCGGGCGTGGACCCGGTCGCGCGCGACAATTTCTGGCGGCTGCTGATCGCGCTGGCGCGCCACGACCAGGTCACCATCTTCATTTCCACCCACTTCATGAACGAGGCGCAGCGCTGCGACCGCATGTCGCTGATGCATGCGGGCAAGGTGCTGGTGAGCGCATCGCCGGATGAGATCACGCGGATGCGCGGCGCCAAGACGCTGGAAGAAGCATTCATCGCCTACTTGATCGATGCGGGCGCCGGCACCCAGCCGGAAGGCTCGCCCGACGCAGCCGCGCCAGCCATGGAACCCGCGCCCGCCGAGGCGCCGGAACACCGCGGATTCAGCCTGCAGCGCATGCTGAGCTACATGTGGCGCGAATCGCTGGAGCTGCGCCGCGACCCGGTGCGCGCCACGCTGGCCCTGGCCGGCTCGCTGCTGCTGATGTTCGTGATGGGCTTCGGCATCAGCATGGACGTGGAGGACCTGCGCTACGCGGTCATGGACCGCGACCAGACCGGCCTGAGCCACAACTACAGCCTGAACCTGGCGGGCTCGCGCTACTTCATCGAGCACGCGCCCATCACCAGCTACGAGGAGATGGACGCACGCATGCGCAGCGGCGAATTGTCGCTGGCCATCGAGATACCGCAAGGCTTCGCCCGCGACGCGGAACGCGGCAACGGCGCGCAGATCGGCGTCTGGATCGACGGCGCCATGCCGCAGCGCGCCGAGACCATACGCGGCTACGTGCTGGGCATGCACCAGGGCTGGCTGATGCAGCAGGCGCGCGAACGCCTGGGCGCGGGGGCCACCCTGCCCGTCAGCATAGAGACGCGCTTCCGCTACAACCCGGACGTGCGCAGCCTGCCCGCCATGGTGCCTGCGGTGATCCCGCTGCTGCTTCTGATGATGCCGGCGATGCTGACCGCGCTGGCGGTGGTGCGCGAAAAGGAACTGGGCTCCATCATCAATCTGTACGTGACGCCCGTCACGCGGCTGGAATTCCTGCTGGGCAAACAGGCGCCCTACGTGGCGCTGGCCATGCTGAATTTCCTGCTCATGACGCTGCTGGCGGTGACGCTGTTCGGGGTGCCGATCACTGGAAGCTTCCTGACGCTGCTGGTGGCCGCCCTGATCTACAACGTGGTGGCCACCGCCATCGGCCTCTTGGCCTCCACCTTCACGCGCAGCCAGATCGCGGCGCTGTTCTTCACCATGATAGGCACGCTGGTACCCGCGGTGCAGTTCGCCGGCCTGCTCAACCCGGTGTCGTCGCTGGAAGGCGCGGGTCGCCTGATCGGGCAGATCTACCCCGCCACGCACATGCTGACCATCAGCCGCGGCGTCTTCAGCAAGGCCCTGGATTTTTCCAACCTGCAAAGCTCGTTCTGGCCGCTGCTGATCGCCATTCCCGTCATCCTGGGCGCCTCGGCGCTACTGCTGAAGAAACAGGAGACCTGAGATGCGGCACCTGGCCAATATCTACCGCCTGGGCGTGAAGGAACTGTGGAGCCTGGCGCGCGACCCGATGATGCTGGTCCTGATCCTCGTGTCGTTCACGCTGATGATCTACACGGCGGCCACGGCCGTGCCGGAAACGCTGCACAACGCCCCCATCGCCGTGGTGGACGAGGACGTCTCGCCCCTGTCCGCGCGCATCACCTCGGCCTTCTATCCGCCCCACTTCACGCCGCCGGAAGTGACGACCTCGGCCGAGGCCGATGCCGGCATGGACGCGGGACGCTACACCTTCTCGGTCAACATCCCGCCGAACTTCCAGCGCGACGTGCTGGCCGGCAGGCCCGCGGAAATCCAGCTGAACGTGGACGCGACCCGCATGAGCCAGGCGTTCACGGGCAGCAGCTACATCCAGCAGATCATCACCGACGAGATCAACGAATTCGTCAAGCGCTACCGCGCACCCACCGAGCTGCCGGTGGAGCTGGCCGTGCGCATGCGCTTCAACCCCAATTTGACCCAGGCCTGGTTCGGCGCGCTGATGGAAATCATCAACAACGTCACCATGCTGTCCATCATCCTGACCGGCGCGGCGCTGATCCGCGAGCGCGAACACGGCACCATCGAGCATTTGCTGGTCATGCCGGTGACGCCGACCGAAATCATGGTCGCCAAGGTCTGGTCGATGGGGCTGGTGGTTTTGGCGTCCGCTGGGCTATCGTTGACGTTCGTGGTACGCGGCTTGCTGCAAGTGCCGATCGAAGGATCGGTGGCGCTGTTCCTGGTCGGGGCGGCGCTGCACCTGTTCGCGACGACCTCTATGGGCATATTCATGGCCACGCTTGCGCGCAGCATGCCGCAGTTCGGCATGCTTCTGGTACTAGTGCTGCTGCCCCTGCAAATGCTGTCGGGCGGCACCACGCCGCGCGAAAGCATGCCGCAGTTCGTGCAGGACATCATGCTGGCCGCCCCCACCACCCACTTCGTGGAACTCGGCCAGGCCATTCTCTACCGCGGCGCGGGCTTGAGCGTCGTGTGGCAACCCTTCCTGGCGCTGGCGCTGATAGGCTCGGTCCTGTTCGCGTTCTCGCTGGCGCGCTTTCGCAAGACCCTCAGCCAGATGGCGTGAGGCCTGTGTATTCGTTACCCCTTACCACTCTCTTAAAAGGACGGATGATGAAGAAGACAACTGCCTCCATGCCTCAGGGCCTCGCCAGCGCCAATGCCGCCTACTGCCAGCGCATGGCCCAGCTGGCGCAGGAAAGCCAGCAGCGCTGGCTGGAACTGGGCCGCCGCCTGGCCGGCGGCAATGCCGAACAATACCTCGCCACGCTGGCGCCGCTGCAGCAGTCCGGCAACTGGCAGGAGATCGCTCCCGCGCTGGGCGAGATCACCCGCAAGCAATGGCAAAGCCAGCTTGAAGCCAGTCAGGCCATCACCCACGCGCTGCTGGAAGAGCAGGCCACCCTGGCCTCCGGCATCAGCGAAGCCATGACGGGGTGGCTGAAGCAGGCCAGCGGCGGCGCCATGGGCCTGGATGCTACGCCCATGGCCCAGATCTGGACGACCCTGTCCAACCAGATGGCGTCCGCATGCTCGGCCATGCGCGACGCGAGCAAGCCGGGAGCCCACCATGACGGCTGAACGCACAGCGCTCGTCACCGGCGGGGCCGGCTGCCTGGGACAGGCCATTGCACAGGCCCTGCACGCTGCCGGCCACAAGGTCATCATCACCTATCACTCCAGCGAAAGCGCGGCGCGGGCCTGGGTCGACGCGGAAGCGGCCCAGGGCCGCCGCTACGCCATGTACAAGGTGGACGTGGCCGACCATGACTCATGCCAGGCGCTGGCGCGGCGCCTGGAGGAAGACGGCCACCAGATCGACATCCTGATCAACAACGCCGGCCTCACCCGCGATGCCAGCCTGCGCAAGATGAGCTACGACAATTGGACGGAAGTCCTGCGCGGCAACCTGGATTCGATGTTCAACATGACGCAGCCACTGTGCGGCGCCATGGCCGACCGGGGCTGGGGCCGCATCGTCAACATCTCGTCCGTCAACGGCAGCAAGGGTTCGTTCGGCCAGACCAACTACGCGGCCTCCAAGGCCGGCATCCACGGCTTCACCAAGTCCCTGGCACTGGAGCTGGCCAGGAAGGGCGTGACCGTGAACACAGTGTCGCCCGGCTACCTGGCGACGCGCATGGTCGAGGCGGTGCCCGAAGAAGTATTGAAGGAGAAGATCCTGCCGCAGATCCCGCTGGGCCGGCTGGGCCGTCCGGAAGAGATCGGCGCGCTGGTCGCCTTCATCTGCAGCGACGCCGCCGGATTCATGACAGGCAGCAATGTCGCCATGAACGGCGGCCAGCACATGTACTGATGCGGCGCCGGGCCGCCGCGGCTCATTCCTGCGGCGCGCCCAGTTCTTCCAGCAGGAAGTCGACGAAGGCGCGCACCTTGGCCACCATGTGGCGGCGCGACGGATACACCGCATAAACGTAGGTCTCGTCCGGCTGCCAGTCCTGCAGCACCGCCTGCAGCGCGCCGCTGTCCAGGTCCTGCTGTACGTATATGCGCGGCACCAGGCTGACGCCGAAGCCCGCGCGCAACGCATCGCGCACCGCCAGGCTGGAACTCACTCTGTAGCGCCCCCGCACCGGCACGCGTTCGGTCTCGCCCGCCCGCTTGAAGGTCCATTCGTCCGCATGTCCCGACAAGGTGAACTGCACGCGCTCCATGCCGCGCAGCGCCAGGGGCGAGGCCGGCACGCCGTGCCGCTCGAAGTAAGCCGGCGCGCCGCAAAGCACGTGGTCCAGCGTCATCAGCTTGCGCGCCACCAGGCTGGAATCCTCCAGCCTGTCGGTGCCGCGGATCGCCACGTCGTAGCCTTCCTTGACGATGTCGATGCGGCGGTCCTCCAGATTGAGGTCCAGCGATACCTGCGGATAGCGTTCCAGGAAGCGCGGCATGGCGGCGGACAGCCGGACCAGGCTCAGCGACATGGGCGCGCTGACCCGCAAGGTGCCCGACGGCGCATGCTGCAGCGGCCCCAGCGATTGCTCGGCTTCACCCAGGTCGTCCAGGATGCGCGCCACCTGCTCGTAGTAGCGCGCGCCGGCTTCGGTCAGGCTCATGCGGCGGGTGGTGCGGTTGAGCAGCCGCGCCGCCAGGTGGGCCTCCAGTTCGGCGATGTTCTTGCTGACCGCAGCCGGCGACAAGCCCATCTGCCGCGACGCGGCCGCGAAGCCGCCCCGCTCCACCACTTGCCTGAAGACCTTCAGCGCCGTCAGATGATCCATTGATTATTCACCATTAGTGAATGATATTGCCATCGATTTGGATATTATCGCCAATCTACGATTCAATTAGTCTGTGGTCATGGAATCGGCGTGCATGTGATGCGCCGGCAATCTCAGTAAATCCCAAGGATGGCAGCCATGAACCACGCCCTGACCGACGCAATCGCACAACGCAATTCCGCCAATTTCTTCGATCCCGCCCGCGGCGTGGACGACGACAACATCCACACCCTGATCTCCTGGGCCACCCGCGCCCCCACCGCCTTCAATCTGCAGAATTGGCGCTTCATCGCCGTGCGCAGCCAGGACGGCAAGCGCCGCCTGCGCGAGCTGGCCTGGAACCAACCCAAGGTGAGCGAAGCGGCGGTGACCTTCATCGTGCTGGGCGTGCTGCCCCAGGCCGCCTGGATGGCCGAGCGCCTGCAAGGCTCGGTGGACGCAGGCTTCATGCCGGCGGCCATGGTGCCGTCGTGGGAAGCCGCCGCCAGCCGCCTCTATACCGACTCGCCGCAGACCCGCCGCGACGAGGCGGTGCGCAGCGCCACCTTCGGCGCTTCCACCCTGATGCTGGCGGGACAGGCCCAGGGCCTGGCGGCCAGCCCGATGACCGGTTTCGACGCCGCCGGCGTGACCGAAGCCTTCGGCTTGCGCCAGGAAGAGGTGCCGGTCATGCTGGTCGCCATGGGCTACGCGCAGGAAGGCAATTGGCCGCAGAAGCCGCGCCGCCCCGTCAACGACGTACTCGAACTCGCCTGAGCCCTTCGGAGCATGACCATGAACCGCGGTTCCGATCTGCTGTTGACTGCCCTGGCACCCGCCATCTGGGGCAGCACCTATGTCGTCACCACCCTGATGCTGCCGCAGGACTACCCGCTGACGGTCGCCATGCTGCGCGCCCTGCCGGCCGGCCTCCTGCTGCTGCTCGCGGTGCGCCAACTGCCCCACGGCATTTGGTGGCTACGCACGTTCATCCTGGGCGCGCTGAACTTCTCCGTCTTCTGGGCCCTGCTGTTCGTGGCGGCCTACCGCCTGCCGGGCGGCGTGGCCGCCACGCTGGGCGCGATCCAGCCGCTGGTGGTGATCCTGCTGGCGCGCAGCCTGCTGGGCACGCCCGTGCGCGGCCTGTCGGTGCTGGCGGCGCTGGGCGGCCTGGGCGGCGTGGCGCTGCTGGTGCTGACGCCCAAGGCCGCGTTGGACCCCGTGGGCATCGTGGCCGGGCTGATCAGCGCGGCCTCGATGGCCCTGGGCACGGTGCTCAGCCGCCGCTGGCAGCCGCCGGTGTCGGCGCTCACTTTCACGTCCTGGCAGCTGACGGCGGGCGGCATCCTGCTGGTGCCGCTGGCTTTCGCCGCGGAACCCGCTCTGCCGCCGCTCACTGCCCTGAACGTGGCCGGCATCGCCTACCTGGGCCTGATCGGCGCGGCGCTGACCTATGTGCTCTGGTTCCGCGGCGTGGCGCGACTGGAACCCGCGGTGGTGTCCTCGCTGGGCTTTCTCAGCCCGATCACGGCGGTGCTGCTGGGCTGGGGCCTCTTGGGCCAGCACCTGAGCGCCGCGCAGATCGCCGGCATGGCGATCGTGGTCGCCAGCGTGTGGCTGAGCCAGCGCGCACAGCGCCCGGCCGCCATCGCGCCCGCACCTCGCCCGCTGTAACACGCCGGCACGCAAAAGCAGTAGCGACGCCGGCGTGGCACGCGCATGATCGTTGCTCCATCCCGAGGAAGGAGCCGCACCATGAGCAGCAAACCCTGCATCATTCTTGTCCACGGTTTCTGGGGCGGCGCCGCCCACTGGAGCCGAGTCATCCTGGAACTGGCGCGCAAGGGCTACCAAGACCTGCATGCCGTCGACATGCCGCTGGCCTCCCTGGCCGGCGACGCCGAACGCACCCGCAAGATGATCGCGCAGCAGCAAGGCCCGGTGTTGCTGGTGGGCCATTCGTATGGCGGCGCGGTCATCACCGAGGCCGGCAACCAGCCCAACGTGGCCGGCCTGGTGTACATCGCCGCTTTCGCGCCGGACGCGGGAGAAAGCCCCGGCGGCATCACGCAGGAACTCCTGCCGGCGGCCGCGCCCAATCTTGCGCCCGACAGCGACGGCTACCTGTGGCTGCGCGCCGACAAGTTCCACGAGAGCTTCTGCCAGGACCTGCCCGCCGACGAAGGGCTGGTCATGGCCGTCACGCAAAAGGCGCCACTGGCCAGCGCCTTCGGCGAAACGGTATCCGTCCCCGCCTGGCGCAGCAAACCATCCTGGTATCAGATCTCCAGCCAGGACCGGATGATCGCCCCGGAGAACCAGACGCGCATGGCCGCGCGCATGAATCCGCGCAAAACCATCACCCTGGACGCGAGCCATGCATCGCTCGCGTCCCGCGCCGGTGAGGTGGCCGGCCTGATCGACGAAGCGGCACGCGCCTGCGGCTCGTAGAGGCCATGCGCCGATCGGGCGGGCTACGCCTCCAAACCAGCGTATCAGGGGACGCACCCGCCTTTTCTGTGCTGCTTTTTTTGTAACTTCGCAAACCGGAAAACAACCGCAGCACAGATGTTTTCCCTATGAACAATGGATGCAGATCCCAGAATCCATCCAAACTGATCCGCTTTTTTCTTCTTTCTCTGAATCTGTACTGATAAGGGCCGCGGCTCTAACTTCAAGGTGTAGTTCAAACACCCGTCAGTGCACGCCGTCTTGTGGCGGTTGAGGCGCGCTGGCGTAGAAGTCAGGAATACCGCCATGGATAGCGACGCGCTATTGCTTGCCCGAATACAGTTCGGCTTCACCATCTCGTTTCACATCATCTTCCCCGCCATCACCATCGGCCTGGCCAGCTACCTCGCCGTGCTGGAAGGACTGTGGCTGCGCACGCGCAACACCGTCTACCGCGACCTCTACCATTTCTGGACCAAGATCTTCGCCGTCAACTTCGGCATGGGCGTGGTGTCCGGCCTGGTGATGGCGTATCAGTTCGGCACCAACTGGAGTTTCTTCTCCGATTTCGCCGGCAGCGTGACCGGGCCCCTGTTGGCCTATGAAGTGCTGACCGCCTTCTTCCTGGAAGCCGGCTTCCTCGGCGTGATGCTGTTCGGCTGGTCGCGCGTGGGGCCGGGCCTGCACTTCTTTTCGACCGTGATGGTGGCCCTGGGCACGCTGGTGTCGGCCACCTGGATCCTGGCGTCCAACAGCTGGATGCAGACGCCGGCCGGCTACGAGATCCTGGACGGCCGCGTGGTGCCCACGGACTGGCTGGCGGTCATCTTCAACCCGTCCTTCCCCTACCGCCTGGCTCACATGGGCATCGCCGCGTTCCTGGCGACCGCGCTGATGGTGGGCGCTTCCGGCGCCTGGCACCTGCTGCGCGGCGACCGCAGCCCCGCCGTGAAGAAGATGTTCGCGATGGCGATGGGCATGCTGCTGCTGGTGGCGCCGCTGCAAGCCGTGGTCGGCGACTTCCATGGCCTGAACACGCTGAAGCACCAGCCCGCCAAGATCGCCGCCATCGAAGGCCATTGGGAAAACGAGCCCGGCGCCGGCGTGCCGTTGACGCTGTTCGGCATCCCCGACATGGAGCGCGAGGAAACGCGCTACGCGGTGAACATCCCGCGCCTGGGCAGCCTGATCCTCACGCATAGCTGGGACGGCCAGTTCCCCGGCCTGAAGTCGTATCCGCCAGAAGACCGCCCCAACGCCACGGCCGTGTTCTGGTCGTTCCGCGTGATGGCGGGCCTGGGCATGCTGATGATTGCTTTGGCAGCCTGGGCGTTGTGGTCGCGCTGGCGCGGCAAGCTGTACGAATCGCGCTGGCTGCACCGCTTTGCGCTGTGGATGGGGCCGTCCGGACTGATCGCCATCCTGGCGGGCTGGTATGTCACGGAGATTGGCCGCCAGCCCTGGGTGGTGTATGGCGTCATGCGCACCGCCGACGCGGCCACGCCGCACGGGCTGGGCGAACTGACGCTGACGCTGGCGCTGTTCGTGGTGGTGTACCTGCTGGTGTTTGGCGCCGGCGTGTCGTACATGCTGCGCCTGATCCGCATGGGTCCCAGCCCCGCTCCCGGCCACGCGCCGCTGTCGGGCGGCCCGGGCGAACCGCGCCAGCCGTCGCGGCCGCTGTCGGCCGCCTCCACCCTGGCGGGCATCGAGCCCGCGCAACGCAAGCATTCGGGAGTCTGAGGCCATGGGCATCGACCTTGCACTGGTATGGGCCGTCATCATCCTGTTCGGCGTGATGATGTACGTGATCATGGATGGCTTCGATCTGGGCATCGGCATCCTCTTTCCGCTGATCAATGATCGCGAGGAACGCGACGTCATGGTCAACACCGTGGCGCCCGTGTGGGACGGCAACGAAACCTGGCTGGTGCTGGGCGGCGCCGGCCTGATGGCGGCGTTCCCGCTGGCCTACTCGGTGATCCTGAGCGCGCTGCACCTGCCGCTGGTGTTCATGCTGCTGGGCCTGATCTTCCGCGGCGTGGCGTTCGAATTCCGCTTCAAGGCGGACGAACACCACCGGCCGCTGTGGGACCGCGCCTTCGTGCTCGGCTCCGTGTGCGCCACCTTCTTCCAGGGCGTAACGCTGGGCGCCTACATCGAAGGCATCCCGGTGGTGGACCGCGCCTACCAGGGCGGCGCCTGGGACTGGATCAGCCCGTTCTCGCTGTTCACCGGCGCCGGGCTGGTGGTGGCCTACGCGCTGCTCGGCTGCACCTGGCTCATCATGAAGACCGAAGGCCGCCTGCACCGCCACATGTGCGACATCGCCCGGCCGCTGACGCTGGCGCTGCTGGCCGTGATCGCGGCGCTCAGCATCTGGACGCCGCTGGCGCAGCCGCAGATCGCGCAGCGCTGGTTCAGCCTGCCGAACATGTTCTGGTTCCTGCCGGTGCCACTGCTGGTCGCGGCGGCCGGCTTTGATCTCATCCGCCGCGTCAAGGGCATGCCCAACGCCGGTCCGTTCATGCTGTCGCTGGCGCTGCTGTTCCTGGGCTACAGCGGCCTGGGCATCAGCATCTGGCCCGCCATCATCCCGCCCGACGTGTCCATCTGGACCGCATCCGCGCCGCCGCAAAGCCAGGGCTTCGCGCTGGTGGGAGCGCTGGCGATCATTCCGATTATCCTCATGTACACCGCCTGGTCGTACTACGTGTTCCGGGGCAAGGTGCGTCTCGGCGAGGAGTTCCACTGATGAACCACTCCCAACCCTCCCTGCCCTCGTGGCGCAGCCGCCTGCTCTGGCTGGCGATGATCTGGGCATGCAGCGTCGCGGCGCTGGGCGTGGCCGCCTATGCGCTGCGCCTGGTGATGAGAACCATCGGCATGTCAACCTGAACCCGCAGCACGCAAACGGACCTGCCCATGAAGCGCTATGAACGGCTGACAGAAGAAATCACCGCATCGATCCGATCGGGCCTGCTACAGGCGGGCGACCGCCTGCCCTCGGTGCGGCAGACCAGCGCCAGCCGCGGGGTCAGCCCCTCGACGGTGTTCAAGGCCTATTACCTGCTGGAGGCGCGCGGCCTGATCCGCGCCCGCGACCGCTCCGGCTATTACGTGCTGCGCGCGCCGCACGCCACGCTGCCGGAACTCGACGGCCTGTCCAGCGCCAACGCCGGGCGCCATCCGGTGGACGTCAGCGACAACGTGTTGCAGGTGCTCAACGCCACCTTGCGCCGCGACATGCTGCCTTTCGGCTCGGCCTTTCCCAACCCGTCGCTGCTGCCCTACGGACGCCTGGCGAAGTTCATGGCGTCCACGGTCCAGCGCCTGGATCCCTGGGGCTCGATCGACGACCTCAGCCCGGGCGACGCCGCGCTGCGCCGCGCCATTGCGCTGCGCTACCTGGCCGACGGCATGTCGGTGCCGGTGGACGACATCATCATCACCAACGGCGCGCTGGACGCGCTGAACCTGAGCCTGGCGGCGGTCACCAGCCCCGGCGACGCGGTCATCGTCGAGTCCCCCACCTTCTACGCCGCGCTGCAATCGCTGGAACGCAATCACCTGCACGCCATCGAAGTGGCCACGCATCCGCGCGAAGGCATAGACCTGCAAGCGCTGGAGCAAGCCATCCTGCGCCATCGCCCCAAGGCCTGCTGGCTCATGACCAACTTCCAGAATCCACTGGGCAGCCTGATGCCCGATGACAAGAAGGAAGCGCTGGTGCGGCTCTTGGCCAGCCACGACGTGGCGCTGATCGAGGACGACGTCTACGGCGAGCTGTACTTCGGCGAAAGCCGCCCGCGCCCGGCCAAGGCCTTCGATCGCGATGGCATCGTGATGCACTGCTCTTCGTTCTCCAAGACCCTGGCGCCGGGCTACCGCGTGGGCTGGGTGGCCGCCGGCCGCTACACGCGGCGCATCATGCGCAACAAGCTCACCACCAGCCTGGCGACGGCGGCGCCCACCCAGGCCGCCATCGCCGCCTATCTGGAAAAGGGCGGCTTCGACCGCCACCTGCGCCAATTCCGCCAGGCGCTGGCCCAGCAGCAAGGGGAACTACTGCAAGCCATCGCTCGCTACTTTCCCAAGGGCACGCGCGCCACGCGGCCGCTGGGGGGCTATTTCGTGTGGGTGGAGCTGCCGGCCCACATCGACACGCTCAAGGTGCACCGTGCGGCGCTCGGGCACGGCATCAGCATCGCCCCGGGTCCGCTGTTTTCGGCGTCCGGCGGCTTCGGCAACTTCCTGCGGTTGAACGGCGGGCATCCCTGGAATCCGGAGATGGAACAGGGCATGGTGACGCTGGGCAAGCTGCTGGCCGGCTAGCAGCAGATTGTCCCGGCGGGCGATTCAAGTTATAAATGAGTGTTATTCTTATTGGCACTGATTTGTGGCCCGGCCCTTCATGGATTCCCCCGCGTACAAGAACGTCCACCGGCTTTACGCGGAACACCATGACTGGCTGCTCGGCTGGCTGAACCGGCGCGTCAACAACCGCGCCGACGCCGCCGACCTCACGCAGGACACGTTTGTCCGCGTCCTCACCTCCGCCAACGCCACCGCCCTGTCCGAACCCCGGGCTTATCTCCTGACACTGGCTCGCCGGCTCACCATCGACCTGTGGCGCGCGCGCGATGTCGAGGCGCGCTATCTGCAAGCGCTTGCGCTGGAGCAGGAGCCTATAGCGGCATCGCCCGAGACGCTGATCATGCTGAAGCAGGCGGTCATGGAAATAGACCACCTGCTGGATGGACTGCCGGTGCCGGTCAAGCACGCCTTCCTGCTGAACCGGCTGGATGGCATGACCCATCCCGCCATTGCGCAAACCCTGGGCCTGTCGCTGGCAACGGTGGAGCGCCACGTGAAGCGCGCCTTCCTGCACTGCCTCGCCGCGCGTCGGGCCGCGCAAGCGGCATGAGCGGCGCCTCCTTGCCGCGCGCCGCCTGCGACGCGCTGATGGAACAGGCGGTCGACTGGATCGTGCTGCTGACGTCAGGCCAGGCTACCGAGGGCGACCGCCGGCGCTTCGACCAATGGCTGAACAGCAACCCGGACCATGCTCGCGCCTGGGCCGAGGTGGACGGCATCATGCAGCAGCCGCTGGCCAGGCTGCGAGGCGCGGCGGACACCGCCCCCGGACCCGTCCGCGCCGCGCGCGCCGCCCTATTGCAAAACAGCGGACTGGACCGGCGTCGCCTGCTGAAACTGACCATGCTGCTGTCCGGCGTATCCGCCGGCGCCCTGATCGCAGACCGCTACATTCCGCTTGCCGGACTGTCCGCGACCTACTCCACGCATACCGGGGAACGCCAGACCTACACGCTGGAGGACGGCTCCATGCTGACGCTCAACGCGCGTTCGGCCGCCGATGTGCGCTATGACGATACGCGGCGCCTTGTCCAGCTGCGCCAGGGCGGGCTCTATGCCGAGGCCCGCGCCGACAGCCGGCCCTTCGTGGTGCAGACCCGGTACGGCGCCGTGCATGGCGGCGCATCGCATCTGGCGGTCAGCCAGTTCGATACCTATGCCGTGGCCAGCGCTCTCGAAAGCACGCTGACCTTGCGGCCGGAACGCGGCAGTCCTCTGATACTGGCGCAAGCCGGCACGGCCGCCTTCGACCGCGACCGCGCCTGGCAACGGGAAGACGCCGCGCAAGCCAGCTGGCGCAGCGGCATCCTCAGCGTGCGCGATGCCCGCCTGGCCGAGGTCATCGAGCAGTTGCGCGCCTATCAGGCCGGCGTGATCCGCCTGTCGCCAGAGGCTGGCGCGCTACGCGTTTTCGGCGTGTTCCCGCTGGACGACCCGCGCCAGACCCTGCTGGCCCTGGGCGAAACCCTGCCGATACAAGTCCGTCGCTACGGTCCCTGGCTGACGCTGGTGGACTCGGCATAACAAAAAAACGCACGCCCCCGCGCGGCGATGAGGGGATTGAGGTCGGTTATCCGTCATTACCTGTGACGCAACCGAAATCCCTTTCTTGCCGGACATCCCGAATCATGAATTTTCCCTTGAGCCGCAGCGCAGCGCTCGTCGCCGGCGCCCTCTGCGCCTGCGCGTTGACGCCGTCCGCGACCGCACAGGACGCCGCCCCCACGCACCAGGCCGCGCAGTCCTACGACCTGCCCGCCGCCCCCTTGGCGGACACGCTGAGCCGGATCTCGCTGCATAGCGGCCGCACCATATCCGCGAATGCCGAACTCGTCGCGGGCAGGCAAGCCGCGCCCGTGCGCGGCGCGCTGAGCGCCGAAGCCGCGGCACGGCAGGCCCTGGCAGGCACGGGTCTGGAACTCGTCGTCACCCCCGCGGAGGTGCTGAGCGTGCGCCTCCAGCCCCATGCCGGCGCGGTGACATCGCTGGAGCCAGTCATGGTCACGGCCAGCAGCATCATCCCGCCCAGCGAGGGTACGGGTTCGTATACGGTGCCCGAATCCAGCTCGGCGACGCGTATGCGCCTGTCATTGCGCGAAACGCCACAGTCCGTCACGGTCATCACGCGCCAGCAGATGGAAGACCAGGGCATCGTCACCATCGCCGACGCACTGGAGCAAGCGCCCGGCGTGGTCGTCAGCCGCAGCAACTCCGAAGGCTACAGCTTCTATTCCCGCGGTTTCCAGCTGCAGAATTTCCAGTTCGACGGACTGCCCAGCCTGTCCAGCGACGGCGGCAACGTACGCGACAACTACAGCATCAGCAGCTCGGTCATCTATGACCGCGTCGAGATCCTCAAGGGCGCCACGGGCCTGGTCAATGGCGCCGGCTATCCTTCGGGCGTCATCAACCTGATCCGCAAGCGGCCCACCCGCGAGTTCCAGGGCAGCGTCACCGCCGGCGCCGGGTCCTGGGACCAGTACCGGGGCGAACTGGACCTGGGCGGCTCGCTGGCCGAGAACGGCAGGATCCGCGGCCGGATGATCGCCGCGGTGAACGACAGCGCCAGCTTCATCGAGTACACAAAAACCCGCGAAGACGTGCTGTATGGCATCGTCGAGGCCGACATCACGTCGCGCACCACGGCAACGCTGGGCATCGAGTATCAAAAAAACAAGAACGACGCCTCGTCCAACATCCACCTGCCCGCGTTCTATTCGGACGGCCGGCAGGCGAGCTTCTCACGCTCGACCAATCCCGCCGATAGATGGACCTGGCGCAATCACGAGACCACGCGCTACTTCGCCGACGTCACGCATACCTTCGACAACGACTGGCAACTGAAGCTGGCCGCGGGGCATCGGAATTATTCCTCCAGCGAGTTGATCGCGGGGATGGGCAGTTCATTCATCGACGCCAGAACGCACAGCATCAGCCACAGCCTCGGCCAGGCCAGCCTGTTCGATACGGATTCGCGCGAGAACAGCGTCGACCTGCAGGCCTCGGGCACATACTCCCTGCTGGGTCGCCGCCACGACCTGGTGTTCGGCTACAACGCCGCACGTACGCACTCGACATCGCGGCGCGACGACGGCCTGAGCGACACCATCATCAAGGACGCCTTCAACTGGGACAACAATAGCTTCAAGCCCACGGTCTACAAACGCCTGCTCGACCACGATATCGAGGTATCCCAGAAGATCCTGTACGGCGCCACTGTCCTGCACCCTACTGACCGGTTCGCGCTCATCCTGGGCGGACGGCTGACCGATTACCGCTGGGAACAAAATTCCGTTTTCAGCAGCGGCTTCCGGGGCAACTACGGCACCGACGTCAAGAACAAGTTCATTCCGTATGCCGGCGTCACATTCGATGTAGACGCCTATCACACCGTCTATGCCAGCTACACCGACGTGTTCAAGCCGCAGGCCTTCAACTTCGACGCCTCCAATCGCCAGCTGGATCCCATGACGGGCAAGAGCGTGGAAGTGGGCGCCAAAGGCGAATACCTGGACGGCCGGCTGAACACCAGCATCGCGCTGTTCCAGCTCAAGCAGGACAACGTCGCCGAACTGGATCCCAGCGGCGCCATGCTGCCCACTGGCGGCGTCGCCTACATCGCCGTGCCCGGCGTGACTACCCGGGGAATCGAACTGGAGGTATCCGGAGAATTGCTGCCCGGCTGGCAACTGCATGCTGGTTATACCTACAGCCGTTCGCGCGACCGCGCCGGCGAGCGCGTCAGCACGACCCAGCCGGAGCAGCTGTTCAAGCTGGCCACCACCTATCGCCTGCCCGGAGACTGGCACCGCCTGACGGTGGGCGGCAACGTGCATTGGCAAGGAGGCACCTACTTCGCGCAGACCGTCAACGGCGCAAGCCGCCGCTTCACGCAAGACAGCTATGGCGTGCTCGGCCTGATGGCCGCCTATGACTTCAACAAGGACCTGCGCTTGACCGTGAACCTGAACAATGTGCTGGACAAGACCTACTACTCCGGCATCGGCAACTACAACTCCGTCTACTACGGCGCGCCGCGCAACGTGCTGGCGCAGTTGCGCTACAAGTTCTAGTTCGCGGTCGCGCCCGAGTCCTTGACCGCCTTGGCCCAGGCCGCGATCTCGCTCTGGATGAAGGCGCCAAACGCCGCGGTGTTCAGGCTGGAAGCCTGCGCGCCCTCTTCCATCAGACGCTGCTTGACGGCCGGCGCGGCCAGCGCGTCGCTCAGGGCCTGGTTCAGCGTCGCAACCACCGCGTCCGGCGTGCCGGCCGGCGCGACGATGCCGTGCCACGACACGGCCTGAAAACCGGGCAGGCCCGATTCCGCCATGGTAGGAATATCCGGCATGGCGGGCGAGCGCTGCGGCGACGTGACCGCCAGCGCGCGCAGCGTACCCGCCTTCACGTGCGGCAGCACGCCAGGGATGGTGGTGAACATGAAGTCGATCTGGCCGCCGATCAGGTCGGTGATGGCGGGGCTGCCGCCCTTGTAGGGGATGTGCGTGAACTGGAGTTTGGCGGCGCTCTTGAACATCTCGCCAGCCAGATGGCCGGGCGTGCCCGCGCCGGCCGAGCCCATGTTGATCTTGTCACCCTGCGACCGGATATAGGCGACCAGCTCCTGCACATTCGCCGCCTGCACCTGCTTGCCCACCACCAGCACGTTGGGCACCGTGGCCAGCAGCGTGACGGGCGTGAAGTCTTTCACCGCGTCGTAGGAAATGCGCGAATACAAGGACGGGTTGATGCCATGCGTGCTGGCGGTGGCCAGCAACAGGGTGTAGCCGTCGGGCGCGGATGTCGCCACCTGCTTGGCGGCGATGGTGCCGTTGGCGCCGCCCTTGTTGTCGATGACGATGGTCTGCCCAAGCGTCTTGGCGGCCTCGGCCGCGACGGTTCGCGCCAGGATGTCCGAGGTGCCGCCCGCGGAATGCGGCACCACCAGCGTAATCGGCTTCGTGGGGAAGGACTGGGCTTGCGCCGCCGGCAAGGCCGGCAGCAGACAGACGGCCAGCGCGGTGCGCGCCAGCAAGGAAGTACGGAACATTGAAATCTCCTGGTTTGTTATCGGTCGCGGCGCCGTCGGCGGGCGCCGTCAAATTCCCGCGACTACGCGGCCCTTCAGTCCGAGCCCAGCTGCAGCTTGTTGGGCTGGCGTTTCTCGATGGCCCACTTCAGCAGCGCGGCAGAACGGTAGATGCCATGGGCGAACTTGCCGTAGGGCAGGGTCAGGAACAGCGCCATCACCACGCCCAGATGAATCGCCAGCAGCAGCGCCATCGCGCCGCCGTCGCGGCCGGCCAGCAAGGCCAGGCCGGTGGCGCTGGTCAGGAACAACAGCGCGATGAAGCCGCGGTCCATGGGCTTTTGCGCCGCGTCGCCCTGCTGCGGATGGCGCTTGAAGTTCAGCCACAGCAGCCCCGCCGGCCCGATCAGCAGGCCGATTCCGCCCGCCGTGCCCAGCAGCACCGGCGCGCTCCAGAACGGATACGGCGCCTGCAGGTCCAGCAGATAGTGGTACAGCGTCGCCACACAGGTAGCGGCGAAGCACAGCATGAACCCATAGAACGTGAAGTGATGGAACCGGCGGCGCCACAAGGTGAAGGCGTCGTCCGCGTTGTTGCAGCCCTTGCCATGCCCCCCATCCAGATAGCGCAGCCGCAGCGCGTCGTGCGCCGCCTCCGCCACCGCGGCGCCCGTGGCCGCCCCCGGGCTGACATTGCGCCAGAAGCGCGCGACGCCCACGCCCAAGGCCAGCATCGAGAATCCGAACACCACGCCGAACATCAGCGCCAGCGTGTTGTGCGGGAACACGGCATAGAAGTTGCCGGCCATCGGCTCGTGGAACAGGCCGCCCGCCATCAGCACGGCCAGCGTCAGGAACAGCGCCAGCCCGGCGGCAGTTGCCAGCGACACCACCAGGCCATTGCGCTTGTACAGCGCGCCCAGCGCCGCGGGCCAGGCGTAATCGGTGTAGGTCTGCACCCGGACCCGGGCCATGGCCTGCGGCACGTTCACCGCGAACTCGTGCGGCGGCGCGTACTGGCAAGCGTGCAAACAGGCGCCGCAGTTGTGACACAGGTTGGCCAGGTAGTTCAGATCGGCTTTGCCGAATTCCAGGCGCCGGGTCATGGCGGGAAACACCGCGCAGAATCCTTCGCAGTAACGGCAGGCGTTGCAGATCTGCATGACGCGGGCGACTTCGGCTTCATCGCCGGTCAGAAGCTCCGCCTGGGGCTTGGCCTGTTTGCCTAGCCAGCGCACCGGCTGCTCGACCATGACGGGCGCCGCCTCAGCATGCGGCGTGGAAAAGGACTGCGCCTCGCGCGCCAGGGCTTCAAGCTGCGTCATGTCGTGCTTCCGCGTGGTGCCGGCCGCGCGCGGCTGCCGCGGCCCGGGTGCCGGCGATGCGGCCAAAGGCCGTGCCGATGGACATGCCCACCCCGGCCGTATAGCCCTTGCCCAGCACATTGCCGGCCATCATTTCGCCCGCGACGAACAGGTTGTCGCTGGGCACGTCGTTGAACCGGACCGCGGCGGTGTCGTCCACCTTCAGGCCCAGGTAGGTGAAGGTGATGCCGGGCCGCAAGGCATAGCCATAGAACGGCGCGGTATCGATGGGCCGCGCCCAGTGCGTCTTGGCCGGCGCCAGGCCCTCGGTATGGCAATCGTCCAACGCGGTGTGGTCGAACTTGCCGACGCGGCAGGCCGCGTTGTAGTCGCGCAGGGTCTGCTCGAAGACGGCAGGATCCAGCCCCAGCTTCACGGCCAGTTCCGGCAAGGTGTCGGCCTGCACGCCGGGGAATACCGGCGGCATGAAGCGGCCGACGGCCTTGGCGTCGATGATGGAATAGGCGATCTGCCCCGGCTGCATGGCCGTCAGGCGGCCCCAGATGGCGTAGCGCTTGGGCCAGAAGTCCTCGCCCTCGTCATAGAAGCGGCGCGCCTCCCGGTTGACCACAACGCCCAGCGACACGCAGTCGATGCGCGTGCAGATGCCGCCGTCGTACAGCGGCGCGCGCGCGTCGATGGCCACACAATGCGACTGCGACGGATCGCCGATGCGGTCCGCGCCCGCGTCCAGCATGAACTTCAACAGCACGCCCATGTTGTAGCGGGTGCCGCGGATCAGGAAATTGTCGGCCGGCCATTCGCCGCGCTCGTTCTGGCCCCAGGCCTCGCGCAGCCACTCGCGGTTGGACTCGAAACCGCCGGCCGCCAGCACACAGGCGCGCGCCTCGATGCGTTCATCGCCGATGCGCGCCGCCACGAAGCGCCCGCCGTCCAGCTCCAGCGAGTCGACCGGGGCGTCGTAGCGGATCTGCACGCCCAGCGCCTCGGCGCTGCGGTAGTAGGCGTTGACCAGGGCCTTGCCGCCGCCCATGAAGAAAGCGTTGGTGCGCGCCACGTGCAGCGCGCCCGACAGCGGCGGCTGGAAGTTCACGCCGTGGTGGCGCATCCAGTCCCTACAGGTGGAGGATTCGCGGATGACCAGGCGCGCCAGATGTTCGTTGGTCAGCCCGCCCGTCACCTTGAGCAGGTCCTGCCAGTATTCTTCCTCGGGGTAGGCCTCGATCAGCACGTCCTGCGGCGCATCGTGCATGCAGCGCAGATTGCGCGTGTGCTGCGAGTTGCCGCCGCGCCACTCGCGCGGCGCCGCTTCCAGCAGCAGCACGCTGGCACCGGCCTCGCGCGCCATCAGGGCCGCGCACAGCGCCGCGTTGCCCCCTCCCACCACCAAGACATCGACCATGCCATCGTTCCTCTTCCAAGGAACGGACTGTAGCGAGCAAGCGCACCCGCCGATATCAGCCAGGCGTCAACAGGTCTTCATGAATCGTGAAGAGTCACCACCGGCCATTTGCCCGCGCGCGCCAGCGTGCGCGAGACGTCGGCCAGCACCAGGCGGGCAGCCAGGGCCGCGGGCGACAGCTCGTCCTCGGACAGGCTGGCCAGCAGATTGGGACGGTACAGGTGGGCGTCGTCGATGCGCGCCATGTGCAACTGACCCGGCGCGATCCGCGCCATGGCGGAACTGGGCTGGATGGTGGCGACGTGGCCCAGCTGCACCACGTCCATCAGTACCGGCAGGCCATCCACCTCCACCGCCACCAGGGGCGCGCGGCCCGACTGCTGGTACGCGTGGTTGACCAGCGCGCGCAGCCCGTGGCGTCCGCTGGGCAGGACCAGCGGCAGATGCGCAATGGCTTCGATGCGGGTGGTGTCGCCTGCCGGCAAACCTGGCATGCCGGGATGGGCCAGCAGGAACAGCGGCTCGTCCAGCAAAGGCGTAATGCTCCAGCGGCGCGCGGATTCGGCCTGGAACACGATGGCCAGGTCCAGCAGGCGGCCGTTGAGCATGTCGCTGAGATGTCCCGACAGCGCTTCCACCAGATGCAGGCGGATGTCGGGATAGCGCTCATTCATGGCTTGCACGAAGGGCGCGCCGAGGATGGCGGCGGTGGTGGAAGGCAGGCCCACGCTGACGTGGCCCGCCAGCCTGGCCTGCTGCGCCGCGTGCACCGCATCGTCGGCGTGGCGCAGCGCCAGCTGCGCCTGGCGGAAGAACGCCAGCCCCGCGTCGGTGGGCTCCACGCCGCTGGCGCTGCGCCGCAGCAGCCGGGTGGACAACTCGCCCTCCAGCCGGCTGATCTGCTGGCTGAGCGCCGAGGTCACCATGCCGATGGACTGCGCGGCGCGGCCGATGCTGCCCGCCTCCACGACGCGGACGAAGTAACGCAGTTGGCGCAGTTCCATGGGCGGCCCCGGCTTTCCATAAGGGATGACAGGGCCGATTGTAGAGGCTGGGCCGCGGCGCCTCAGTAGCGCGCGTCCTTCGGCTTCTTGCCCTGCGGCCAGTCCTTGTCCTTGCCCGCGAAATCCGGGCGCGGCATGTGGGTGAAGTATTCAGCCACGTCCACCGCGTCCTGGTCGGACAGCACGCCGCCCTCGCCCCAGCTGCCGTGCGTGTTCACGCCCATCGGCATGCTGTTGCGGATGAAGGCTGCCGCCTTGTAGGTGCGCGCCAGGCCCGCGCCGATATTGAAGGACTCGTCGCCCCACAAGGGCGGAAAGGCGATGTCGCCCGAATGGTCCTTCTTGCCCTCGCCATTGGCGCCGTGGCAGGACGCGCATTGGGCCGCATACAGGCTCTTGCCGCGCACCGCGTCGGGCACCAGCTTGGTGTCTATCGGCCAAGCGTTCTCGATCTGCACCTTGGCACCGTGCGGCACGTCCTGGGCCAGCCACTTCATGTAGGCGATCATGGCCTGCATTTCCGCCGAGTCCTTCTCCAGCGGTTTGCCGTTCATCGAGCGCATGAAGCAGCCGTTGATGCGATCCTCCAGCGTCACCACCCGGTTGGCGCGGGGATTGAACTGCGGGAACGAATTGACCGTGTTGATGTAGGGCGCACCCAGCGGCTTCTTGCCGCCCTGCACGTGGCAGCTATTGCAGTTCAGGCTGGCGCCCGTGTTCTGCGGCAGCAGGCGGCGCGTCTCGGTCAGGAGACGCTTGCCGTAGTTGATCTGCTCGGCGTTGGGCTGCGCGGCGATCTGGGTGTCCGATGGAATGGTGTAGTCCGGCAGGCGCTTGCCGTCCTTGTCCAGCACCGGGAAGGTGCTGCGCGCGCCTGGCGCCGCGGCCTCGGGTTCGGCCGTGGCAGCCGTCCAGCCGCCCACGGCGACCGCAGCAGCCGCCAGCAGCGCGGCGATCCTGATGTGCTTACTCATGCTTGCCTCCGCCGATGTTCGGCTTCTTGCTGGCCAGGAACTCGCGGATATGCGCGACGTCCTTCTCGCCGATCGCGGGCGCCTGGTTGGTCCATCCCTTGCGGATGAAATTGATCACGTCTGTGATATCGCGATCGCTCAGGTGCTTGAAGCCCGGCATCGCGAACGTCATGGCATCCGTGTCGTTGGACGGCATCCTGCCGCCTTCCAGCGTGATCTGGATGATGGACTGCGGGTTCTGCGCAAACACCGCCGAGTTGCCCGCCAGCGCCGGGAAAATGCGCGGCATGCCCTGCCCGTCGGCACGGTGGCACACCACGCATTGCTCCGCGTAGATAACCGCACCGCGCGAGTCGTAGCGACCGTCACGCAGGGACGCGGTGGTGCCGTCGGCCTTGGGCGGGAAGGCGGCGAGCTTGCCGCCGGCCGCAGGCAATTGCTTCAGGTAGGCCGCGATGCTGGCAAGGTCGCCATCGGTGAAATAGCGCGTGCTGTGCTCGACCACGTCGGCCATCGCGCCGAATGCCGCCACCTTGTCGGTGCGGCCCGTCTTCAGGAACAGTTCGATATCCTGCGCGCTCCAGGATTGCAGGCCCTGGGCCTCGCCGCGCAGACTCTTGGCGCGCCAGCCGTCGATCACGGCGCCGGACAGGAAGGCGTCGCCGTCCGCCAGGGACAGCGCTTGCTCCTGATAAGCCAGGCCGCGCGGCGTGTGGCAAGCGCCGCAGTGGCCAGGACCTTCGACCAGATAAGCGCCGCGCACCAGTTTTTCATCGGCGCCGGCCGGGGCCGCGAACTCGCGCTTGCCCGCGAACAGCAGTTGCCACCAGGCCATGGGCCAGCGCATGTTCAGCGGCCACGGTATGGTGGAATCCGCGCTGGGCTGGCTGACGGGCTCGACCTGCGACATGAAGTAGGCGTACAGCGCCTGGATGTCCGCGTCCGGCATGATGGCGTACGACGGGTACGGCATGGCCGGATACAGGGGCGTGCCGTCCTTGCGGATGCCGTACTGCACCGCATTCTTGAAATCCGCGTAGCTGTAGCCGCCGATGCCCGTCTGCTTGTCGGGCGTGATGTTCGACGAATAGATGGTGCCGACCGGTGTCTGCATCGCCAGGCCGCCCGCGAAGGGCTTGCCATTGGGTACGCTGTGACAGGCCACGCAGTCGCCCGTGCGCGCGATGTAGGCGCCGGCCTCGGCCAGCCGCCTGTCGTTGATGTCGACGGACGCCGGCGCGTCGGCCTTGCGATTCGCGGTCAGCAGCTGCGCGCCGCCGATAGCCAGGCCCGCAGCCGCCAGCAGGCCCACCGCGACCTTGATCCCGATCCTCTTCATTACTGCCCTCCGTTGCACGCTGGCCAGCGTGCACGTCGGGGTGTTCGTACGGTCTGTCCAGCTTATGGAGGAAGCTTACGCCTTTCAGTAATAAGTTAATGACCGAAAAACATATAACTTGCGGGCTTGTTTGATTTGCCGCAAGCCCGCAGCGGACGACGGGAAACCGGAAGCACGCGGCCGCTCAGGCAGCGGCCGCGCAGCCTCCCCCGACTCAGGCGGGTATCGTCAGGCCCCGGGCCACCGCCGGGCGGGCCACGAAAGCCTCCAGCACCCGGGCAACATTCTTGAAGCGCGAGAACTCCACCAGCTCGCCCGCGCCATAGAAGCCCACCAGGTTGCGCACCCAGGGCAGGATGGCGATATCGGCAATGGTGTATTCATCGCCCATTACCCAGTCGCGCCCCGCCAGCCGTTGGTCCAGCACGTTCAACAGGCGCTTGGACTCCTCCGCATACCGGTCGCGCGGACGCTTGTCCTCGTAGTCCTTGCCGGCGAATTTGTGGAAGAAACCCAACTGGCCGAACATCGGGCCGATGCCACCCATCTGGAACATGATCCACTGCAGCGTCTCGTAGCGCCCCGCCGTGTCCGCCGGCAGGAACTTGCCCGCCTTGCTGGCCAGGTAGATCAGGATGGCGCCGGACTCGAACAGGCCCAGCGGCTTGCCTTCGGGGCCGTTGGGATCGAGGATGGCCGGAATCTTGTTGTTCGGGCTGAGCGACAGGAACTCGGGTGAAAACTGGTCCCGGGCGTCGAAGCTGACCCGGTGGACCTCGTAGGGCAGCCCGGTCTCCTCCAGCAGGATCGACACCTTCACGCCATTGGGCGTGGGCAGCGAATACAGCTGGATGCGATCGGGGTGCC
>NZ_JADIJM010000025.1:0-107664 GCF_017355315.1 Achromobacter sp. SD115 | reverse complement strand
CGCGGCTTCAAAAGATCATTGCGGCTTGATGCCCAGCTTTTGCGTCACGTCCTGCCAGCGCTTGAACTCGGCTTGCAGGTAGCTGCGGAATTCGTCGGGGGAGCTGCCTTCCACCATCACGTCGCGCGCTTCCATGGCGGCGCGCACGTCGGCGCTGGACAAGGCGGTCTTGGTGGCCTTGTACAGGCCATCGACGATCGCGGGCGGCGTGCCCTTGGGCAATAGCAAGCCGTACCAGGAACCGCCGACCAGGTTCGGATAGCCGCTTTCCTTGGCGGTGGGAATCTCGGGCGCCCGGTCCAGGCGCTGGTCGCTGAAGATGGCCAGCGCCTTCAGCTTGCCGTTGCGGATGAAGGGCAGCGTGGTGCCCGGCGTGTCCAGCGTGTACTGCACCTGGCCGGCCATGACGTCATTGAGCAGCGCCGCGCTGCCCCGGTAAGGCACGTTCGTGGTCTTGATCCCGGCATCCATGTTCAGCTGTTCGGAGAAGAAGAAGTTGGCGGTCATGATGCCCGGCGAGGCATAGTTGACCTCTCCGGGGCGGCTGCGCGCGTACTCCACCAGTTCAGGCAGCGTGTTGGGCGGGAACCCCGGGTTGGCGACCAGGATGAAGGGGCCGCCGCCGATGCGGGTGACCGGGATCAGGTCGTTCATGGGGTCGTAGGGCAGGTCCTTGACCGTGAGCGGCGCTCCGGTCAGCGGCGACGCCGTGGCGAACAGCACGGTGTAGCCGTCGGGCTCGGCCCGCACGACCTGCTGGGTCGCGATGGTGCCGCTGGCGCCGGCGCGGTTCTCGACCACGACGGGCTGCTTGAGCTCCTGGCCCAATTGTTGCGCCAGCATGCGCGCCACCGTGTCCGTGCCGCCGCCCGGCGGGTAGCCGACGATCAGGCGTATCGGCTTGGCGGGCCATGCCTCGGCCAGCGCCGCGACCGGGTGTGCGGCGGCCAGCAGGCCGGCCAGGCCGCACAAGGCTGCGAGAGCGCGGCGGCGTGTAGGCAGAATGGCGAGTGCTCGAACAATCATGGATATCTCCTGGACTCTTCTTGCTGGCCGAGGCCCTGGCGGACCCCGGCTGTTGTCGGATCGTGCGCGACCCCAAGCCGAAGCAGCCCGGCTGCGGCGGCGCAGCCGGGCCGTGGCGCCTTACTTGTTGGCGGCCAGCCCCAGCTTGCGGACGATCTCCGCTTCCAGGGCGTACTGCCGGGCGGCATAGGCGGCGTAGTCCTTGCCGTCCATGTAGACCAGCTCCTGGCCGTACTGGGTCAGGATCTGTTTGAAGGCATCGGATTCGGCCACCTGCTTGAAGACGGCATGCAACCTGGAAACGACGGCGGGCGGCATGTCCTGGGGGCCGGCAATGCCGAATGGCGCGTTGGCCGGCGGCGTGCCGTCCACTTCGTGCAGGGTGGGCGTGTCGGGATACTGGGCGCTGCGCTGTTCGCCCCAGGTGACCAGCATGCGCATCTTGCCGGACTGCACCATGGGCTGCACGGTGGTCGAGCCGGCGTACGCCGTGACCTGGCCCCCGATCACCGCGGTCAGCACCTCGGATTCGCCCTTGTAGGGGATATGGCGCCACGTCACGCCGTTGCGGCCGGCGATGTCTTCCATCATCACGTTGGAGGCGCTGCCGACGCTGGCTGTCCCGTAGGTGACTTCATTCGGGTGCTGCTTGGCGTAGCTGATGAAGTCGGCCCAGGTTTTGTACGGGGAGGCGGCAGGCACCGCCACGCCCAGCGTGTAGCCGCTGAGCATCATGACGTAGGTGAAGTCGCGCGTGGGGTCGTAGCCCATGTCCTGGATGTGGGGCATGCGATAGACCGGGCTGGGCAGGACGGCCAGCGTGTAGCCATCGGGACGCGCGCTCTTGATGGCGCGCGCGCCCATGGTGGCGCCGGCTCCGCCGCGGTTCTCGATGACGATGGCCTGGCCCAGTTCGGGCGCGGCGAGTTCGGCGAACTTGCGGATCACGATGTCGGTGGAACCGCCGGCTTGATAGGGCACGATGATGTGGACAGGCTGGGCGGGATAGGGCGCGGCAGCGGCAGCTGGCGCCGTGATGGCGGCGCCCGCGAGCGGCAAGGCGCGGGCCGCGCAAGCCAGCGCGGCGGTGAAGTAGCGGTGCAGGCGCAGGGTCATGGTGATCTCCATTCGATTCAGGCGGCGGCCCATGCTTGCGCGAATGCGCGCTGGAAGTTTCCGCCCAGCACGCCCAGGATCTGGCTGTCGGTCAGGCCGGCTTGATGCAGCGCATGGGTAAAGGCGGGGAATTGCGCCGGCGTCGGCGTTTCCACGGGATAGCGCGCTTCCATGACGTCGCCAAAGGCATCGGAGAAGTCGCCGCCCGATTTGGCGTACTTGGTGCGCGACATCACCATCACGTGACGCACGGCCTCGTAGGTGTCGACCGACGGGAAGTCGGTACCGATGCCCACGTGCTCGTAGCCGACCAGTTCGCCGATGTACTTCACGTTGGCGACGAAGTCCGACAGCAAGGGTTGCTGGCGTGGATCCCCACGCCAGTTCAGGTAGGCGTGGATGCTGCAGCCGACCACGCCGCCGGTCGCGGCGACCGCCTTGATGACCTCATCCGACTTGTTGCGCGGACGCGTGATGACGGCGTTGGCGTTGGCATGGGTCAGCAGCACGGGCTTGCTGCTGTGACGGGCGGCGTCCAGGCAGGTCTGCGGCGCGCAGTGGCTGAGGTCGATGGCGATGCCGATGCGGTTCATCTCTGCGACCATCTTCACGCCCAGGTCGCTGAGGCCGGCGTTGCGCTTTTCCAGGCAGCCGTCGCCCAGCAGATTGGCTTCGTTGTAGGTCAGCTGGATGACGCGCATGCCCAATTCATGGAACAGGGCAACGCGGTCGATCTGGTCGCCCAGCGGCTTGCCGTTCTGCCAGCCCATGATGAGCCCCAGCTTGCCGGCCTGCTTGGCGCGCGCGATGTCATCGGCCTTTTCCACCAGCAGCCAGGGCGAGTCCGGCGCGGCGCAGCGCTGGCGCCAGGCCATGCAGTCGCGCAGCGCCTGCTCGAAGTCCGCGCCCATCTCGCTGATCGTGACGTTGATGGCGCTGACGCCGCCGGACAGCATGTCGCGGGCGCTGCCGTCGCTGAAGAAGACCAGGCCGTCGACGACGGTGGCGCGGCGATGCAGGTCGACGCTGTGGCTATCCATGAAAGAACTCCCCTGTGGTTGTATGAGTGATCGAACGCTTGCGGCCGTCATGTGCCGTAGCGGCCGTAGCGGAACGGGTGCAGATCGATGGCCGGCGTCTGGCCCTGGATCAGCTGCGCCATGGCTTCGCCAACTGCCGGGCCGATGCCGAAGCCGTGGCCCGAGAAGCCGGAAGCCAGGTAGAGCCCGGGGAGCCCGGGCACCGCATCCATGACGGGCATGGCGTCGGGCGTGACGTCGATGTAGCCGGCCCAGGACTGCGCGATGCGCGCTGCGCGGAAGGCGGGAAAGGCCTGGACCAGCCTGTGCCACGCCTGCTCGACGCCGCGCCTGGACGGCGACGGATCCAGCACGCGATGCCGTTCGAAGGGCGAAACGCGATCAACCGGGAAATGGCGCGGAATCTTCAGTTCCTCGAAGAAGCGCTTGCCGAAGCGCAGCCGCACGAAGCTGCTGTTGGCGCGCCACGCGCTGAAGAAATGAGGCATCAGGCGGAAGGTGTCGGGCACCACGTCCGCCATCGATGCGCCGAACTGCGATACCGAGTATCCGCCGTCGGCGCGCTTGCGGCAGGTGAAGTCCTTGCCATTGATGGCAGCCAGCGGGCCCGTGTCTAGCGGGGTCGTGCGCAGCACGGATCCGCGGACCTTCAATTGCGGGAAGTCGGCGCCCAGGTTGCCGCAGAACAGCCGCGACCAGGCGCCGGCCGCGACCAGTACCGCCTGGGTTGCGACGCGGCCGCGCTCGGTAAGCAGGGCGGATACGCGGCCAGCGCTGCGTTCCACGCCGCGCACGGCGCAGCCTTCCAGGATGTGTGCGCCCGCTGCGCGGGCCAGTGAGGCTATGCCGCGCGTTGCCAACTGCGGTTCGGCGACGCCGTCCGTGCGGCTATACATGGCGCCCGTCCAGGCGCGTCCGGTCGACGGCAGCATTTTCCGCAGCATGCGGTTATCCAGCAGGCGCGCATCAACGCCATGCGCGCGCGCGCCGTCGATCCAGGCCTGATGGCCCGCCGCGTCCACGTCGTTTTCCTGCAGGTAGAACATGCCGCTGCGACGGAAGCCCACATCCACCGCGGCCTGGATCTCTTCCCACAGCTGGTTCGCGCGCTGCGCCAGGGGCACTTCAGGCAGGTCTCGTCCCAGCGTGCGCACCCAGCCCCAGTTGCGCGACGATTGCTCGCAGGCCAGCGTGCCTTTTTCGAACACGGCGACCCGCAGCCCGGCGCGCGCGAGGGCGTAGGCAGTGCTGATGCCGATGATGCCGCCGCCGACGATGGCGACGTCGACGACGGCAGGCAGCGCCGTGTCCGAGGCGCCTGAGCTGTCGTTTGCGGCTTGCGGCATGGCGGTGGCGTGCGCCGGATCATGGGATGGATACGCTTGCATGAAACCCCAATTTGTTTAATTATCGCTATTCGATAACAATATACGTATATCGATAAATTGAGGTGTTTTTATACTGCTCGCGGGGCCGGGCCACAACGTAAGGGTTTCCCTAGGCCAGCTTGCTTTCCCGTTTTTTGCGGACAAAATTCCCTCCCAGCCATACACACGGAACCCGAATGTCTGAACCTTCCGCCTTGATGATCCAGTCGCTGGAAAAAGGGCTGGCCGTGCTGGAGTCCTTCCGCGGCCACGCCTCCTTGAGCTTGCAGGAGATGGCCCGCGAGAACGGCATCACCATCGGCTCGGCGCAACGCGTGGCGTACACGCTGGAGAAAACCGGCTACTTGTCCAAGGATCCGCGCAGCAAGCGCTACAGCATGACGGTCAAGGCCGTGGGGCTGGGCTACAGCTATCTCTACCGGCAGCCCTTGTTCCAGCATGCGCATGCGGTGCTGCACCAGGTCAACCAGGAGTGCGGAGAGATCGTCAACCTTGCCGTGCCGGACGGCGACAACATGGTGTTCGTGATGCGCGTGGCGCCAGCCAGGCACATCCCCGAGTACCTGCCGGTGGGCACGCAGATACCGTGCGTGGCGACCGCTTCGGGGCGCGCGCTATGGGCCTTGTTGCCGCCGGAAGAACTCGAGCTGAAGTTGCGTCGCATCACGTGCGTCAAGCACACGCCGCGCACCACCACCGATATCGGCAAGCTGCGCGCGTTGATCGAAGAGGCCAGGCGCGACCAGTACGCCTATGCCGACGAAGAGTTCTACGCCGGGGACCTGAATGTGGCCGCGGTTATCCATGACGACAAGGGCAATCCCCTGGGCGCGCTCAACATATCCGTACCCAAGCCGCGCTGGTCGCTGGAACGCGCGCGCGAGGAGCTGGGGCCGCTGGTGATCAGGGCGGCAAGAGCGATCAGCAAGCGCAGTTGATGCGGCCTCGCCGCGCAAGCCCTGGCGCGGCCGCCGCAAGGGTCACGCCTGCGCGGCCTCCCAGCGGCTGGCCGAGAACTTTTCAGCCATCATCAAGCCGCCGCGCCCCGTCGCCATTTCGGCGATGACCTCGCCCACCGCCGGCGCGATCTGGAAGCCTCCGCCCGAGAAGCCGAAGGCATGCAGCAGCTGCGGCACCCGGGGGCTGAATCCGATAACCGGGTTCTTGTCGGCGAAGTAGCCTTCGATGCCGGACCAGCAACGGATCACGCTGGCGCAAGCCAGGGCGGGCAGCACCGACGGAGCGGCGCGTCCAAGCTCGGCAAGCGCGGCGCGGCCGGGCCGGCTGCGGTCTCCGGGCAGCGCGCTGCCGTAACCGCCGCCCATGACGACGTTGCCGCGCGCGACCTGCCGGGCATAGAAGCCGCCGCCTTCCACGCCCAGCGACACGTCGATCTGCGGCGTGAGCGGCTCGGTCACCAGCATGGTCGGATACTTGACCTGCAAGGGCAGGTCGTCGTCGAACCATCGGGCCACCGCCGCGCCCCAGGCGCCCGCCGCATTGATGACCGTGGCGGCGCGTATGCGCCGGCCGTCGGCGGCGGTCAACAGGAAATCGCCGCCCTGGGTGTCGGCATGGGTGATGGCGCAGTGTTCGAGCAGTCGGGCGCCGGCGCGCGCGGCGGCATGGGCGAAGGCGGGCGCGACCAGGCGCGGATTGGCCTGGCCGTCATGCGGACACAGCGAGCCGCCGGCAAGGTCCGGACTTAGCGCGGGAAAGCGGCGGCGCAACTCGGCGGCCTCGATGATTTCCAGGCCGAGGTCGAAGTCGCTGACCTTGTCGCGGTAGGCGCAAAGCTTTTCCAGGTCGGATTCGGTGCGTGCCAGTTTCAGGTGGCCGCTGCGGACGTATTCCGCGTCGGTGCCGATGAGCTCGGGCAGGCGCGACCAGATGCCGTGCGCGCGCTGCGCCAGATAAAGCTGTTCGATCGAGCGGCCCTGCCGGCGTACGCCGCCGAAGTTGACCCCGCTGGCGCGTGCGCCGCTCGCGCCGCCGTCGATCAGCGTAGTGGCGACGCCCATGCGGCGCAGCGCCAGGGCGGCACTGGCGCCCACCAAGCCCGCGCCGATGATGGCGACTTCCGTATGCAGCGGGTTCATGGTTGCGCCTTGCCGAGCATGGACAGGTTCAGCGGCTTGACCGGCGCCTGGCCGCGCAGCCGGCCGATGTCCGCCAAGGCCAGTCCGCGGCAGTCGGCCAGCAGTTCGGCCGCGCCCGCCTGGCACATGCGTCCCTGGCACAGGCCCATGCCGATGCGTGTCAGCGCCTTCAGTCGGTTGAGGTCGTCGATGGCGTATTGCCCGGCCGCCGCGCGCAACGCGCCGGCGCGCACTTCCTCGCAGCGGCAGACCATGACCGAGTCGTCGCAGTTTGCGCCAGGCAAGGGAAAGGCCTGGTCCAGGCCGCGCCGGAAACGCGCCCAGCGAGCTTGGCGGCGGGCCAGCCACTGCATTCTGGCGGCGCTGACGGCGATGCCGCTGTCCGCCAGCATGGCCAGCGCGGCACGTTCGCCCGCGAGCTCGGCCAGGACGGCGCCGCCTATGCCCGCGCCGTCGCCGGCCAGGTAGACGCCGGCTGTCGAACTGCGGCCATCGGCATCGCGGCGCGGCAGCCAGGCGCGTTGCGACGCGTCGAAGTCGAAAACGCAATCCAGCAGGTCGGCCAGCTGCGTTTCGGCGCGCAGCCCGTGGCCGACCGCCAGCGCGTCGCAAGCGATGGCTTGCGGCTTGCCGTCCAGGGTCGCGAGCACGCTCTCGATGCGGTCTGAGCCCTGTGCCGCGTCCAGCCGCGCGCCATGGCGCACGGGCACGCCGTGGGCGCGCAGCCATCCCAGGTAGTACAGGCCCTTGGCCAGCATGCCGGGCTGGCTCAGCAGGGCCGGCGCGGCGCGGACCTGGCCATTCAGGGGCGCGCAGTCCAGCACGGCCTGCACCTGGCCGCCGGCCCGCGCATATTGATAAGCGACCAGATAGAGCAGCGGGCCGGTGCCGGCGAACACGATGCGCGGTCCGAACATGCAGCCTTGGCTCTTCAGCGCGATCTGCGCGCCGCCCAAGGAGTAGACGCCGGGCAGGGTCCAGCCCGGAAAGGGCAGCACACGGTCGGTGGCGCCGGTGGCGAGCAGCAGGCGGGTGTAGGGCAGGGTTTCCAGTTCGTCGTCGCGAACCAGGTCGAGGCTGCCCGGCGCGGCATTCCACACCGCGGTGGCGGCGCGGTAGTCGGCGCGGGCGGCCAGGTCCGCGCCGGCCGCGTGGATGGCTTGCGCACGCTTCCACTCGAAGCCATAGCGCTGGCGCGCGGTGCCGCGCGGCATTGCGCCCTGGCGATAGATCTGGCCGCCGGGCAAGGCGGCTTCGTCCACGATCACCGGGCGCACGCCGTGGCGCAGCAGCGTCTGCGCGGCGCGCACGCCCGCGGGGCCGGCGCCGACCACCACCATGCGCGGCATGTCATCGGCACCGGGAGGATTCATCGGCATGCGAGTTCTCCGGGCTGGGCGCTGACCAGCGCCATGCCGTCTTCGACCGCGGTGGAACAGGCGCGCAGACGCGTGCCCTCCGCCGTCTGCACCCAGCAATCCTGGCAGGCGCCCATCAGGCAGAAGCCGGCGCGCGGCGCGCCTTCGCCCAGGGTGACGCGCAGTTGCTGCGCGGCCAGCAGCAGCGCCGTCAGCACGGTGTCGCCCTCATGGGCCTGCAACGGCAGGCCGTTCCAGGTCAGGCGCAGTGGCGCCGAGGCGGGCGCGGACACGCGGCGCAGCAGCGGCTTCATGCGGCGGTCTCCGCGCGGCGCAACTGCGACAGCGTGCGGTCCGGCAGGATGATGTCGGCGTCGTAGCGCAATTCAACTATGGCCGGCATGCAATGCTCTTGGGCGTATGCCAACGCGGCGTCATAGGCAGGCGCGAAATCCTCCGTGCGCTCGACCGCGGCGCCGTAGCCGCCGTAGCTTTGCGCCAGCCGCGCGAAGTCAGGGTTGACCAGTTCCGTCGCCAGCGCGCGTCCGGGATAGGCGCGTTCCTGGTGCAGGCGGATGGTGCCGAACAGGCTGTTGTTGAAGACCAGCACCACGATGCCTAGCCGATACTGGGCGGCGGTGCCCAGTTCTTGCATCGTCATCTGGAAACAGCCATCCCCGGCAAAGCAGATCACCGCCGCATCGCGGTCGCGCAGCTTGGCCGCAATGGCTGCGGGCAGGCCATAGCCCATGGCGCCGACAGCGGGCGCAAGCTGGCTGCCCGGTCCCTTGAAGGCGATATGCCGGTGCGCGTAGAGCGCATAGTTGCCCGCGCCCACGGTGACGCAGGAGCGTCGGGGCAAGGTGGCGGCGACGTGGCGCGCTGCCGCATTCAGGTCCAGCGGGCCGGGTGTGGGCGCTAGCGCAGGGGCTGGGGCCGCCGCTTCAGAGCCGCGGCGGCGTGGCTGCCATCCCGGCGTCGGCGCCAGTCCGGCGGCGGCCTGGGCGAAGCCTTCGACGCTGGCGACCATGCCCAGCGCTGGCGTGCACAGCCGGCCGATCTCATTGGCGTCGGGATGGATGTGCACCAGGGTTTGGCGCGGCGTGGGCGAGGCCAGCCATTCGTAATTGATGGTCGTAGGCTCGCACAGGCGGGTACCCAGCGCGATGACCAGATCGCTGTCCATGACGGCGCGCTTCTGGTGCGCGGGCATGCTGGCGCTGACCTGGCCCACGAAATTGGGATGGTCGTTGTCGAACAGTTCCAGGCGGCGCCAGGCGGTGGCCACGGGCAGATCGAAGCGCAGCGCGAAGTCGCGCACGGCGGCGCGCGCGGCGGCCGGCCAGCGCGAGCCGCCCAGCAGCAGCAAGGGCCGTTCGGCCGCTTCCAGCAGTTCACGCAGGCGCAGCATGTCGGCTTCTGCCGGACGGGCGCAGGGCGGCTGTGGCGCGGCGGCCAAGGTTACGTCGGCGAGACTGGACAGCATGTCCTCGGGCAGCGACAGGACCACCGGCCCTGGGCGTCCGCCGGTGGCGATCGCCCAGGCGCGCGCCAGGTACTCGGGAATGCGGTCGGCCCGTTCGATCTGGGCGACCCATTTCGCCAGCGGTGCGTACATGGCGCGGTAGTCCACTTCCTGGAAGCATTGGCGGTCGGCGGTATCGCTGCCGACCTGGCCGATGAACAGGATCATGGGTGTGGAGTCTTCCCTTGCCGTGTGCACGCCGATCGCGGCGTTGGTCGCGCCCGGACCGCGCGAGACGAAGCAGACGCCGGGCTGGCCGGTCAGCTTGCCGTGCGCCTCCGCCATGTAGGCGGCGCCGCCTTCCTGGCGGCAGACCACGGCTTCGATCGTGTCGCGCCTGGCGTAGAGCGCGTCGATGCAGGGCAGGAAGCTCTCGCCCGGCACCATGAAGACACGCTCGACGCCATAGGCCTGCAACTGCGCGACCAGCAATTCACCGCCGTTGCGCGGCCCTGGGGCGGGCGTGCTCATGCCGCGTCTCCTTGCAGCGCGCGCGTCACGCGCTCCGCGCCGTAGTCGCGTTCGGCCGCGCCCCGGCTGACTTTGCCGCCCAGCACGTCGTTGCGGATGGCGGCGGCGGCGCGTTCGGCGGGCAGGCCGTAGCCGCCCCCTCCTGGCGTCTCCAGGCGCACGGATTGGCCGCTGGCCAAGGAATGGCTGGCGATCTTGTTGGGCAGGCGTTGCTCGTCCGCGCGGCCGGGGTTCTGCAGGACGCGGGAAGTTCCGCCGGCCAGTCCGCCGTTCAGGCCGGCGGCGCCGAACAGCGCGGCGTCGCAGCGTATGGTGCAGATCAACTGGTCGTGCAGGGAGCGGATCTGGCGCGCGATGCCCATGCCGCCGCGATGGCGGCCCGCGCCGCCGCTATCGTTGACCAGCGCGTACTCCTCGACCAGCAGCGGGTACTCGATCTCCAGCGCTTCGGCCGGGAGGTTGGAGGTGTTGGTCACGTGCACCTGGATGCCGTCCATGCCGTCGCCCTGCGCGCGTCCGCCCGCGCCGCCGCCCAGCGTTTCCAGGTATACGAAGGTGCCCTTGCCGTCCTGCATGGGCACCGAGAACAGCATGGAAGGCATGACGTCGTTGCACGAGGCCATGGCGCGGTCGGGCGGAAGCAGCTGGCCCAGCGCGCCGATCACGGTGCCGGCCACGCGTTGCGCCGTGGTGACGCGCGCACCCACCGCCGCCGGAAAGCGCGGATTGGTGATGGTGCCTTCGGGGGCGGTGATGGTGATGGGCTGGAACAGGCCGTTGTTGGGCATGAGCTCCGGGTCGAGCATGGCCTTCACGGCGAAGTAGACGCTGGCGTTCAGGGCGCTGGCGGGCAGGTTGAAGGCGCCGCGCGCCTGCTTGCTGGTGCCGGTGAAATCCACGTGGAGCTGGCCGTCGCGCGCCTGCACGTTGGCCTGGATGGTGACCGGGTCGCCGCCCATGCCGTCGTCGTCCATGCGCTCGGTGAAGGTATAGGTGCCGGCGGGCAGTTGCGCGATGCGGTTGCGCAGGCGCCGTTCCGTGTACAGCATGATGCTGTCGATGGCGGACAGCACGGTCTGCAGGCCGGACTGCTGCACCAGTTCCAGCATCAGCCTGGCGCCCTTGTCGTTGGTGGCGATCTGGGCGCGGATGTCGTGCATGCGGTTGTCCGGTTCGCGCGTGTTGTGCGCGATCATCTCCAGCAGGTCCATGTCCAGCTCGCCCTCGCGCACGATGCGCATGGCGGGCAGGCGGATGCCTTCTTCCCACACCGTCTTCAGATGGTGCGAGGTGGAGCCCGGAACGGCGCCGCCCACGTCGGTATGGTGGCCGATGTTGGCCGCGAAGAAGCGCAGCGCGCCTTCGTGGAAGATGGGGGTGATGACGGTGATGTCGGGCGCATGCGTGCCGCCTGCCAGATAGGCGTCGTTGCACAGGAAGGCGTCGCCCGGCCGCACGCCGGCCGCGCCATAGCGCCGCAGCACGGCGTCTATGCCGCCGGACAGCGATCCCAGGTGCACCGGTACGTGCGCGGCCTGCGCCACCAGGCGGCCGGCGGCGTCGAACAGCGCCACGGAGCAATCCTTGCGCTCCTTGATGTTGGTGGAAAAGGACGAACGGATCAGCGTGTTGCCCATCTCCTCGGTAATGGACAGCAGGCGGTTGCTGAAGACCTCCATTTCTATGGGGTCGAAGGTGTCGGTGCCGGCAGCGGAAGTCGATTGCTTGGTCATGGCGTGCGCCTTAGCTGTTGAGGTTGACGACAAGGTTGCCGTATTCGTCGGCGCGCGCCTGCTGGCCCGGCAGCACGACGGTGGTCGAGCTCATTTCCTCGATCACGGCCGGCCCGTCCACCGGCACATCCACCGGCAGCAGGGCACGGCGCAGGATGGGCGTGGCCACCCAGCCGGTTCCTTCGAAATACACGTTGCGGCGTTCCTTCAGGGCGCCGTCCACGCTGGCGCCGCCAGGCACGCGAGCCAGGGGAGCGCGCGGCACCAGGCCGGTGGCGCGTACCCGGCAATTGACGATCTCCACCGGACGGCCGGCGGCGTCATAGCCGTACTCGCGCACGTGCGCCGCGCTGAATGCCGCGACGAACTCGTCCAGCGGCATCAGCTGCATGCCGTCCAGCGGCACGGCGATTTCGAAGTTCTGGCCCTGGTAGCGCGCGTCGATGACGGCGGACAGGCGCTGCTCCGCGTCGTTCACGCCTTCGCTGGCCAGCCAGGCCCGGGCCTTGCCGGCCAGGGCTGCCAGCGCCTGGCGGACCACCGTCCAGCCGTCGGCGGTGGCGTAGGCCATCAAGGTCTGCACGAAGTCCATGGAAATGTCGGACAGCAGGATGCCGCGCGCGCACATGGTGCCGGGCTCCTGCGGGATCAGCAGGGTGCCGATACCGCAGTCGCGCGCCAGTTCGGCGGCATGCAGGCCGCCCGCGCCGCCAAAGGCGCACAGTGCGAACTTGCGGATGTCATGCCCGCGTTCGGTGGAGACCGCGCGCACCGCGCGCGCCATGTTGGAGTTGGCGATGCGCAGGATGCCGTAGGCGGCTTCTTCGACGCTCAGCCCCAACGGGCGGGCGATCTGCGCTTCCAGCGCTTCGCGCGCCTGGCGCGCGTGGACGGCCATGCGGCCTTCCAGCAGCGCAACCGGATTCAGGCGACCCAGCACCACGTGGGCATCGGTGATGGTCACGACTTCGCCGCCGCGGTTGTAGGCGATGGGGCCTGGCACCGCGCCCGCGCTCTGCGGGCCGACCTTGAGCGCGCCCGCGTCGTCGATGCGCGCGATGCTGCCGCCGCCCGCGCCGATGACGTGCACGTCCACCATCTGGGTCTTGACCGGATAGTCGGCCACCAGGCGGCTGGAGGTGAACAGCGGCCGCAGCTCGGCCACCAGCGACACGTCGGTGCTGGTGCCGCCCACGTCGAAGGTGATCAGATTGGGCAGGCCCGCCACGCGGCCCAGTTCGGTCGCGCCGATCACGCCGGCGGCGGGGCCCGACACGCAGGTGCGCACGGGGGCCGTCAGCACCGATTCCACCGACATCAGGCCGCCGTTGGAGTGCACCGTGGTCGGCTCGGCCGCCACGCCCATGGCGCGCACGGAGCTCACCAGGTTGCGCATGTAGCCGGCCATGCGCGGGCCTACATAGGCGTTGAGCGCGGTGGTCGACATGCGCTCGTACTCGCGGAATTCCGGCAGGATCTCGCTGGACACGCTCAGGTAGACGCCCGGCAGGTGTTCAGCCAGGATGTCGCGGGTGCGGCGCTCGTGCGCATCATTGCGGTAGCTGTGCATGAAGCAGATGGCGACCGATTCGACGCGGGCCGCGGCCAGCGCGCGCGCCACCGCCACCACCTCATCCTCATCCAGCGCCTGCAGCACCGCGCCGTCGGCGCCGATGCGCTCGGTCACTTCGAAACGCCATTCGCGCGGCGCCAGCGGCTGCGGTTTGGTGACGTTGTAGTCGTACAGGTGAGGGCGCGTCTGGCGGCCGATCTCCAGCACGTCGCGAAAGCCGCGCGTGGTGACCAGCGCGCAGCGCGAGCCCCTGCGCTCGATGACCATGTTGGTGGCCACCGTGGTGCCGTGGCCCACGTGCGCCAATTCGGAACCGGCGATCTCGTGTTCGCGTATCAGGTGGGCCAGGCCGGTCTGGATGGCCTCGGACGGATCATGCGGTGTCGAAGGCACCTTGTAGTAATGCAGTTCACCGGTGTGCTCGGCAAGCAGGGTGAAATCGGTGAACGTGCCGCCTACGTCGAAGCCGACGCGAAAACGGCGGGCGCCCGGGGCGGATGCGGTCTGGGTCACGCTGGTCTCCAGGATGCTGGCGCGCAAGGCGCCGGGAGTGGGATGACCAGAATGCTATTGACGCACCATCATTCGGTCCAATCAAAGATTGGTATCAGTTATTATCACTGTTGTGAATGATATGTCGGCACGTCAGTATGGATGAGACTCAGCCGGCTGCGCCTGATCGAACACCATCCCTTGCGCCTGGCAGACCTTGAGGATCTCTTCGCGCAGCCAGCGGTGCGCGGGGATATTGTCCGAACGTTCGTGCCAGATCAGGTTGACGGTGCGCGGGGCGAACGGGAAGGGCGCCTCCACTGCTTCCAGCAGATGGCTATAGGGACTGTTGCGCACGGTGTTCAGGGGCACCACGCAGATCAGGTCGGTCTCGGCCAGCAGGCGCGGGGCCAGCGCGAACTGGTTGATGGTGAGCACCACGTTGCGCTTGTAGCCGTGGGGCGCGAGTTCGTGGTCGATCAGGGTCGGCGTACCCAGCAAGCTCACCATCAGGTGGCGCGCGCGCAAGAAGTTGTCCAGGGTGAAGCGCGGCTGCGCCAGCAGCGGGTGGCCCTTGCGCATGGCGCAGACGTAGGTCAGCGTTTCCAGCGGCAGGGTGCGCAGAGACGAGCCGAAGTTCGAATACACGCCCGCCGCCATGTCGACTTCGCCTTTCTCCAGCAGCACGCCGGCATTGTCCAGCGAATAGGGATGCAGGTGGATGCGGACGTTGGGCGCGACGGTCTGCTGTTCCACGAACAGCGGGCGGATGACCTGGTCGGCCACGTAGTCGGACATGGCCATGCGGAACACGGCTTCGGAGCGCGCCGGATCGAAGTCGTTGCGCTCCAGCGTGTCGGCGATGCGGGCCAGCGCGTCGCGGATCGGCGGCCACAGGAGTTCGGCGCGTTGCGTGGGCAGCACGCCGCCCTGGATCTTCACGAACAGCGGATCCTTCAAGGTCAGCCGCAGCCGGTTGATGGCATTGCTGACCGCCGGCTGCGTCATGTGCAGGGCGGAGGCCGCGCGCGTAACGTTGCGTTCGGTCATGACCGCATCGAAGATGCGCAGCAGGTTCAGGTCCATCGAGGTCAGCATGGCAGTCCCGGGTGATTATCAACGTTGGTGATAGAGATCTATTTTAATTGTTGATTAGCCATATAACACGGGACCGCTTAATCTTCCCCGGGTGCAAGCGCAGTCGTTACACCACGAGGGGAAATCATTGATGGTCAAGCATCTGAAAACTCTGGCCGCTGCCTGTCTGGCGGCCGGGATCGCCGCGCCCGCGATGGCCGCGGACACCTATCCCAGCAAGCCGATCACAATCGTCTTGCCATATGCGACCGGCGGGTCCGCCGACATGCTGGCGCGCTTCGCGGCGCAGGCCCTGCAGGCCGAACTGGGCAAGCCGGCCATCGTCGAGGCCAAGCCGGGCGCGGGCGGCGTGCTGGGTACCGAGTTCGTCTCGCGCGCCGAGCCGGACGGCTACACGCTGGCGTTGACCGCCAGCGGCACCATGGCCGTCAATCCTTATGTCTACAAACTGCGCTACAAGCCGCTGGAAGACTTCAAGCAGATCACGGTGCTGGTCGACCTGCCTTTCGTGGTGGTCACGAACAATGAATTCCCCGCCAAGAACCTGCAGGAATTTATCGACTACGGCCGCAAGAATCCGAACAAGATCACCTTCGGCAACGCCGGCCTGGGCACGCAGCAGCATCTGACCCAGCTCATGTTCGCCCGCGCCGCCGGCATGCAGGTCAACATCGTGCCCTACAAGGGCAGCAGCCCGGCCATGAATGACTTGCTGGGCGGGCACATCGACGCGGTGCTCGATAACACCGGCGTGCAGACGCCCTTCATCAAGGCCGGCAAGGTGCGGCCCTTGTTCGTCACCAACCCGGAACGCGTGGCGGCCCTGCCCGACGTGCCCACCGCGCCCGAAGCTGGCCTGCCGGGGTTTTCCGCGGTTGCCTGGTTCGGCCTGGCCGCGCCCAAGGGCACGCCGGACGAGATCGTCGACAAGATCCAGCAGGCCCTGGCGCGCGAGTTCGCCAAGCCGGAAATGAAGCAGCGCCTGCTGGACCTGGCAATGATCCCGCGCGTGTCCACGCCGGCTGAAACCACCGCCCGCGTGAAGAGCGACCTGGAAACCTTTGGCAAGATCGCCAAAGAGGTCGATCTCAAGCCGATGTGAAGCCATGCCGCGTCAGCGGCATGACCTCGGCATCGCATCGTAGCGAGCGGGTTGCGCAGATCGACAGCGCGCCCGCCATTCTTCAGCTGCGCTTCCCCCAGTCCGTAAAAACCCGGGTTTCTTGGTTATTTATATCGCATTACGATCTATTTTCGTATCACGATAAAAACACCAAGGAGCGGGGATGGAACTTGTCGATAACCTCATGCTGGGGTTCTCCGTGGCGTTTACGCCGGAAAACCTGCTGTATGCGCTGTTGGGATGCGTGCTGGGCACGCTGGTGGGGGTGCTGCCTGGCCTGGGACCCGTGCCCACCATTGCGATGCTGCTGCCGATCACTTATGTGTTGCCGCCCGTCGCGGGGCTGATCATGCTGGCCGGCATCTATTACGGCACACAGTACGGCGGCTCGACCACCGCCATACTGGTCAACCTGCCAGGCGAGACATCGGCGGTCGTCACGGTGCTCGACGGCCACCAGATGGCCCGCAACGGCCGCGGCGGCGCCGCGCTGTCGCTCGCCGCCATCGGCTCCTTCTTCGCGGGCTCGGTGGCCACCATGCTGATCGCGGCATTCGCGCCGCCGCTGGCCGAGGTCGCGTTCAAGTTCGGGCCGGCCGAGTACTTCTCGCTGATGACGCTGGGTCTGGTGGGGGCGGTGGTGCTGGCCTCCGGTTCGCTGGTCAAGGCGATCTGCATGATCCTGCTGGGCCTGCTGCTCGGCCTGGTCGGCACCGACGTCAATTCCGGCGTGGCCCGGTACGACTTCGGTATTCCTGAACTGCAGGACGGCATCAATTTCGCGATCGTGGCGATGGGCGTGTTCGGCTTTGCCGAGATCATGAACAACCTGGAACTGAAGGACAAGCGGGTCGAGATCACGGACAAGGTGGGCTCGCTGTATCCCAACCGGCAGGAGATCCGCGAGGCGGCGCCTGCGATTGTGCGCGGCACGGCGGTCGGATCGATGCTGGGCATCCTGCCCGGGGGCGGCTCGGTGCTGTCGGCCTTCGCTTCCTACACGCTGGAAAAGAAGCTGTCCAAGGAACCCGGGCGTTTCGGCAAAGGGCACCCGGCCGGACTGGCCGGGCCGGAATCGGCCAATAACGCCGGCGCGCAGGCGTCCTTCATTCCGCTGCTGACGCTGGGCATTCCGGGCAATGCGGTGATGGCGTTGATGGTGGGCGCGATGACCATCCACAACATCCAGCCCGGCCCCCAGGTCATGACCAGCCATCCGGAGCTGTTCTGGGGCCTGATCGCGTCGATGTGGATCGGCAACCTGATGCTGGTGATACTCAACCTGCCGCTGGTCGGGCTCTGGGTCAAGCTGCTCAAGGTTCCCTATCGCATCCTGTTCCCCGCGATCCTGGTGTTCTGCACGATCGGGGTGTACTCGCTCAACTACAACACCTTCGATCTATACATGACGGCCTTCTTCGGCGTCGTTGGCTACATCTGGAGCAAGCTGCGCTGTGAGGGCGCGCCCCTGCTGCTTGGCCTGGTGCTCGGCCCCATGATGGAAGAAAACTTCCGCCGCGCGCTGCTGCTGTCGCGCGGCGATTTCACGACTTTCGTGGAGCGGCCGCTGTCCGCGAGCCTGCTGGGCGCGGCGCTAGTGCTGGTGGTGCTGGTTGCCTTGCCGAACATCCGCAAGAAGCGCGAGGAGGCATTTGTCGAAGAGGACTGAGGAGGGGGGCGCTCCTGCATTCATGCCGGGTCGCGCTTCGGCCGGTGCTTATTGCCTGCCGTTCTCGATCTCCAGCTGCTGCCGATACTCCGCGCCCGTGCGCATCCTGACATACTCCGCGTAGCGCTGACGATACTTCAGGCTGAACACGTCAGGCCCTTGTGATCCGCGATAGAGGTCCGCCATGCCCGAGCGCTTCCACAGGTTCAGGTCGGCGCGGACTTCCGCGCGCGTCTTGGATGTGGTGGCGGGCGGGGACGGCGGGTAGTCCAGCTCGCCGTAGGTGACCAGGCCGGCGGCCTTGGCGCGTTGCAGCTCGTCGGCGACTTGGGCGCTGGTCTTGCCGGTTTGGGCGGGCGCGATGGCGGGCGGATAGTCCAGCTCGCCGTACGTGACCAGGCCGGCGTTCTTCGCCTGCTCGAGCTCGAGCCTGACCTGTTCGCGGGTCTTTGGCTCGGCCTGGACAGCCGGGGCCGCAGCGGCAACGGAAATGGCAAGGATCAACAGGGTCAGACGATTCATAATTTCTCCATGGAACGTAATCCGGCAGTCTCAAAAATCCAGGGGAGGCAGATGGCCTCCCTGAGGCCGGCGCCCTTGAAAGCCGCTGTAGCGGCCGGTCTTCAAGCGGCATGGAGAAATTCTAGGGAGCGGGCGCGGACAGAATCCGGACAGGCGGATTAGCTTTCTGTAATGTTCGCCGCCGCGATGCTGAAGCCTATGGTCGTGGTCCGGTTCGCCGATCTGGCGTAGCTGCGGCCGCCGTGCATGCGGGCGATGGCGGCGACAATGGCCAGCCCCAGCCCATGGTGGTTGGCGTCGAACTCGCGCGAGGTGTCGCTGCGGTAGAAGCGGTAGAAAAGCCGCGGCAGATGCTCTTCCGGTATCGGCTCGCCCTGGTTCCGCACGGAGATCAGGATTTCTTCGGGGGCGCCGCGCGCGATCTCGACTTCGATCACGCTGCCCGGGGCGGCATAGCGCACGGCGTTCGAGACCAGGTTGGATACGGCGCGCTGAAATAGCGTACGGTCGACCTGGGCCGGCGCGTCGCCCACCACGGCGATATCGACCCCGGCGTCCAGGGCTTCGGCCTCGTGATACTGCGTGACCTCCTGGACGATGGCGGACAGGCTGTTCTGCCAGCTGCCTCGGGCCTGCGCGCCGCGGTCGGCCTGCGACAGGAACAGCATGTCGTTGACGATGCTGGAGAGGCGTTGCAGTTCCTCCAGATTGGAGCCCAGCGTTTCCAGCAGCGCTTGCGGCGATGGGCGCGTGCTCAGCGCCAGCTCGGTCTCGCCGATCAGGGTCGCCAGCGGCGTGCGCATCTCGTGTGCGACGTCGGCGTTGAATCCTTCCATCTGCACGTAGGCGCGCTCAAGCCGTTGGAGCACTGCGTTGAACTGGCGCACCAGCGGCCGGATCTCGCAGGGCTGGCCGCTTTCGTCGAGCCGTTCGCCGATGCGGTCCGGAGACAGCTGCGCCGCCTGTTTGCCCAGCGCGTCCAGCGGCGCCAGCCCGCGGCGCACCAGCAGCGTTCCCACCGCCGCCACGACGATGGCGCCCGCCAGGGCGCAGGCAAACAAGGTCCAGGCCAGCGCCTTGCGCAGCAGGATGTCGCTGGAGATGTCCAGCACCAGTTCCGCGTTCATGGCGTCGCCGGGCGCGCCGGGATAGGGCAGCGTGAAGGCAATGCGCCGCTCATGGTGGAAATCGTTGTCGCCGGCGATGGGGCTGCCGTAGTAGACCTTTTCGCCGTCTATCTCCAGCACCAGCGAGAAATCCGGACGCCCGTAGAAGAAGTCGCTCAGCTTGTGGCGCAGGCGGGTGGAGTCCTGGCTGGCGGCGTTTTCCTCGACCAGGTGCCGCACGACTTCGACCTTCTGTTGCAGCAGGGCTTCCTGGCGGCTGGCCAGGTTCAGGTTGGTCGCGTAATAGACCGCGACGCAGACCAGGCCAAGTGCGATGAAGGTCTGGATCGCCAGCCAGCGCGACAGCCAGCGATGCAGCGATTGGGGGCGCTGCCCGGACATCAGTCGCTCCGCGGTTCCAGCACGTAGCCCATGCCGCGCACGGTATGCAGCAGCTTCTTGTCGAAGGGTTCGTCGACCTTGCCGCGCAGGCGGCGGATCGCGACCTCGACCACGTTGGTGTTGCTGTTGAAGTTGATGTCCCACACCTGTTCGGCCAGCTCCAGCCGCGACAGGACTTCCCCCTGTTTGCGCATCAGCAGCGCCAGCAAGGTGAATTCCTTGGCGGTCAGGTCCAGCCGCACGCCGTCGCGGCTGGCGCGCCGGCGCAGCAGGTCCAGCTCCAGCCCGTCGATGCGCAGCACGTTCTGGGCAATGGTTTCGGTCTGGCCGTGGCCGCTGCGCCGGCCCAGCGCCAGCACGCGGGCCAGCAGTTCCGACAAGGCGAAAGGCTTGGCCAGGTAGTCGTCGGCGCCGTCGCGCAGGCCCTTGACCCGGTCTTCGAGCTTGTCGCGCGCGGTCAGCATCAGGACGGGGACGCGGCTGGTCTTGCGGATCTCGGCCAGCACGGAAAAGCCGTCCATGGCCGGCAGCATCACGTCCAGCAGGACCAGGTCGTATTGGCTTTCACGGACCAGATGAAGGCCGGTGACGCCGTCCAGGGCCACGTCGACGACGTAGTTGTGTTCGGTCAGCGCTCGCCGCAAGTACTCGGCGAGTTTTTTTTCGTCTTCGATTACGAGTACTTTCATATCAGCAGAATAAAAAGAGTGCGCGGAAGTCCTCGGATTCTGAGTCCTATTCTAGGCGGAATCGTGGCGGGGAAAGAAACGCAAACAGGGCGGCCCAGCCGCCCTGCGCAGCGCCGGCAGGCACGCGGGACGCGTCCGCCACGGGGCCGGGGTTCAGCCCGGGGTGTAGATCGCGTCCAGGCGGGCGCGTTCGGCCGGCGTCATGGCCTCGATTTCCGCCATGGCGTCCGCGCGGGTGCGGGAGGTGCCTTGCCTGACCCAGCCAGGCTTGGCGGCGTTCAGATTGGTCAGGAACCACTGCTTCGGGTCGGACTTGGCCACGGCCAGCTCGGCTTTCACTTCTTCGCGTGTCTTGCCGGCGGTGGCGTGGTCCGGCGCGATGGCGTAGCCGATTTCCGTATTGGTCTGGTGCCAGGTGCTCGAGGCGCTGGCGGCAAAGGGAAAGGCCAACGCGGAACCCAGGGCGAGGGCGGTGGCGGCGGTTTTGATCTTCATGGATATCTCCCAGGTTGGGCGTGGCGCCGGTAGCGGTGTTCCGTCAGGCGCATACACGCTGTTTGTGTAGCGACGGTGACACTCTACGGACCCGTGTCCGTCAATTCGCGAACTCCCTGATTACGTTTTTGTAAGGCCCGAGAACCTTACGGAAATGTCATTTTTCTGTCGGTCGATTGACGCGCCCGTCTGGATACATTGCCGGCTCGCACCTTCCTTGGTTGAACCATGCATGTATCTGCCTTGCCGCTGACCCTGGCGGCCCTGATGATCGCCGCGTCCGCGTCCGCCCAGGACGCAGGCGCGGCCCGCGCTCCCGTACCCATGGAGCAGAGCCAGACAGGCGCCGTGCTGACGCTGGAGAACGCCCTGGCCGCGGCGCTGGAACGCAATCCCGGATTCGCCGCGGCAAAGAATGAGGCCGCGGCGACCGAAGGCCTGCTGACGCAGGCGGGCCTGCTGCCCAACCCTTCCATCGACGTCAGCGTGGACGATACGAAATCGGCCACGCGCACCACCACCACCATGTTGAACATGCCGCTGGAAACGGGCGGCAAGCGCGCCGCCCGGGTCAAGGCGGCAGGCCTGTCCCGGGACATGGCGCGCCAGGACGTGGCGGGCACGCGGGCCGGCCTGCGGGCGGCGGTCATCGCGGCTTTCTTCGACGTGGCGGTGGCGCAGGAATCCGTGCGTGTGACGCGCGGCACCGTGGACATCGCCAGCGGCGCCTTGCAGCTGGCCGAGAGGCGCGTGGCCGCCGGCAAGGCGCCGCCCCTGGAAGGCAGCAAGGCCCAGGTTGCGCTGGCCAATGCGCGCATCGAGGCGCGCGGCGCCGAGGCGGCGTTGCTGGGCGCGCGCCGCAAGCTCGGCCTGCTCTGGGGCGAAGCGGAGCCTGGCTTCGCCAGCGTGGGTGGAGATCTGAAAACGTTGCCGGAGCGGGCGTCCATCGACGAGCTGCGCGCCGGCCTGGCCGCAACGCCCAGGATGCAGGGCGGCAAGCTCGCCGTCGACCTGGGGCAGGCGCAGCTGGAGGTCGAGAAGAGCAAGCGTTATCCGGACATCACCTTGAGCGCGGGCGTGGCCCGCGATAACGAGGCAGGCCGCAACAAGGCCCAGCTCGGCGTCTCCATTCCCTTGCCGATCTTCGATCGGAACCAGGGCAATGTCTACGCCGCCACCATGCAGGCCTACAAGGCGCAGGACCAATTCCGCGAGCTGGAATCCGGCCTGATGGGGGAACTGCTGCAGGCCGTGACCCGGTTCGATCTGGCGGTGGGCTCCGCGCGTGAATACCGGACCGCGGTGCTGCCGGGCGCCACCCAGGCCTATGACGCCGCGCGCAAGGGCTTCGAAGCAGGGAAGTTCGGCTACCTGGAAGTGCTGGACGCGCAGCGCACCCTGTCCGACGGAAACATCGCCTACCTGACGGTGCTGGCATCCGTGTACCAGGCTTCCGCGGATATCGACCGCATTCTCGGACGTTGAAACGAGCATAAGAAATGGCAAAACACAAAAACAAGCAACACCCCATGATGTGGACGGCGGCCGGCCTGTGCGCGGCGCTGCTGCTGGCGCCCGCGTACCCGGCGCAGGCCGCGGGCGAAGCGGATCACGGGCATGCCGAGACGGAACAAGGCGCGGAGGCTGCGAAGGAACAGGAAAAAATCGCCCTGACGCCCGAGCAGATCGCGGTGGCCGGTATCAAGTCCGAAGTCGCCGCGCCTGCGGCGCTGGCGACGTCCGTGCAGTTCCCGGGCGAAATCAAATTCAACGCGGACCGCACCGCGCACGTGGTGCCGCGCATGGCCGGCGTGGTGCAAAGCGTGTCGGCGGATCTGGGCCAGCAGGTCAAAAAGGGTGAACTGCTGGCGACCTTGTCCAGTTCGGCGCTGTCCGAGCTGCGTAGCGAATGGCTGGCTGCGGCCAAGCGGCGCGATCTTGCCGCCCAGACCCACAGGCGCGAACTGCGCCTGTGGCAGGAAAAAGTGTCCGCCGAACAGGACTACCAGGCGGCGCGCACCGCGCTGCAGGAGGCCGATATCGCCGTGCAGAACGCCGAGCAGAAGCTACGGACCGTGGGCGCCGAGCCGCGCTCCAAGGACCTGGGCAGCCTGGAGATCCGCGCGCCCTTCGACGGCGTGGTGGTGGAAAAGCATATTGCGCTGGGCGAAGCGCTGCCGGACAACGCCAGCATCTTCACCTTGTCGGACCTGCGCACGGTATGGGCTGAATTCGTGATCGCACCCAAGGACCTGCAGGATGTGCGCGTCGGCGAAGCGGCCAGCGTGAGCTCCGCCGCGTTCGCCGGCAAGGCGGAAGGCACGGTCTCGTACATCGGCTCGCTGCTGGGGCAGCAGACGCGCACGGCCACCGCGCGGGTCACGCTGGAGAATCCGGACATGGCCTGGCGTCCCGGGCTGTTTGTTTCGGTCGACGTGGTGACCCGGATGTCCGACGCCGCGGTAACGGTGGCGGCCGACGCGGTCCAGACCGTCGACAACGAACCCACCGTGTTCGTGGAAGTGCCGGGCGGTTTTCTGGTGCAGCCGGTGAAACTGGGCAAGGCTTCGGACGACCGGGTCGAGGTGCTGTCGGGACTTGCACCCGGCACGCGCTACGCGGTCGAAAATACCTTCGTCCTCAAGTCGGAGCTGGGCAAGGCCGGCGCCGAGCACGCGCATTGAGACGGAGCGGAACATGTTTGAGCGCTTGATCCGTTTCGCCATCGAACAACGCTGGTTGGTGCTGTTCGTCACCCTGGGCATGGCCGCCATCGGCGTCTACAACTATTCCAGGCTCGCCATCGACGCGGTGCCGGATATCACCAACGTGCAGGTCCAGATCAACGTCGGCGCGCCGGGCTATTCGCCGCTGGAGACCGAGCAGCGCGTCACCTATCCGATCGAGACGGTGATGGCCGGCCTGCCGGGGCTGCAGCAGACGCGTTCGCTGTCGCGCTATGGCCTGTCGCAGGTGACCGTCATCTTCAAGGACGGCACAGACATCTACTTTGCCCGCCAACTGGTGAACCAGCGCCTGCAGGAAGCAAAGGAGAAACTGCCCGAGGGCGTGACGCCCATGATGGGGCCGATATCTTCTGGCTTGGGCGAGATCTATCTATGGACGGTGGAGGCTCAGGACGATGCCCGCAAGCCGGACGGCACGCCCTACACCCCCATGGACTTGCGCGAGATCCAGGACTGGATCATCAAGCCGCAGCTGCGCAATATTTCAGGGGTCACCGAGATCAACGCCATTGGCGGCTACGCCAAGGAATACCAGGTGGCGCCCAGTACCGAAAAGCTGGCCTCGTACGGGCTGGCGCTGACCGACATCATGACCGCGCTGGAACGGAACAACGCCAATATCGGCGCGGGCTACATCGAGCGCAAGGGCGAGCAGTACCTGATCCGGGCCCCCGGGCAGGTCAAGTCCATGGACGACATCCGCGACGTGGTATTGGCGACGGTGGAGGGCCAGGCGATCCGCATACGTGACGTGGCCGAGGTGTCCATCGGGCGCGAGCTGCGCACGGGCGCGGCGACCAGCAACGGCGAGGAAGTGGTGCTGGGCACGGTGTTCATGCTGATAGGCGAGAACAGCCGCGCGGTGTCGCAGGCCGTTTCCGTCAAGCTTGAAGCCATCAACAAATCGCTGCCGGCCGGCGTGCAGGCCGTGACGGTCTACGACCGCACCAACCTGATCGACAAGGCCATCGCCACGGTCAAGAAGAACCTGCTGGAAGGCGCGGCGCTGGTCATCGTCATCCTGTTCGTGTTCCTGGGGAACATCCGCGCGGCGCTGATCACGGCCATGATCATCCCGCTATCCATGCTGTTCACCTTCACCGGCATGGTGACCTACAAAGTCAGCGCCAACCTGATGAGCCTGGGCGCGCTGGACTTCGGCATCATCGTCGACGGCGCGGTGGTCATCGTGGAGAACTGCGTGCGGCGTCTGAGCCATGCGCGGGCGCACCATGGCAGGCCGCTGACGCGCAGCGAACGCTTCCATGAGGTCTTCGCGGCAGCGCGCGAGGCGCGGCGGCCGCTGCTGTTCGGCCAGTTGATCATCATGGTCGTGTACCTGCCCATCTTCGCGCTCAGCGGGGTGGAAGGGCGCATGTTCCATCCCATGGCCCTGACCGTGGTGCTGGCGTTGCTGGGGGCGATGATCCTGTCCGTGACCTTCGTGCCCGCGGCGGTGGCGATGTTCATGGGGAACAATGTCTCCGAGAAAGAGAACCGCCTGATGGCGTGGGCCAAGCGCCGCTACGAGCCCTTGCTTGAAATCGCGCTGCGCCGCACGCCGCTGATCCTGGTTGGCGCGACCGTCTTCGTGGTGTTGAGCGGGGTGCTGGCGGCGCGCATGGGCAGCGAGTTCATTCCCAACCTGAACGAAGGCGACATGGCGATCCAGGCGCTGCGGATCCCGGGCACCAGCCTGACGCAGTCTATCGAGATGCAGAAGCAGCTGGAGACCCGGCTGAAGCAGAAGTTTCCGGAGATCGAGCGCGTATTCGCCCGCACCGGCACGGCGGAGATTGCGTCCGATGCCATGCCGCCCAGCATTTCCGACGGCTATATCATGCTCAAGCCGATCGACCAGTGGCCCAGCCCGAGGAAGACCCGCGCCCAGTTGCTGGCGGCGATCCAGGAGGAGGCCAACAAAGTCCCCGGCAACAACTATGAGTTTTCCCAGCCCATCCAGCTGCGCTTCAACGAGCTGATCTCGGGCGTGCGCAGCGACGTGGCGGTGAAAGTGTTCGGCGATGACAACGACGTGCTGAACCGCACGGCGGCCGAGATTGCCGAGGTCTTGCAGACCATACCGGGAGCTTCGGAAGTGAAGGTGGAGCAGACCACCGGCCTGCCCATGCTCACGGTCAACATCGACCGGGCACGCGCGGCGCGCTACGGTTTGAGCATGGCGGACGTGCAGGACACCCTGGCCATTGCCGTGGGCGGTCGCGAGGCGGGGACTTTCTTCCAGGGCGACCGGCGCTTCGACATCGTGGTGCGCCTGCCCGAAGCCGTGCGCGAGAACCTGGCGGCGCTGAAGAAGCTGCCTGTCGCCTTGCCCAGGCAGGATGGTCAGGCGCAGGCGTCCTACATCCCGCTGAGCGAGGTCGCCACCTTCGACCTGGCGCCGGGTCCCAACCAGATTTCGCGCGAGGACGGCAAGCGCCGCATCGTGGTCAGCGCGAATGTGCGGGGCCGCGACCTGGGTTCGTTCGTGTCCGAGGCCACCGTGGCCATCGAGCAAAAGGTGCAGGTGCCGGCGGGTTACTGGACGTCCTGGGGCGGCACCTTCGAGCAGCTGCAATCCGCGGCCAAGCGCCTGCAGATCGTGGTGCCGGCGGCTCTGCTGCTGGTATTCGCGCTGCTGTTCGCCATGTTCGGCAACGTCAAGGACGGGCTGCTGGTGTTCACCGGCATTCCCTTTGCGTTGACCGGCGGCGTGATCTCCTTGTGGCTGCGCGGCATTCCGCTTTCCATCACCGCGGCGGTGGGCTTCATCGCGCTGTGCGGCGTGGCGGTGCTGAACGGCCTGGTCATGCTGTCGTTCATCAGCAGCCTGCGCGAAGAAGGCAAATCGGTGGCCCAGGCCGTGCGCATCGGCGCACTGACGCGCTTGCGTCCGGTGCTGATGACGGCGCTGGTGGCCTCGCTGGGCTTCGTGCCGATGGCGATCGCCACCGGCACGGGCGCCGAGGTGCAGCGCCCGCTGGCCACCGTGGTGATCGGCGGCATCATTTCTTCCACCATCCTCACGCTGCTGGTGTTGCCGGCCCTGTACCGCCTGGCGCACAGGAATGACGACGCCGACGAACTTGAACTGTCGAAACCGGCGCCTGCCCGGGACCAAGCCTGATAGAGAGGCGATCCGATGAATGCCAGACCTGATATCGATATCGCAGTGCTGGGTACCGCCAGCCCGGTCCAGCTGTCCGTCATCATTCCCTTCCTCAACGAGAGGGAGGTGCTGCCGGCCTGCCACGAGCGCCTGCGGCGGGTATTGAAAGCGCTGGGACTGTCGTACGAAATCGTGTTCGTGGACGACGGCAGCAACGACGGCAGCGCTGAGTACCTGCAGGCGCTGCTGCGTGAGGAGCGCGGCATCAAGCTGGTCCGGCTGAGCCGGAACTTCGGCAAGGAGGCGGCGATGACGGCGGGGATAGAGCATGCGGCTGGCGCCGCGGTCATCGTGCTGGACGCCGATCTGCAGGATCCGCCCGAGGTCATTCCCGAGATGGTCCGCGCCTGGAAGGAGGGCGCGGACGTCGTCAGCATGCGGCGGCTCAGCCGTGCGGGCGAGAGCGCTCTCAAGCGGTTCTCTGCCTACGCCTACTACCGCCTGCTGAGCCGGCTGAGCAAGGCCGCGATCCCGCCCGATACCGGCGATTTCCGGCTGATGAGCCGGCGCGCCGTGGCGGCGCTGATGCAGCTGCCCGAACGGTGCCGCTACATGAAAGGGCTGTATGCCTGGGTGGGCATGCCAACCCGCATCATCGACTACGACCGCGAGCCGCGCGCCGCCGGCACCACCAAATGGAGCTACCTGGCGCTGTTCCGCCTGGCGATGGAAGGCATCACTTCGTTCTCCACCGCGCCCTTGCGCTGGGCGACGGGGCTGGGCGCGGTCGCGGCCCTGGGCGGCGCGGTATTCGGCGCCGGCATCATCTTCAAGACCTTGATATTCGGCGATGATGTCGCGGGCTATCCCTCGCTGATGGCGATGATGACCTTCATGGGCGGCGTGCAGCTCATCACCATTGGCCTGCTGGGCGAGTATGTGGGCAAGACCTACATGGAAAGCAAGCAGCGGCCGGTCTATCTGGTGCGCGACGTCCAGCACAGCGGTGCCGCGGGCGTGGCGGCATCGGGCTATGGGAGGGATGCAGCTTGCAGCTGAGCGCCCGGGCAGTGGCCGCCGGCCTGGCGGCGATATTGGGCGTGCGCCTGCTGGCGATGGTCCTGGTGCCGTTCGCCGACACGTCCGAGCCGCGCTACGCGGAGATCGCCAGGCTGATGGCGGAAAGCGGCGACTGGATCACGCCCTGGTTCGCGCCGGGCGTGCCGTTCTGGGGCAAACCCCCGCTGGGATTCTGGGCCGAGGCCTTGTCGATCCGCCTGCTGGGCCTGAGCGAATTCAGCATCCGGTTCCCGTCGCTGCTGACCACGGCGGCGACGCTCGCCATTCTTTATGCGCTTGGCCGCCGCCTGTACACGGCGCAGGCCGCCAGATGGGCCGTGCTGGTGTACGCCTCCATGTTCTTGCCCCTGGTCGCGGCCGGGGCGGTGTTGACCGATCCGTTCCTGGCCTTGGGCGTTACGCTCAGCATGGCGTCATTCATGCTGGCGCGCGGACCTGCGGCGGGGTTATGGCGCTACGGCTTCTTCCTGGGGCTGGCCATCGGCCTCTTGTCCAAGGGCCCGCTGGCCGCAGTGCTGGTGGCGGGCGCCATCGTGCCGTGGATGCTGTGGCAGGGGACCGTCAGGGTCGACCTGCGGCGCCTGCCGTGGGTGGGGGGCGCCATCATGCTGGCTGTCCTGGTCCTGCCCTGGTACGTTGCGGCGGAAATCAAGACGCCGGGCTTCCTCCAATACTTCATCGTCGGCGAACACTTCCTGCGCTTCGTCGATGCGGGCTGGAGCGGGGACCTCTACGGTTCCGCGCACCGCCGGCCCTATGGCGCCATCTGGCTGGACGGCGTCGTGGCATCGCTGCCCTGGGGACTGTTCGGCGTCTGGCTGCTTGCGCGCCGCTGGCGGGGCTGCGGGACCGCGACGCAGGCCAGGAGATGGCTGCGCCGTCCACGCTGGACCTACCTGCTGGCCTGGGGGGCGGCCACGCCGGTCTTTTTCACCTTGTCGGGCAACATCCTGTGGACCTATGCGCTGCCGGCCTTGCCGCCGCTAGCCCTGGCGATAGGGGTGTGCCTGAGCCGCGCCCGCGCTTCTGCGCCAGGCCGTGCCGCGCTGGCCTGCATGGCGGTGGCCCCGGTTGCGGTGATCGTCTTCTGCGCCATGCTGCAGGCCAACCCGGAACGGCTCAAAACCGAAAGGCAGTTGGTCGCCAGGGCGGATGCGTTGATGGCGTCCAACGAAAAGCTCTACTTCGTCGACAGCCTGCCGTTCTCGGCGCGCTACTACTCGCGCGGGCAGGCCGGATTGGTGCCGGTGGACGGTGTGGCGACTGTGTTGCCCCGCGAGAGCGGCAGGGTCTTCCTGGCGGTGGAAAAAGCGGACTTGCCGCGAGTCCGCGAGCAACTGGGCACGGTGTTGGAGCCCGTCTACTCGAGCCGGCGCTATGTCTTGCTGATCGCCGGGCCGCAAGCGCCGCCCTAGGGCGTGCAGGCCTGGCCGATCACGCTGGCGACCGTCTGCGCCGCGTGATCCGATAGCCTTAAATGCGCATCGCCGCCGCTGCCGGCGGCGATGCTTGGCGCGTCGCGCCCGGCCAGGCCGGGCGCCTGGCCGATGCGGGCTCAGAAGCCCACGGCCTGGCCGTCGCGGCGCGAGTCCGAGGCAGCCACGTAGCCGCCTTGCGGTAGGCGGCAGATCAGCTGCGCCGAGCCGAATTCCAGGCTGTCCGCAGGAGCCACCGCGACGTTGTGGCCGCGCGCGCGCAACGCGTCGACCACGTCCGCGGGCAGGTGCGATTCCACGTTGACCACCGGGCCTTTTTCCACGCGGAAGCGCGGCGCGTCGCTCATGGCCTGCGGATTCTGGCCGAACGCCGCCAGGCGCGTGATCATCTGCAGATGGCCTTGGGCCTGCATCGACCCGCCCATCACGCCGAAGGACATCAGCGGCTGGCCGCCGCGCGTGACGAACGCCGGAATGATGGTGTGCATCGGCTTCTTGCGCGGCGCGACCTGGTTGGCATGGCCGGGCGTGAGCACGAAGTTCAGGCCGCGGTTATGCAGGCTGATGCCCGTATCCGGCACCACCACGCCGGAACCGAAGCCGTGGTAGTTGGACTGGATGAAGGACACCATGGTGCCGCTGGCGTCGGCCGCGGTCAGGTACACGGTGCCGCCGGTGGCGGGCGTGCCTGCGACCGGCACGCTGGCGCGGTCCATGGAGATCTGGCGTGCGCGTTCGGCCAGGTAGGACCGGTCTAGCAGGGCGGCAGCGCTGGTGCGCATATGACGCGGATCGGCGACGTGGTGGTGCAGGTCGGCGAAAGCCAGCTTCATCGCTTCGATGCTGACGTGGTAGTAGTCCGCGCTGTCGCGGCCCATGCTTTCCAGGTCGAACTGCTCCAACATGCCCAGCGCCATCAGCGCCGAGATGCCCTGGCCGCTGGGCGGGATCTCGTGCAGTTCGTAGCCGCGGAACGATTGCGAGATCGGCGCGACCCATTCGGGGCGGTGTTCGGCCAGGTCCTGGGCGCTGAGCGCGCCGCCGGTCTGGCTGGCGAAATCGGCAATCTTCCGGGCGAGTTCACCGCGGTAGAAGCTCTCGCCGCCGCTTTCGGCGATGGCGCGCAGCGTCTTGCCTTGCGCGGGAAAGCGCCACCATTCGCCGGCCTGCGGCGCGCGTCCCTCGGGCAGGAAGGCGGCGGCGAAGCCCGGCTCCTGCGCCAGCTTGGGCGCCTGCGTGGCCCATTGGCGGGCGATGGTGGGCGATACCGCGAACCCTTCCTCGGCATAGGCGATGGCGGGTTCGAACAGCTGCGCGAAAGGCAGCTTGCCGAAGCGTTCCGACAAGGCCTTCCAGCCCGCGACCTGGCCCGGCACGGTCACCGTGCCCCAGCCGGTGCCGGGCATGGCGTCGCGTCCGGCGAAGTACTCCGGCGCCCACGCGGCGGGCGCGCAGCCGCTGGAGTTCAGGCCGTGCAGTTGGCCGTCATGCCAGACCAGCGCGAACATGTCGCCGCCGATGCCGTTCATGACGGGTTCGACCACCGTTAGCGCGATGGCGGTGGCGATGGCGCTGTCCACGGCATTGCCGCCGGCCAGCAGCATGCGCAGCCCGGCTTGGGCCGCCAGCGGCTGGCTGGTCGCGACCGCGTTGGCGGCCAGGACCGGCATTTTCCGGGAGGCGTAGGGGAAAGACCAATCGAAGGGTAAAGACATGGATGCGGGAACTCGTGATGAAAATTACTGGGGCGTGATGCCGGCCTGATCGATCAGCTGCTTGGTGCGCGGGATTTCAGACTTGATGAAAGCGGCGAATTCCTCGCGGCTGCCGCCACGCGGCTCCGCGCCGGCTTCCGCGAGCTTACTGCGCAGCGCCGGATCGGCAAGCACTTTGTTGACGGCGCGGTTGAGCTTGTCGAGCACCGGGGCCGGCGTGCCTTCGGGGGCGACCAGGCCATACCAAGGCGCGATGTCGTAGCCCGCGTAGCCTTGTTCCGCGATGGTGGGGATCTCCGGCGCCAGCGCCGAACGCTTGGCGTTGGACATGCCCAGCGCCAGCAGCGCGCCGCTCTTGGCCTGAGGCAGGCCGGTCATGATGGTGTCGAAGTACATCGACACCTGGCCGCTGAGCAGCGCCGGGATGGCTTCGCCCGCGCCCTTGTACGGCACGTGCAGGATGTCGATGCCGGCCACGGACTTGAGCATTTCGCCGGCCATGTGGGACGTGGTGCCGGTGCCGAACGAGGCATAGGTCAGCTTGCCGGGGTTGGCGCGCGCATAGGCCACCATTTCCGGCAGGGTCTTGAACGGCTGCGACGGGTTGGCCAAGAGGATGTTGGGGGTGTAGGCCACCATCGACACCAGCGCGAAGGCGTCGGGGTCGTATGCCAAGCGCTTCTGCAGGAAGCGGTTGGTGACGATGGCCGCCGGACCGCCCATCAGCAGCGTGTAGCCGTCGGGCGTGGCGCGCGCGACCGAGGCGCTGCCGATGGCGGCCGCGGCGCCCGGGCGGGCCTCGACGACGAAGGGCTGGCCCAGTTCCGTCGACAGCGCGGCGCCCAGCTGGCGCGAAATCAGGTCGGTGGCGGAACCTGCCTGGAAGGGCACGACGATGCGCACCGGATGCTGCGGCCAGTCGGTCGCCTGGGCCCCGGCCTGAGAGGCGAAGGCCACGGCGGCGGCGCCTGCCAGCGCCCGGATGAGACGAAACTTCATGAATTCCCCTTGATCGCGTTATGGAGTGCGTGCAGGGATTAGACGCAAGCAGGCGTTCCAGGACTATTAGGATTTGCATCCATGGATCACTGGATCCAATTTGTGTTATTTTTGCGGTTATCTATCATGGCGGCTTCGTGGGGCCTGTGCGAGGCTCCTTTTAGTGTTGACTGGCCCTAACCCTGGATCCCCAATGCTGCAATTCCAGAAGACAGCGATCAGCGCCGAAGACGAGGCGTACCTGCACCTGCAGCGTGAAATCCGCCTGGGCCGTTACGCGCCCGGCCAGCGCCTGGTACCCGAGGTGGTCGCGGCCGAGATCGGCACCAGCCGCATGCCGGTGCGCGGCGCCTTGCGCCGTCTGGCTTCCGAAGGACTGGTCGAGATCCGCGCCAACCGCGGCGCGGTGGTGCGTGGCCTGAACCAGCAGGAAATGCTGGAAGTGTTCGAAATGCGCTCAGTGCTGGAAGGCCTGGCCATGCGCAACGCGGTGCTGCACATGGGCGCCGAGCACATCCGCCGCTTGTCCCTGCTGCTGGAGCAGCTGGAGCAGGGGCCGGGCGAACATCTGGACTGGATCACGGCACACCGCGAATTCCATGAATACCTGTGCAGCTTCTGCCAGCAGCCGCGCTTGCTGCGCCAGATCTCCGAACTGCATTCCGTCGTCGAACCCTATATGCGCCTGTGGGTGGCGCAGCCTGGCCGCGTCCTGCGGGTGCGTGAATCGCACCAGGAATTGATCGCCGCGCTGCAAACCCGCGACCCGGCGCGCTGCGAGGCGGCAATGCGCCAGCATGTGCTGAATACCGTGCCCGCCTTGCAGGCGTTCCTGGAACAGGCTGCCTAGGCCTCGCGGCTTTGCTCTAGACTGGCGCCATTTCCCACGCGTCCGTTCCGCCATGACCGCAGCCGCCGACCTCATACGCCGTCTGGACCTGTTGCCGCATCCCGAAGGCGGCTACTACCGCGAAACCTATCGCGCAGCCGACGCCGTGACGCGCGGCGATGGCGCGCGCCGCTCGGCCAGCACCGCCATTTACTACCTGTTGTGCGACGGCGCCTGGTCCACCTGGCACCGCATCCAGTCCGATGAACTCTGGCATTTCCATGCGGGGGATGCGCTGCATGTCCATGTGCTGGCGCCGGATGGCGGCTACGGCTGCCTGCGGGTGGGCGACGCGCTGGAGGACCCCGATGCCGCGTTCCAGGCGGTCGTGCCGGCCGGCAGTTGGTTTGCGGCGGAACTGGCCAACCCGGCAGACCCGGACGGCTACGCCTTGGCCGGTTGCACGGTGGCGCCGGGCTTCGAGTTCAGCGAGTTCGAGTTGGCCGATGCCGCCGAACTGCAACGGCTATACCCCGCGCAGGCCGGCCTGATCGCGCGCCTGGCCCGCTAGCCGGCGCCTTTCGCGTCTTGTGCCGCGGCTTGCGGCTTTTTCCTGCGCCCAATCTTGGCTTCGCTGGCCAGCACGCCGGCCACGATCAGGCCCGCGCCCACCAGCGCCAGCGCCGGCAGCCGGTCACCGGCCAGGCGTCCGACGATGCCGCCCCACACGGGTTCGCCCGCATAGATGACGGTGGCGCGGGTTGGCGACACCGACTTCTGCGCCCAGTTCATGGCCAGCTGGATGATGGCGCTGGCCAGCCCCAGGCCGATGGCGGCGCCCGCCCACAGCCAGGAGAATTCGGGTACGGCTTCGCCCAGGACGGGCATCAGCGCGAACGACACCAGGCCGGCTGTCAGCAACTGCACGAAGGTGACGCGGCGGCTGTCGACCTTCTTGGCAAAGTGGCCGATCAGGATGATCTCGGCGGCAATCGCCGCGGCCCCGGCCAGCGTCGCCGCTTCGCCCGCGCTGAAATTCAGGGCGCCCGCTTGCGGACCGGCCAGCAGGACCAGGCCAGCGAAGGCCAGCGCCACGCCCACCCAGCTCATCAGGCCGGGCGGCTTCTTCAGCACGGCCCATTGCAGCAGCGGCACGATGGGCACGTACAGCGCCGTGATGAAGGCGGACTGGCTGCTGGTGATGGTTTGCAAGCCGTAGGTTTGCAGGAAGTAGCCCAGGAACAGGGCGCAGCCGATAGCGATGCCGGCGCCGATCTCCTGGCGGGTGATTGCGGCCATGTGCTTGCGGAACATCAGCAGCGCCATCAGGCCGGCGATCGTGAAGCGCACGCCCACGAAGAACAGCGGCCCGCTGTGCTGCATGGCGATGTGGATGATGAGGAAGGTGCTTCCCCACAGCATGGTGACCAGCACCAGCGCGATTTCCTGGCGGGACAGGGCGAACATCGAGGTCTTGGACTTCACGGTCTGCTTCAGGCGCTACGAAATGGCGAGCAATATACAGCGCTTCGGTGACCGCTCACCGAACAGATTCCTGAATTTCGGGCGGAGCAGACATATAGCCAGGAGTAATATGATGCGTCCGGCGGCGTCAGGCCGCCGGCGACGACAAGCCGGTGCACGCTCGTTCTTCCCGCTCCCGCCGCCTTTTTTTGGCGGCGTTGGCGAATCTGGGCGCGCAAAGCGGCCACAAGAAGATATCGAGGAGAAGCGCAAGTGGAGAAGCAAGAGTCGGGCGGCTGGTATTTCGGCTGGAATATCGTAGGCGCCGCGACGGTACTCACCCTGTTGACCGTCGGCCTGCGCATGGGAGTCGGGCCGTTCTTTCTGCCTATCGCGGACACCCTGGGCTTCACGCGCAGCACGCTATCCAGCATCGTCGCGCTCGGCATGCTCTGCTATGGGCTGGCCATGCCGCTGGCGGGCTATCTGGTCGGCACGCGCGGCACCCGCTTCGTGCTGCTGACTGGCACCGCCATCGTTGTGTTGTCGATCATCTGGACGGTCTACGCGCGCGGACCCATCGAATTCCTGCTGTCCTTCGGCGTGGCGCTGTCCATCGGCCTGGGCTTCACCAGTCCAGTGGCGTTGACGCCGGTGATCAGCCGCTGGTTCACGCGCCAGCGCGGCATGGCGCTGTTCTTCCTGTCCACCGGTTCCATGGCAGGCATCGCGCTGATGACGCCGACACTGACCTTCACGATCTCGGCCGTGGGCTGGCGGGAAACGCTGCTGGGCTTCGCCGCGCTGTTCGCGTTGCTGACAGTGCCGATGGCGCTCTTCGTCATGCGCGATGAAGCGCCCGAGCACACCGACCTGCTGCCGCACCAGATCATCGACAAGGCGGGACCGGCCAAAGCCGCAGCGAAGCAGCCAGCGCCCAACGTGCGCGCGGCGCTGAACTCGCTGCCGTTCTGGCAGGTGGCGTTGGGCCTGTTCGCCTGTGGCTTCAGCATGAACCTGCTGGGCACGCATGGCGTGCCCATGCTGATGGACCATGGCTTTGACGCCACCACCAGTTCACTGGGCATAGGACTGATCGGCCTGGTCGCTATCTTCAGCACCCTGGTCCTGGGGCGCATGTCCGACCAGGTCGAACGGCGCGCCATCCTGGCTGCGATTTACCTCGTGCGCGGGCTGGGCTTCTTCGCGCTGGTCACGGTGGGCGCGCATTGGGAGCTGTACGCCGCCGCCACCCTGGGCGGCATTGCATGGGCCGGCAGTATCGCCTTGTCATCGGCCATTCTTGCGGACGTTTACGGCGTGCGGTTGGTAGGCGTGCTTTACGGACTGGTCTACCTGGGCCACCAGGTCGGCGGCATGATCAGCTCATGGCTGGGCGGCTGGGCCTACGAGACCTTCGGCACGCATTGGGTGGCCTTCGGGGCTGCGGGCGCGCTGCTGCTGGCGGCCGCGCTGATTTCCCTGCGCCTGCCGGCGCGGGGCCTGCCGCGCGCGGTGGCGGTGGCGGGAAGTTGAGCCCGGCCGACTGCGGGCCGATGCCGCCCGCAGTGCCGCCATCGCGTCCGCGGCAACGGACGCGATGGCTGGGTAGAACGTCCTAGCGATCCTTCAGCAGCGACACCAGTTCCGGCACGTAGCGGTCGCCGCCGCCTTGCGTGACGGCCTGGTCGAAGGTGTGCTGCACGGCCGCGCCGATTTCGCGCACCGCGCCCGTTTCCGCGGCCATGGTGTTGTAGTAGGACAGGTCCTTTTGCGCGTTCGACATGAAGAACCGCAGCGAGGACGGATCCTGTTCCAGCAGGTACGGCTTGATGCGCTCCAGTGCCACGCCGCCGCCGCCGCCCTTGGCCAGCACGTCGGCGAACACCGCCGGGTCGATGTCCGCGCGCAGGGCGCAAGCCGCCGCTTCCGACAGCAGGGCGACCACGCCCAGCGACACGTAGTTGTGCAGCAGCTTCATGCGGTGGCCGGCGCCGATCGGCCCGGCGTGCGTGATGTTCTCGGCGAAGCAGGCCAGCAGCGGCTTGCATTCCTCGAACAACGCGGCGTCGCCGCCCACCAGCAGGTTGAGCCGGCCTTCGGCGGCTTCCTTGGGCGTGCGCGTCATCGGCGCGTCCAGGAAGCGGCCGCCGCATTCTGTCACGGCCTGCGCGACTTTCACGGTGGACGATGGAATCGCCGTCGAGCAATCGATGATGACCGTGCCCGGCCGCAGGCCCGCCAGCACGCCGCCTTCGGATAGCAGCACCGCCTCGACCTGCGGGCTGCCGGTGACGCAGAGGATGATCACGTCAGACTGGGCCGCCAGCGTGGCGCCATCGGCCACGCTGGCCGCGCCCGCGGCCTTCAGCGCGTCCAGCGGCTGGTTGCCCGGATGCTCCAGCACGGTCAGCGCGTGTCCGTGCTTGACCAGATTGCTTGCGATGCCATGGCCCATGAGGCCGATACCAACCATGCCGACTTTCGCCATCTTCACTGCTCCTGCCATGTAGGGTTTGTTATGGCGTAAATCTTACTCTGACTTGCGGGCGGCGCCGGCGCGCTTCGAATATGCCGAAAGTAGCCTTCGAATCTTTCGGATGGTAAGGCGCGGAACCCATTCCTAAAATCGATCCACTTCTGCCGGCCATGCCTGGCGCGGATCGAAATACAACGGAGACAACCGCCCGCAGGGCGGACACATCAATGCCGCAAACCGCAAACGAGCGGGCGCCCAGCGCCGAGCGCCATTACTTCGAGCAGCTCGCGCAGGGCCGCTTCGTCATTCCCCTATGCCAGGCCTGCGCCAGGCATCATTTCTATCCCAGGGTAGTCTGCCCCCATTGCGGTTCCGACGCCCTGCGTTGGGTCGAGCCCAGCGGCGACGGCGTGGTGTATTCCACTACCGTGGTTCGCAACAAGAGCGGCGATTACACCGTGTGCCTGGTGGATCTGGACGAAGGTCCGCGCCTGATGAGCCGCGTGGTCGACATGCCGGTGGAAGCGGTGACCATCGGCCTGCGGGTCCGCGCCAGGGTCGATGCCGTGGAGGGCGCGCCGCTGCTGGTGTTCGTGGGACTGGAGGAGCAGCCATGACTAGAAGCTATCGCGGCGCGATCGCGGTCCTGGGCACCGGCATGGCCGGACTGGGCGACTGCCAAGGCCGTTCCGAACAGGAAATCATCGCCCAGGCCTCCCACCGCGCGGTGGTTGCCAGCGGCCTGAAGATGCAGGATATCGACGGCATCATCACCTCGAGCCTGACCTCGCCATGGTGGGTGATGCGGATGGCGGAGTATCTGGGCATACGGCCTCGCTTCTCCGACAGCACCATGTTCGGAGGATCGTCGTTCATCGCCGACCTGAAGGTCGCGGCCATGGCGATCGAGGCCGGCCAGTGCGAGCATGTGCTGGTCTGCTACGGCGCCAATCCGCGCAGCGCGCCCAGCAGCACGCAGATCAATCAGATGCGGGCGGCGCTGGATCCGCAGCCCTACGAGCATCCCTACAAGCCGTTCAATCCGGTATCCAGCTATGCCCTGGCGGCAGCGCGCCACATGCACCAGTACGGCACTACCCGCCGCCAGCTGGCCGAGGTTGCGGTGGCGGCGCGCAAATGGGCGCAACTGAATCCGGACGCCTTTCTGCGCACGCCGCTGACGATCGACGAGGTGCTGGGCGCCAAAATGATCTCGGATCCCCTGACCGTGCGCGACTGCTGCCTGGTGACCGACGGCGCCGGCGCCTTCGTGGTCACACGCGCCGAACGGGCCCGCGACCTTCATCCGCGGCCCATCTATGTGCTGGGCGCCGGGCACGCCCACTGGCACCGGCAGATATCGTGCATGCCGGACGTGACCGTCACGCCCGCGGTGGACTCCGGCCGGGCCGCGTTCGCGGAAGCCGGATTGACTCCCGCCGACATCGATCTGGTCGAGCTCTACGACGCCTTCACCATCAATCCCATCCTCTTTCTGGAAGACCTGGGATTCTGCGCCAAGGGGGAGGGCGGCGCGTTCATCGGCGGCGGGCGCATCGAGCCGGGCGGCGACTTGCCGATGAACACCAACGGCGGCGGCCTGTCGTTCACGCATCCGGGCATGTACAGCATCTTCCTCGTCATCGAGGCCGTGGCGCAGCTGCGCCGCGAGGCTGGGGAACGCCAGGTGTTCAAGGCCGACGTCGCGCTGGTGCACGGCAATGGCGGCGTGCTGTCCAGCCAGGCCACCGCGATTCTTTCCCACTCCCTCTGATGGCCGCCACGATGAACAAGACAGTAGATCGCGCCGCGCAGGCGGTAGGAGACATTCCGGACGGCGCCACCGTCCTGGTCAGCGGTTTCGGCCTGTCCGGCCAACCCGTCGAATTGCTCGATGCACTGGTGGAGCAAGGCGCGCGTGAGCTGACCGTGGTGTGCAACAACAGCGGCGCCCGGGACAGCGGGCTGGCGCGGCTGATCCGGTTGGGCCGCGTGCGCAAGCTGATCGCCTCGTATCCACGCGGCGCGGAGTCCCAGGCGTTCGAATCGGCCTACGCCGACGGCTTGATCGACTACGAGTGCGTGCCGCAAGGGACCCTGGCCGAGCGCCTGCGGGCGGCGGGCTCGGGCCTGGGTGGTTTCTTCACCCCCACCGGCTACGGCACGCTGTTGGCCGAAGGCAAGGAGACACGGATGATCAAAGGCGTGGGGCACGTGTTCGAGGAACCCCTGCACGCCGACTACGCGCTGGTGAAGGCGTATTGCGCGGATCCCCTGGGCAACCTGATCTATCGCAAGGCGGGGCGCAACTTCGGTCCGTTGATGTGCATGGCGGCGGCGACCGCCGTCGTCCAGGTTCATGCCCTGGCGCAGGTGGGCGGGCTGGATCCGGAGCACATCGTCACGCCCGGCATCTTCGTGCAGCGCGTGCTGCGCATTCCCGACGCCCAATTGACTGGAGCCTTGCAATGATCGAACGATATTCCCGCGAGGACATCGCGCGCCGCGCGGCGGCGGACATCCCTCCCGGCTCCTACGTCAATCTGGGCATCGGCTTGCCCGTCATGGCGCTCGACTACTGGAGGCCGGAGCACGGCGTCATCGTCCATAGCGAGAACGGCATACTCGGTATGCGCGCACGCGCAGAGACTGATCCGGTCGATCCCGACCTGACCAACGCGGCCAAGCAGAGCATCGCCATGGCTGCGGGCGGCAGCTTTTTCAATCATGCGGATTCCTTCGCCATGATGCGCGGGGGGCATCTGGACTACTGCATCCTCGGGGCCTACCAGGTGTCGGAAACCGGCGACCTGGCCAATTGGTCGCTGGGACAGCCCGGCGTGGCCGCGGCGGTGGGCGGCGCCATGGACCTGGCCGTGGGCGCCAAACGGGTCCACGTGCTGATGGAACACCTTACCCGCGACGGCCGCTCGCGGCTGCGCCGGCTATGCGACCTGCCGTTGACGGGCGCGGCATGCGTGGACCGGGTCTATACCGACCTCGCCACGCTCGACGTCACGCCCGAGGGATTCCTGGTGCGCAACATGGCGCCGGGCCTCACCCGCGTAACCCTGCAGGCGGCGACCGACGCGCCGCTGCGCTTCGCGGAGGATCTGCCCGATGCCGCTTGATTGCTCCCTCGAGGACTTTCGCCGCGAAGTCCGCGCATTCCTGCAAGAACGCCTGCCCACCGACCTCAGGCGCAAGGTGATGGATCATCAGCGGCTGGACAAGCAGGACTTCCTGCGCTGGCACCGCATCTTGAACGAGCGCGGCTGGGTCGCGCCGAACTGGCCCGCCGAGCATGGCGGGGCCGCCTGGAGCATCGAACAGCGCAACCTGTTCGACGAGGAATGCGCCCTGGCGGGCGCACCCGAAACCGTGCCATTCGGATTGCGCATGGTGGCGCCCGTCATCATGGCCCATGGCTCGGCCTGGCAGAAAAGCTACTTCCTGCCGCGCATCCTCAGCGGGCAGGATTGGTGGTGCCAGGGCTATTCCGAACCGGGTGCGGGTTCCGACCTCGCCGCGCTGAGCACCCGCGCGCGCCGCGAGGGCGATGGCTTCGTGGTGAACGGCCAGAAAACCTGGACCACCTACGCCCAGTACGCCGACATGATGTTCTGCCTGGCGCGGACCAACCCCGAGGCCAAGGCGCAAGAAGGCATTTCCTTTCTGCTCATCGACATGCGCAGTCCCGGCGTATCGTTGCGCCCCATCCGGACGCTGGACGGCGGAGTAGAGATCAACGAGGTCTTCCTCGATGAGGTCGTGGTGCCTGCCTCGCATCTGGTCGGCGAGGTGGATCATGGCTGGACATACGCGAAGTACCTGTTGTCGCACGAGCGTTTCGGCGCCGCCCGGGTGGGGCGCGCCAAGCGCGAACTTGGCCATCTGCAGCGGCTGGCGGTCCAACGCAAGGTGGACGGCCGTCCTCTGGCCGAAGATCCCGTATTCGCGCAGCGGCTGGCGCAGTTGGAGATCGATACGCTGGCCCTGGAGCAGACCAACCTGCGGCTGATTGCGCGCGACCAGCGCGGTGCCGGGCATGGCGCGGAAGCTTCGATACTGAAGTACCTGGGGTCCACGCTGGCGCAGCGCATCAGCGAAGCGCAGGTCGACGCGGCCGGCGCGCACGCGCTCGCCTATCGCCCGGATGCGCTGGAGCGAGACTATACGCAAGGCGACCCGACCCTGGAGGAAGAACTGGAAGCCATGCCCGGCTTCTATCTCAATCTGCGCAAGATCTCGATCTACGGCGGAACGGACGAGGTGCAGAAGAACATCATCGCCAAGCTTGCGTTGGGCGAAGCCGACGACCTGAGCGCAGATCAGCGCGCGCTCGATGACGCCGTCGGACGGTACCTCCAGGGGGAGTATCCGCCACCCGCCGCCCGGGCCGCGTTGCCGGGCGATGCGGACCCCGAGGCCTCGCCGCACTGGCGCGCCTTTGCCGACATGGGCCTGCTGGGCTTGGGGTTGCCGGCATCGGCAGGCGGGATGGATGGCGGGCTCGGGGACTTGTGCGTGCTGATGCAGCGCTTCGGGCGTCATCTGGTGGTCGAACCCTACGACGCCAGCGCGCTGCTTTGCGGCCAACTGCTGGCACGCCTGCCGCAAGGCGAACGGGTAGGCGCCTTGTTGGCCGGCATCGCGCAAGGAGCCGCGCCGTTGCTGGCTCATGCGGAACCAGATGCGGATTGGCCGAGTGGCGATCTGAGCGTGACCGCGGTGCGCGAAAGTGGCGGCTGGGTACTGAACGGCGTGAAGCGGCGCATCCCCTATGGCGCGGGCGTCCGGCAACTGCTGGTCACCGCCAGCGACGAAGCGGGGGCGGCAGTGTTCCTGGTCGAAGCCGACACGCCCGGCCTGGAACGCCAGGGCGCGCCCGGCCTGGACGGCCGCCCCTACGCGGACATCAGGCTGAAGGACTGCCGCGTCGACAGCGCCGCGCGGCTGGGTCCGGCAGTCGATGCCCTGGCGTTCGCGGCCGACGCCACGCGCGTGGCGCTGTGCGCGGAAGCGTTGGGGGCCATGCAAGCGCTGCTGAATGCCACCCGTGACCACGTCGCTGAACGTCGCCAGTTCGGCCAGCCCGTCGGCCGCTTCCAGGCGGTGCAGCACCGGCTGGCGGACATGCTGCTGGCGCTGGAACAGGCGCGTTCGCTGACCTGGCTGGCGGCAGGCGCGGCGCAATCCGAGGTGCGCCGATGGGCGCGGCTGGTATCCGCCGCCAAGGCCAGTTGTGGCGCGGCCGCGCGCTATATCAGCCAACAAAGCATCCAGCTGCATGGGGGCATGGGCATGACCGACGAGCTTCCGGCAGGCCATTACGTCAAGCGGCTGCTGGCTATCGAATACACGCTGGGCGACACCCGGCATCATCTCAACCGCTATCAACGGCTGGCGACGGCCTGAGCCGCGCCGCTGAACGAGGTACACCATGAACTTGCCCGCCGCGTCGCCGTCCCGCGACCTATCCCCAACCACCCGCTACGTCCTGCAGGGACGAGTGGCCGTGATCTTGCTTGATAACCCGCCCGTCAACGGCCTGGGCGATACCGTGCGCAGCGGCATCCATGCGGGGCTGGCCCTGGCGCTGGCCGATGAAGGCGTGGACGCCATCGTCATCGCCGGCGCCGGCAAGGCGTTCTGCGGCGGCGCCGATATCCGCCAGTTCAATACGCCTGCCGCCACCGCCAAGCCCATGCTGCGCGATGTCATCGCCGCGGTCGAGGCATCCGCCAAGCCGGTGGTGGCCGCCATCCATGGCTTCGCCTTGGGCGGCGGGCTGGAACTGGCTCTGGGATGCCACTACCGCGTCGCGCAGGCGGGTTCCAGGATGGGGCTGCCTGAAGTGAACCTCGGCCTGGTGCCTGGCGGCGGCGGCACGCAGCGCCTGCCACGATTGATAGGCGTGCCGCGCGCGCTCGACATGATTCAGTCCGGCAAGCCCATGGATGCCACGGCGGCCATGGCGGCCGGGCTGGTCGATGCGGTCGCCGAAGGCGATCTGCTGGATTTTGCGCTGACTTATGCGCGTGAGCGTGCCGCGCAAGACTCGCATCCGCTTGCTGCGCGCCGCGCCTTGGACGCGGGCGGCGTGGATTTCGCTGCGGCGCGGGCCGGCGTCAATCCCAAGGCGCGCAACGCCATTGCGCAGCGCGCAGTCATCGATTGCCTGGAGGCCGCCACGCGCCTGCCTGTCGAGCCGGGGCTGGATGAAGAGCGCCGCCTGTTCGACACGCTGGTGGAGGGCGATGCCTCCAAGGCGCTGCGCCACTTGTTCTTCGCCGAGAAGGAAGCGCCGCGCGTCGCTGGTGGCGGCAGCGCGGGCCGGATTGGCCGCGTCGGCATTCTGGGGGCCGGCACCATGGGTGGCGGTATCGCCATGGCGTTTGCCAATGCGGGCTACGACGTGACGCTGTACGAGCGCGAGCAGGCGGCACTGGACCGCGGCATGTCCCTGATCCGCAAGAACTACGAAATCACCGCCGCCAAGGGCAAGCTCGATGCCGCTGGCCTCGAAGCCCGGATTGCGCGCATTGCTCCCAGTCTGGACATGCAGGACCTGGCGCAGGCGGATCTCGTCATCGAAGCCGTGTTCGAGGACATGGCGGTCAAGCAGACCGTATTCCGGCAGTTGGACGCCGTGTGCAAACCCGGCGCGATCCTGGCCACCAATACCTCGCGCCTGAACATAGACGAGATAGCGGCCTGCACGGCGCGCCCCGAGGCGGTGATAGGCCTGCATTTCTTCAGCCCGGCCAACGTCATGAAGCTGCTTGAAGTGGTGCGCGGCGCACGCACCGGCGCGGACGTCATCGCCACCTGCATGGCGGTGGCGCAGCAAATCGGCAAGATTCCGGTGCTGGTCGGCGTATGCGAAGGCTTCGTCGGCAATCGCATGCTGACGGGATACTGGCGCGAGGCGGGCTTCCTGCTGGAAGAAGGGGCCAGCCCGCAGCAGATCGATGGCGCGCTTACGCGCTTCGGCATGGCCATGGGGCCGTTGGCCATGGCCGACCTGGCGGGCATGGACATCAACTGGGCCACGCGCAAGCGGCTGGCGCCCACCCGTCCCGCGCATCTGCGCTATTCCAAGGTTGCGGACCGCATCTGCGAACTGGGCCGCTTCGGCCAGAAGACCCAGGCAGGGTATTACCGCTACGAGCCGGGCAGCCGCCAGCCGCTGCCTGATCCCGTGGTGGACGGCATCATCGAGGCATGCGCGCGCGAGGCCGGCATCGCGCGGCGGCCGGTCAGCGACGAGGAGATCGTCGAGCGCTGCATGCTGGCGCTGGCCAACGAAGGGGCGCGCATCATCGACGAAGGCATCGCGCAGCGCGCCTCGGACGTGGATGTGGTCTATGTCCACGGTTACGGCTTTCCGGGCGCGCGCGGCGGCCCCATGTTCTACGCCCAGACCCTGGGGCTGGCCGGGACGCTGGAGAAAATCCGGGCATTGCAGCGCGATCACGGCGAACATTGGACGCCCGCACCGCTGCTCGAGCGGCTGGTGAAAGAGGGCAGGACCGCATTCTGACGCGTCCGCGCCATGGCCACGGCCGCGCCCGGCGTCATGCCGGCCGCGGCCTTCTTTGCGATACTGTATTCCCCCAGACATAAATCCCAGCCATGACAGACTCCATACCTTCCGGTTTTGCGCCCTGGCGCCCGAGCAGTCCCTTCATGGCGCATCTTGCCGAACTTGGCGCGCTGTACAAGCGCGACAGCGACAATGTGCTCGCGTTGCGCCTGGGCCTGGCCCACACGAATATGCATGCCATTGCCCACGGCGGATTGCTGGCTACCCTGGCCGACAGCGCGCTGGGGCATACCATCGCCACTCAGGCGCAGGTGTCGGTTGTCACCGTGCAGATGTCGGTGGAGTACATGAACCCCGTCAAGCCCGGCGACTGGCTCGAGGCGCGCGTCCAGATCGACAAGCAGGGCAAGCGCCTGATCTACGCCACTTGCCTGCTGCAGGTGGAAGGCCGCGTCATGCTCAAGGCCAACGCGGTGTTTGCCGTGCGCGCGGCGTCGGCGCCGGCGTCGGACGGCTAGCGTCCCGTCCCGCAGGTACGAAACGAGACACTAGCGGCCGCGCCGGCCGCAAGGGCGGCCAGCACCGCCTCGGCTGCGCCTATTCCACCTTGACGCCGGTGGTCTGAACCACGTTGCGCCATTTGGCGGTTTCGTCCGCGACAAAGCCGCTTACCTGTTTCGGCGTCATCGGGCCCAGCGGCTCGCTGTTCTGTCCGGCCAGGCGCTGAACCATTTCGGGCGAGTTCATGATCTGGTTGGTGGCTTCGTTCAGCTTGGCCACGATGGCCGGATCCGTGCCTGCAGGCGCGTAGAAGCCCAGCCAGGTGTAGACGTCCAGGCCGGGCGCGCCCGATTCCGCGAAGGTGGGCAGATCCGGGAACAGCTTGCTGCGTTCGGCGCTCGCGACGCCGATGGGACGCAGCTGTCCGGACTTGATGAAGGGCGCCACGCTCATCGCGTCCTGCACCGCGACCTTGAGTTCGCCCGAAACGACCGCATTGGTGGCCGGCGACGCGCCCTTGTAGGGCACGTGTTCCATCGGCACGCCGGTAATCTTCTTCAACCATTCGCCGCCCAGATGGGTGGATCCACCGAATCCCGCCGAACCATACGGCACGCCAGGCTGCGACTTGCCCCAGCTGAGGAATTCGGGGATGGTCTTGATCGGCAGGCCCGCGTTGACCACCACCAGATTCGGCGCGCGGGCGAGGATCGAGATGGGTTCGAAGTCCTTGATCGGGTCATAGCGGACCTTGTCGTTGACCGCCGGGCCGATCACATGCCCGGTGGCGCTGACCAGCAGGGTGTAGCCGTCGTTCTTCTGGCGCGCGACCAGTTCCGTGCCTATCTGTCCGGCAGCGCCCGGCTTGTTCTCGACCACGAAGGTCTGGTTGAAGCGTTTGCCCAGTTCCGCCGACAGCAGGCGGGCGACGATGTCGGTCATGCCGCCGGGGGCAAAGGCCACCACGACGGTGACGGGATGGTCGGGATACGCGGCATGGGCGGCGCCCGCCGCCAGGCTGCTTGCGAGCAGCGCGCCGAGCGCGCCGCGTCGCAGGATATTGCGGATCATGGTTGTCTCCTGGAGTCTTGTCGTCAAGGCGGCGCGACTGCCGCCACGCCTCCGTGCGGCCAGTATGGAGGCGGCCTGCGCATTACTCCATCCGAAATATTCGAACCCAACTTTCGCGGTTTTCTAAAGGACTGCGCCGGTCCACAGGGCGCGCCGGCCGCTTGAATGCCGACGAACACAGCGTTCGAAACATTCGACTCCTCACCGCGCAAGGCGGCCTGCATACTTTTCCGGATCGCCTGAATCACGGAGAAACTATGCTTCACAATGCCTTGCGCGGCGTCAAAGTCGTCGACCTGTCGCGCATCCTCGCGGGCCCATGGTGCACGCAGAACCTGTCGGACCTGGGCGCGCAGGTCGTCAAGGTGGAGCATCCCGACCGCGGCGACGATACGCGTGGCTGGGGGCCGCCAGACCTGCGGTCCGCGGACGGCGGGGCCTCGATGTCGGCCTACTTCATGGCCTGCAACCGCGGCAAGCAGTCCGTCGCCATCGACTTCGCCACCGAGGCAGGCGCCGCCCGTGTGCGTGAACTGGTCGCCGATGCCGACATCCTGGTCGAGAACTACAAGGCTGGCGGCCTGCGCAAGTACGGGCTCGACTATGCCTCGCTGGCGCGCATCAACCCGCGGCTCATCTATCTGTCCATCACCGGCTATGGCCAGTCCGGCCCGCTGGCGGGCAAGCCGGGGTACGACTACGTATTCCAGGGCATGGGAGGACTGATGAGCTACACGGGGCAGCCCGATGGCACGCCCGGCGCGGGGCCGCTGCGCACCGGCGTCGCGGTGGTGGACCTGATGACGGGCATGTACGCCACCTCCGCAGTGCTTGCCGCCTTGCGCCAGCGCGACCAGACCGGACAAGGCATGCCGCTGGACATTTGCTTGCTTGACGTCGCGGTGGCGCTCAATGCCAACCAGGGAGCCAATTACCTGGTATCGGGCGAGGCGCCCAAGCGCAGCGGCAACGCGCATCCGAACTGCGCGCCCTACGAGGTCTTCGCCTGCGCCGACGGCCACCTGATCCTGGCGATAGGCAACGACGGCCAGTTCGCGCGCTTCAGCGGCGTGGCCGGCCATCCCGAATGGGCGGCCGATGCGCGCTACGCGACCAACAGCGCACGCCTGGCCCATATGGACAGCCTGCGGCCGCTGATCGCCGAAACCTTGGCGGCCGCGGCGCGCAAGCGCTGGACGGACGCCTTCGACGCGGCGGGCGTGCCCTGGGGGCCGATACACACCTTGGACGAGGTCTTCGCGCATCCGCAGGTGCTGCATCGCGGATTGCTGCAGACCGCCAATCATCCTGCCCTGGGAGAGGTGCGCCTGGTGCGCAATCCCATGCTGGCCGGCACCCCCGCCGACGCGTTGGGGGCGGCGCCGCCGCTGTTGGGCGAACACACGGCGGCGGTGCTGCCGGATCCCGCATTGCAGTAATACCCCCCGAGGAGACAAAACAATGAAACTTTCCCAATTCCGCCTGGCGGCATGCGTCTGCCTGGTCTTGCCGGCCATGGCGGCCGCCGAATATCCCGACCGGCCCATCCGGCTGGTCGTCCCTTATGCCGTGGGAGGCACCACGGACATCATCGCCCGCGTGGTCGGCGGCAAGCTGGGCGAGCAGCTCGGCCAATCCGTGGTGATCGAGAACCGGCCGGGCGCTGGCGGCAGCATCGGCTCGGCCTACGCCGCCAAGCAGCCCGCCGACGGCTATACCCTGGTGATGGCCGTCGAAAGCTCGCATGCGGTCAACCCGAACGTCTACGCCAGGAGCGCCTACGATCCGGTCAAGGACTTCGCGCCCATCAGCAACCTGGCCGACGTGCCCAATGTGCTGGTGGTGAATCCGTCGCTGCCCGCGCAGGACCTGGCGGCGTTTCAACAGTTGCTGAAGGCGGCGCCGGACAAGTACGCCTTTGGCTCGTCCGGCAACGGCGGCTTGAGCCACATGAACGGAGAACTGTTTCTGAAGACCACCGGGACCCGCATGCTGCACGTTCCCTACAAGGGGCTGGGACCGGCGCTGAATGATCTGGTGGCAGGGCAGGTGCAAGTCGTATTCGACAACATCCCGTCTTCCTATCCGCTGATCCAGGCCCAGCGCATCCGCCCGCTGGCCGTGGCGGCCAAGCGCAGGCTCAAGGTATTGCCGGACGTGCCGACCTACGCCGAGGCTGGCCTGCCGGCCATGAACAACCCCTCCTGGTTCGGCTTGGCCGCACCCGCGGGCACACCGCCAGCGGTGCTGGACAGACTGAACGTGGCCGTGCGGCAGGCGCTGGCCGATCCGGCGACCGCGGACGCCATCGAGAAGCAGGGCGCGGTGCCCAGTCCGATGTCGCGGGACGAGTTCGGCGCGCTGATCGCGCAATCCTACGGCCACTGGAAAACGGTGGTCGAGGACATCAAGTTCGAGAAGATGCAATAACAAGGAGGTTTCATGAGCACCAGATCCCACGTCATTCCCCATGCCCGAGCCGAGATCGAGGAGTCCGGCATAGCCACCTTGACCATGCTGGACGCCGGCGCGTTGAACATCCTGAGCACGCCGGTGATAGACGGCCTGCGGAACGCGCTGGCATGGCTGCGCGCGGACCCGTCGGTCCGCGTGCTGGTGCTGCGCGGCGCCAGCGACCGCGCCTTCGTCGCGGGCGCCGATATCGCGGAAATGGCCGCGCTCGACGAGCAGACGGCGCGGCGCTTCATTTCGAACTTGCGAGACCTTTGCAATGACGTCCGCCATTTCCCGGCACCCGTCATCGCGCGCATTCCTGGCTGGTGCCTGGGGGGCGGCTTGGAGTTTGCCCTGGCTTGCGACCTGCGCATCTGCGCCGATCATGCGCAGTTCGGCATGCCCGAAGTGAAGGTGGGCATACCCTCGGTGATCCATGCGGCGCTCATGCCGCGTTTGATCGGCGCCGCCAACAGCGCCTGGATGCTGCTGACCGGCGATCTGATCGATGCCCGGCGCGCGCAGGACTGGGGCCTGGTGAACGCCGCCGTGCCTCAGGCCGAGCTGGACAGCGTCGTCCGCAAGGTGGCGGAAGGCTTCGCCGCGCTGGGGCCGGCCGTGTTGCGTCAGCAGAAGAAGCTGTTGCGCCGGTGGGAGACCATGCCGGTGGATGAGGGGATCGAGGACAGCGTCGCTGAATTCGCCGTGGCGTTCAACACCGGCGAACCGCAAAAATTCATGAACGAATTCCTGGAAAACAAGCGCCGCGCCAAAGCCTGATCCGGTCAGGCCTGCGCCGGGACGCCTGGTTCCTGGCGAAGTATCAATCCTGCTCGCGCGTGGCCGCCACGATGGGATCGTCGAGCAGGTACCCCGCGACCTGCTCGACGAAGGGCGAGGGCGGCACCCCCGCCTGAGTGACCAGCGTCAGTTCGCGCAGGGCCCAGGGTTCGCTCAGGGCCACGGCCGCGATCCTCTTCTCGCGCAGCGCATTGGCGGCCACGCTGCGCGGCACCAGGGACACGCCCACGCCCGCTTCCACCATGGACAGCACCGCGTCGAAAGTGTGCACGTGGATGCGTACCTTGGGAGTCTTGCCGGCAAGCTTGGCCATGTCACACAAGAAGACGTAGTTGCTGCTGGTGCGGCTCATGCAGACGAAATCCAGGTCCAGCACCGCAGGAAAGCGCACGGGCGAGCTTTCCACCACGGGGTGGTTCAAGGGGGCGGCAATGATCAGTTCGTCGACCGCATAGCGCGTGGCGTTGACGCCGGCGGACTTGGCGCGGCCGGCGAAGATGCCGATGTCGGCTTCCTGGCCGGCGATGGCCGCCTCGATGGTATTGCTGGAACGCTCTTCAAGCAGGATGTTGACGTTGGGATTGGCCGACAGGAAACGGCTCAGGCTAGGCACGATGAAGCCGTTGAGGGAGCTGCTGTTGGCGAACAGCTTGACGCTGCCCTTCAGGCCGCTGGCGAAGCCGCTGACCTCGCCGTGCATGCGTTCGACCCCGGCCAATAGTGAGCGCACATGCTTGAGCACGAAGGTCCCTTCCGCCGTCAGTTCCATGCCGCGGGCTTCGCGCTTGAATAGCGGTACGCCCATCGCGAACTCCAGGTTCTTCAGCCGGTAGCTGGCCGAGGACGCGGTCAAATGCACGGCGTTGGCCCCGCCAGACAGGCTTTTTGCCTCGGCGATCGCGAGGAACAGGCGGAGATCGGTGAGTTCGTAGCGCATCGCGCAAGATTACCGTAGTTGCGGCGGCATCGTCACAAATAGGGCGTGGCCAGCCAGATCACCTTGTTGCGCAGGCGCTTGGCGAACGGCGCCCGCAGCAGGTTCTCCAGCGTTTCGCGCCGGCCTTGCGCGATCAACCCGTCGACCCGCGCGCCGATCCAGCGCGCCACGCCCGCGTCGTAGATTTCGGTGTCCAGCTCGAAATTCAGCCGCAGGCTGCGCGGGTCCAGATTGGACGAGCCCACATAGGCCCAGGCATCGTCCACCGTCATCAGCTTGGAATGGTCGAATGCGCCGTGCGAGCGCCAGACCCGGCAGCCCGTGCGCACCACCTGGTCCAACTGCGCCGTCATCGCATAGTCGACCAGCCGCAGATTGTTCTTGCCGGGGATCACGATGTCCACCACCACGCCGCGCCGCGCGGCCGTGGCCAGCGCGCCGATCAGGGTCTGGTCGGGCAGGAAGTAGGGCGACTGGATACGTACATGGCGCTGCGCCACCGCCAGCGCGCCCAGCAGCATATTGTGCGTGCTGCCCAGGGCGCGGTCGGGGCCTGACGGCACGCAGCGCATCGGCACGTCGCCCGTGGGCGGCAGGGCCTCGGGATCGAACCAGGGCTTGGCGGGCAGCGATTCGTGGGTGGTGAAGTTCCAGTCGTGCGCGAACACCGACATCAGCTGCGTCACGATCGGCCCTTCCACGCGGAAGTGGGTGTCGCGGTTGGTGCCGTCGCCTGCCAGCGCGCTGACAAAGGCCGCGCGCACGTTCATGCCGCCGGTAAAGCCCACGCGTCCATCGACCACCAGCACCTTGCGGTGGCTGCGCAGGTTGGCATAGGGCATGCGCAGCACGCCCAGCGGATTGGTCATGAAACGCGCCACCGGCACCCCGCCGCGCGACAGCATGCGCACGATGGGCGGGCGCGAATACTTGGAGCCGATGGCGTCGATCAGCACCCGCACCTCGACCCCGCGCTCGCGCGCCTCGATCAACGCCTGCGCCATCTCGCGGCCTATGGCGTCGTTGTCGAAGATGTAGCTTTGCATCGCCACCGCGTGGCGCGCTTCGCGGATCGCCTGCAGCATCGCCGGATAGGCCTCGTCGCCGCCAGCCAGCGGCCGCACCGCGTTGCCGCCCAGCAGGCGGAAGCGGCTGACGCGGTCGCCCAGCACCTTCAGCGACGAGAACTGCTGGCCCGAGATCGGGGCCACGTCCACGGGCGCGGTCTCGACCTGCTCCGCATCCACCACCATCGCCTCGTCGCGTTGCTGCGACAACCGCGTCTTGCGGATCCGGTTGATGCCCGCCACGAAGTAGAACAGCGCGCCGAACAGCGGCGAAAACAGCGCCACCCCCACCCAGCCGATGGCTGCCCGCACGTCCTGCTTGGTCATCGCGGCATGCACCGCCGCGCCGGTCCCGGCCACGATGCTGATGGCAAAAACCAGATGGGGCCAATAATCGGTCAAGATTGCGTGTATGCGGTCCATGGCGATGGCGTAAGCGCGGCCTCCGTAGATGATCAATGGCGAAGGATAGCAAGGCGGCCGGCCCTGGCAAGTGGGGAAGCGGCGGCCGTTTTCACATCTTCAAAAAAACGTGCTAGAATTCGGCCTCTTCGTTGTTGAGCAGCTTTCAAAGCGGCGCGGCAAGGAAGAAAGCAGTACCAGAGGTGGCTGTAGCTCAGTTGGTAGAGTCCTGGATTGTGATTCCAGTTGTCGTGGGTTCGAGCCCCATCAGCCACCCCAAAGAATTCAAAGAAATCAGGCACTTACGCGAAAGCTAAGTGCCTTTTTTCATTTCACGATGTGAATTTTTAAATAGAAATTCGAAGTTTTAAATTCACTCCGTTGCTGCGGCACTTTTCACCAGTCGGCGATCATAGTGCTTGTGCGTCGTTGACGGGTTCGCGTGACCGGCGAAGTCGTATGCGTCTTTGGCCTGCATCTCCAACTTTCGGGAAACTGCTGCCGGGCGAATATCAAGCAGTGAGAAGTAGAGCGGATGATCCGTGACGAGGTCAGTTTCGTTCACAGATTGGTCCTGAGCTCTGATCCAAGCGTTCATGGCGTCTTGCCAAGAAGATCCCCATCCTGACCTTGAATAGCAAGCGCCCCGGCGGGTTGCAGCGAACAGGTATTTGCTAGCGATCTTGTCCTCTCGCTGTAGGGCGCGTTCGACTACACAACGCAATCGTCGAGACCAGTATCGCCGCTTTACTGAGGCTGCTTCACCTTTTTTCCGTTTTGCGGAGACGACGATAACGCCATCACGTTGGAGGCCGTCTTTTGTAAACGGACGCACCTCGGCGGCACGAAACCCAGTGAGATACGTGAACATCGCCGCGCAGCCCAGCGTTCGATAGTTCTGGCGCTGTTTGAGAGACCAAAGGTAGAACCTCAAAACTTGCCGTCGACTGACCACGCGGACTTTCGTCTCCGTCTTGTTGAGCATCATTCCCGTGAACGGGTTGTCTTCCATCAAGTCCCAACGCACCCCATAGTGGCAAATCGTTGCTAGCTGCGAGAGCTCCTTGTTTGCGCGAGCGGGCGCACCTGCTTCGGCCCGCGCTTGCAGATATTGATAGCCGTGTTGTTTGCGTAGAGTCCTTGGCCCCATTCTTCCAAAAAAGGCAGACAGATTTTCGTAAGCGGCGAGCCTCAGTGCCTTCCCGTGCTGACTTTGATCTGCATAGTGCGTTGAATCGATCTCATCGCGGAACTTCTCGATCATTTCGGCAACGGAGCCAGCAAGGACTGCACCATCGCGGATTTCTAAGGCCCGTCGCATAGCTGTGCGACGGGCCTGTTCAATAGCCGCTTTATCGCCGAGTGATGCCCTGCCCAGAGTTTCGCCCCTGCCGTCGGGGTGAATGTAATAGAACGACACGACGTTCGTGCCGACGCGTTTATAGAGTCGCGCCACTCCTGTGGGTTCTCGCTGGCCGCCGGAACGCGTCGACGTTCGGGCTCGCTTCGAGGCGGGCTTTTGTTCTTTGCTCATCAACAAGACCTAGCTTTCTGTTTCTGTATTCGCGAAGCACGCGCGGTAGACCTTTCATAGTCACGACGTAGCTCCAACGGTTAGCGGTGAGCCAATTTGCCATAGCGGCTCGTTGGTTCGCCTTGCAGCCGACAAGTTCGGCGAGCTCTGATGCTGTTAGATATTCGCTCACGACGTGAATCTCCGTGGTTCAGCGTTTATGTGTTCATGAGGGGAAACTCGGAACTGGATCTCCCGCTCCGGCGTTCCAGGACCACCATCCATCTTCCCCATACCTGTCATCGTAAAGAGCTGTTTTTTCTGCCTTTCGAGATTGGTACTCGGGCGTGCTCATACCCCAAACCTCCAAAGGCGTGGGCGTGTCAGTATCGCGTAGCCAGAAGTCGGGGAAAACGGCATCCTCGCCAGCATCAAACCGCAGCGGCTTTTCGAATCGACGCTTTTCGGCCACGAGCTTTTCAGCGACCAGAGCCTCGTAGCCTGAATCGACTGGTATCCAGTCGCGCGTTGTCTGCATCAGGGCGATATCGACAACCTGCGCGCGCATGCTGCCGCCAGAGGACTTGGGTGGGTCAGTTTGTACGACAGCGATGACGGCATTCCCAGCCCGCCAAGAGTCGATTTCTCGGGCAAAGCGGCGCTCCAACGGTTCCCAGACGTTCTCATCGAGGTTCAGGTACGGGATTCCATGAAACCCCGCGATAGGCAGCGTAGCGCTGCCTTCCATTCCTTCTTGGTGCTGCGCGAGCGGTGCCACTACAACCAAGCGCCGTCGCTGGGTAATCGCCTCCAGGGCCTTAGCCTTGTTGTGTCCAGCTTGCTGCCCACTCGCGGTCGGCGTGGCGATCACGAGGTTTTGAGCCAGTCGCACACGCCCAGCGTAGGTAGTCATGGCCGAGCGCATCAAGTGGTAATGCACCACACCAAGATTGCGCTTTCCTTCCATGCCTGGCGACCATGCGTGCAGGCCCGCTTGTGTCCAGAGAAAGTGCAGGAGGCCCAGTAGCGTCATGCTTGCTTGACCGGCTCGCGGGCGCGTCGCAGGCATCGGCGGCGCGGCGGCCGACGAGGCGTCTCCTTCTTCTGGCGCGGCTGTCGCACGCTGTTGAAGCCCGACCTTCAGCTTGATCTTGACCGCGCCGTCATCGAGTTCCTGGACCACGCCACGTCGATATGATCCGAGTCCGGACATGCTCGGATCTACGCCGTAGTAAACGCAGTCTTCGCTGTGCTCTGATCCCGTTTCGGGAAAGCGGGCTAAGTGGAAGCGATCGGAGTTCGAACGGCCATGGATCGACAGGCGCCTTTGTCCCGTGCCACCGCAAGAGCAACGGACTTCTGCCTTGCCATGTGCCATCAGCAGCACGCGCTTCCAGCCTTCCTTGAACTGGTCAGCCGTTTGAAACTCTGGCGAGTACGGCCGTGTAGTGGACCCAAGCGTTATTTCAACCGGGTAGACCTTGCGATCCATGGCTTACTTCCGCACGATCGAACAAAACGTGGTGGCTACGTATGCCTGCCTGTGGCAGTCTTCTTTGGCGGAGGAGTAAAACTCGTACGACGCATAGCCCGCAGCGAGGATCACGGATACGATTCCCCAGATAATCATATGTTTTTTCATTGAATTTCCGTATGAAGGAAGCCCCGCTTGACGGACTCATGTCGAGCGTGAGCGGTACCATGTGCGGCAGACCAAGATGCCTCTCGTCAGCATGGAGATGGCTCCTGTCAGGATGGCGATGCAGACGGATACGAGATAGCGGTCGAAGAGAGCGCCAACATCCCAAGGATGCCGTTGTTAATGAACAGCTGAGCTGCTATAGACCTACGTGAGATGGAGCCATGTGCCATCCGAATCGGAGCGCTCGACTTTCGAAGTGTTTAGCAGCTAAACACCGGGAAAAATTCTGCTGAACGCCTATTCGGATGCCGCCGCCGAAATACCACAACGTTGGCGGCTTCCTGCCGACTTGCACGGCGCGGGCAAGTTGAGACCCTGCCCGGTGTTCGCCCAACACGTTATTCGCCACGTGGAGCATGTCTTACTTAGGCGCTCGTTTGAAAGTCCGGCCTCGCGGTTGCGGTTGCCGGTTCACTTCAGCAGGGGTGGAAAGCAACTCCATTCACTGCACGAGATCAATGCGCCCGCCAGGCTCTGCACCTGGCCGGATTTGTACGTCAGCACTGTTGCTAACGAGCTTCACGGGCCTCGTCTGGCGCATTGATTCTTGCCGCTTCTTTAATGCCTGGGGCCAAGCTTTCGCTCGCGGCTATCTCCCCCACTGCACAGCCGAAGTTGCGCAGGGCGTATTTGTTTTCAGGTGGTTAAAGAGCGGCTTCATCCAACATTTGCCGCTTCGCATCGGTTCGTTTTGAGGCGCGCCGGTTACGAAAAGCAAATTTCATGACGAAATGCCAATTTAGCCATAACTAGCAAACATGTCAATAGCCAAGGCTAGCATTTAAGGCGTTTCAGCGCCTTCCTTCCCGTCTACTTTTGCTTTCCCAGTTGTTCTATCAGCTCGCCCAGCATGATGTAGCTAGCAGTGATGAGAGGGAGGAGCTCGTCCTCCGGCGCTTTGATGGTGTAGCGGAATTCACCGCCTTGCGTGATGTCCACGTGGGCGTGTGCCGCTATGTCTTTCTGGTCCTCGTGCGCCACGGATGTGTGCCGATAGCACCAGTCATTACGAGCGCGTTGATCCGGACGCGCGTTTCCGCTTTGTACGACCTTCAGTTTCGAGTACGTCAACTTTTTTATCCTTTGTTACATTGTGACGTAGTCGCGCTTTGACTTCCTGAAGCTCTGCTCCTAGTTCTTTCAACGGCTTGACCGTAGATTTATTAAGGGATGTGTCTGGAGACTCGCCGCTGGCGTGCCTTTCCAGCAAGTAGCCTATGTAGCTTTCGGCCTGATCTCGAAGCCCCTGCGGCAATGTCTCCCATTGTTCTGGGCTTATCGACCGGAGGGGCCAGGAGCCCGCTTTGAAGCGCTCTCTTGGGCCGACGCCCGCACCAAGCCAGGCCTCCGATACGTTTAGAAGCCTCGAAACGATAACTAGGTTCTCCCCCCGCAGATTTTTCGTGCGCCCGCCGACCCAGTTGGCTACAGATGAGCTCTTTGCACCTGTCGCGCGAACTAAATCCGCTTGGGTTTTGCCTGCGGCGATGAGCGCGGCGTGCATTCGGTCAGAGAGTGTTTTCATGGGTACACGCTAGCCCGAGCTATCAAAGCCATGGCTGGCATCGAACGCAAGATTTCTTGTGCAAATAGCTAGCTATGGCTATCATTCGACAATGAATAAAGAACTACACCCTGACTCTCGCAAGATTGACCTTTTGGGCGGCACGAATGCCGTGGCACGCCTATGCAAGGTTCGTTCACCTTCCGTAAGCAAATGGCGCCAGTCCGGAATACCCGATGCGCGAAGAATGTTCTTGGAATTGATACGCCCCGACGTGTTCGCTTCCGACGCGCCTCCCACCAAACCAATCGAGGTGGATACGGACCATCCGACGCGTCGCCGATAAGCATCAATACAACGCTGCGCGCGAGCGCATTTTGCCCCACATCGAGTCAGGGCGCGCACTGAAAAGCAGCAATAGCTGCATAAACGGCTTAGGAAAACCCTCATGAAGACCCTCGCAGTCGCACAAGGAAAGGGCGGTGTCGGCAAGACCACGACCGCCGTCAACACCTCATTTGAAGCAGCCGAAGCGGGGGCTAAGGTCTTGGTCATCGACTTGGATAGCGGCGACCTTTCGAAGACCCTGGCTCGATTCAGGTTGGCAATACCTGCAAGCGCACTATTTCTCGACAGCGTGCCGGCAGTGGCCACGCCCGAATCGAGCATCTCCTTGATCGCCGCAGATCAGCTGCTGGCGAACTTGATCTACATGCCGCTCGAGACCGCGCTGACAAATTTCCGGGTAAATCTGTCGGCCTTCGCTGAAAAGGGTTATGACCTCTGCGTGATTGATACAGCGCCGGGCGTAAGTATCGCCTTGGCAGCAGCGCTTCACGCTGCCGATGCGGTCATATCCCCTGTGGAGATGGAGGAGTACAGCATCGAAGGGATCAAGAAGATGATGCGCGTGATACTCAATGCTCGGCAGCGCAATCCTAAGCTGCAATTTCTTGGGCTACTTCCTAGCATGGTGGATCGGCGGAATCCGCGCCAGGTCCGACATTTGGCAGAAGTCCGTGCCGCCCACGAGAAGCTGCTTGCGCCCGTCACCATCGGTCTACGCACGAGTGTCGCTGAAGCACAGTCTATTGGCGAACCCGTCTGGAAATCCAAGAAGACCACCGCGCGTGCGGCTGGCGCCGAAATGCGCGCCCTGGGCCAGTACATCCGCACCAAGATGGGAGTAAAGGCATGATGGATCTGAAAGGGCTGGGTGACTTGGCATCGATGCTGGACGACCCGAAGCAGGAGGGCGGCTTCAAGATGTACGACGTCGCCCGCATCCATCTCGATGCGCGGAACGTTCGTCGCGCCGGCAATCCGGGGCTCACGAAGGAGAGTATCGCGGAGATGGCCTCGACTATTCGGGAAAGAGTCGCGGCAGGGAAAAGAGGGGTGCTGTGCCCCATTTCATTGCGCCCTCACCCGACCATCCCGGGCGACTTCATAATTAATCATGGACACCGCCGCTATCTGGGTACGCGCGAGGTCGGTCTCGACCAGATTCCCGCACACGAAGATCCTGATTTCGACGACTTCGACCAGGTGACGGAGAACCTTCATCACGAGGGCCTGACCGGGCGTGAAATGGCGGACTTCATCGGTGGGAAGCTTGCGGAAGGCATGACCCAGTCGGATATCGCGCTCAAGATGGGGAAGTCCAAGGCATGGGTCAGCATGCACGTCGCAATGCTCAACCTTCCAGAGCTGGTTGCGGAGGCGGTTGCGAATGGGCAGATCACCGACGTCACCGTTGCCAAAGAACTCGTGATTGCATATCGGGAAGACCCGCAAGCGGTTGAAGATCTCCTCAATGCGCCGGAACAGAAGCCCACCCGCGCGGCCGTAAAAGCTATTCGGCAAGGCAACAAGCCGAAGGAACAATCGGTCGAGCCCAAGGGCCCTACGCAATCCGAGGATCCCGTCGATGATCGGCAAGCGGGCCAGAAGGCAGAGCAGGGCGCGACGCTCAATTCTGATGCAGACACGACCAGTACCCGCTTTAAGCGTGAACTCCCAGACGAGGTGAAAGACGAATTTCAACGTCGCAGGGACGTCCTAGATCAAGAGCAACGAGACGCAGCCAACCCGGCGTTGCGCCGGGCTGGCATGGACGCCTTGAATCGTCTCATCGAAATTGCTCTACGGGACACCGGCCAGAGCAAGCGTGTCGCGGACTTTCTGCTTGCCTGGTGGAACGCGACGAGCTGCGGCGGCTTCGATTTAGCTGATCTGTGGAGCGTGGACAAAGAAATCTACGACGACATGTCGTCAGTGATCGCCCTCGTCCGGCGCAGCCGATCCTATCCGGACACGCTCACCACCCCCGTTCACGAGGCGTTCAAAGAACTAGTAAAGATCTGGAGGCCACAGCTCGTTAACGAATGACATGGCCCCTGGATGTTTAGCGGCTAAACGTAGCAAACTCAAAATGAACCTGAAAATGAGGAGGCAGTGATGATTGAAAAGGGTCCGGGAAAGGTGGCGTTGATTGTCGGATGTGTACTTATGGCGACTTCCATCATTGCGCGATGGACGGGCTGGGACACCATAGCTAACGTAACTTTCTTTGCGTCAGCGGTGCCAATCTTTGTCGGCATGGTCATCAACAACTCCTGATCTCCAATACACAAAACGGACTAGCCAACGGGCTATTCGCCAGCAAAAGACCGAGGAAACCACAATGCAATCGAACAAATCGCTCGCCAAGCTCAACGCTCAAATTCAAGCTCTACAGCGACGTGCCGAAACCCTGCGCGCCAACGGTCGGGCGTCGGCCGTACAAAAGATCGTCGCGCAAATGCACGAGTTCCAGATTTCTCCCTCGGATATCCAGGCCGCATATGGCGCAACGAAGTCCGCTCGGCCCAAGCGCAAAAAGGCTGTTGAGCGAACCGAATCCCATCGCCCGGTCGCGCCGAAATACCGTCATCCTGAATCTGGTTATACCTGGACCGGACGTGGGCGAGCGCCGCGCTGGCTGACTGCTGCGGAGCTCGCAGGAGCGTCGCGCGAACAGTTCAGAATCTGAAGCGGCATAGCTCAGACCGCCATCCTGGAAACAACCTTGTGACTTTGGAGATATGACGTGTGCGATAGCCATTTGCGTCCGAGGCCCCGTCAATGCCTGGGCAACCTGTGGGTGTTTAGGGTGACTGTGATCTGCATGCTGCTAATGGCTATCGCGGCTGCGATCGGGTTCTTCTACCTCGAATACATGTTTATGGAAAGCCTGGCCCCAGACACGAGGGTGTTCGTCGACATTCTCTCGTTCTTCGCTATCGCTTTCCTCATCATCATCAGTGCATGCTTTATGTCGCGGCGAAAGCCAGAATGACACGGCCGGGTTTACGTCGTTCAGTTGGGGCCACTCGGTACGCTAGGCCCTGAAGGAGGGCTTGTTGCAGTAAAATGAAACGCCTCTGGAGATACCCCAATGCTGACTTCTAATGACGTGATAGAACGGCGCCGCGCTGTAGCCAATGCGGTGGCGAACCAGCGGCTGGAAGGCTTGGAACCCGACTCACGCACTGTTGCCGATCTTGAACGTGCAGCGGCTGGTGAATTGAGCGTGTCGGACGTCCTCCGTACGCTGCATGCCCGCATCGCCGCTGGCGAATTTCGTTCGTCGCCCGCTCGTTAGCTTCAATGACCGAATAGGCCAGTTCATGGCCAAATACCCTATCAACGCGCAAGATCCATACGTAGACCCTGTTCCGGGGTTCTGCGTAATCGTCTTGAAATCACTGACCAGGCCGAACTGGACAAGGTGGAGGCAACCTTCGCCGCCGTGCGCTCTTATGAGCTTGCTGCGGACCCCATACGGGGGCTGTTTGACTTGGCGCACCTTCAACAGATCCATCAGCGGCTGTTCGGCGACGTCTATGACTGGGCGGGCAAGATCCGCACAGTCGACTTTCGTAGGGCACAACGCGCTTCGCCAGTCACGAACAGATCGCGAGCTATGCGCCGCAGATCTCGCGGCCACTTGCTCGAGACGGGCTGCTGAAAGGCCTTGGGCCCGATTCGTTCAGTGAGCGTGCTGGCCATTACTTGGGCGAGTTGAACGTGCTGCATCCCTTCCGCGAAGGCAATGGCAGAAGTATTCGGGAGTTCATCGGTCAGCTTGCAAGGGATGCCGGCTACGGCATTGACTGGCAGGGCGTTGATCGGGGCGAGATGACGAAGGCGTCGATCGAAGCCTATCAAGGAGACTCGCATCGCATGGCGCACTTGATTCGCGCCAGTCTCCGAGAAATTGACCGGGAATACGCTCTGGATCTGGCGAGGGCGGTGGCAGGCGATCGCGCACACGTCGTCCAGGCTACTCCTGGGCAGAGTTATGAAGGCGTGGTTATCGGATTGACCGAGCGGTACCTGGTTCAAGAGCAAAAGGGCCAGGCTGGAGAGATGGTCCTGCACAGCCGTCGCGCGCTGCTCAACGTGGATCTCGCCGTCCCGGGGCAGATGGTCGGGATACGCTATCCGCATGGTGGCGTTGGCTTGGTCGAGCGCACGGATCTACAGGCCGAGCAGGCCTACTCTATACAACATCAGCGTGATCGCGACCTGGGTTGCTGAGCGGGCACCTGTTTAGCCGCTAAATTTCTACGGTCTATTTCAGCGTATCCATCCACCGGCACCTTGATAGGTGAACATCCGTGCTGACCAATAAGGTGGCCCTGACCGCGAGGTCAGGGCCATTCAGCGCAAAAAAGACGCACGCTGTCTGGGACATGCGTCTCGGCAGAAATGCTAGCACGTGGACATGACGGGTCGGGTGCGCTCCACGTCAGAGGGGCAGCGCCAACCGGTTCGGTTTAGCCGCTAAACATCCAATTCAAAACACGTTTATCCGAACCCGTGGATATGTGGATGATCGCTTCGCGACCGCCCGCCTCGCTGTGCTCGGCCCGTGGACAACCGCTGATGGACAAACGGTGGACAGGCTCTGCCTGACCACGTGCTTGACCACAGGGTATGCCCAACCGGCTTCCCGCGCTTCTCCCACATACCCACCGGCCCCCACCAAGCAGCCATAAGATACATAACGTCTAAACAGGCCCCCGTAGGTACTAGTGCGCGTCGTTCCGCATAAGCAAAGCTAAAAGCGGGTAAGTCGCAGCTGTGGCCACTGACGTGGTCGACGACAGGCTTGCCGCTATAACCTAAGTTTCAGGTCAAGGGAATCAAGGCAGATGCGGCCATCAAATGTTTGCCGGTTCTGTGGTCATAGCTAGGTGACAGGCACAGATTTTTGCAATGATATAACATGTTTAAGTTGGCATACGTGATCCCTTTCGCATCGCGGAACAGACATCTAATGCAGTTCCGCAAATCCTACGGGGGAGGATATAATTCGGCGGTTGGTGCAACGCCCCGTGCGGGCGCGCCTAGTCCGGACCACTACAGCTCGACCATCGCGTCATTGACACTTTTGCCGTTTCATCTACGCCTTATCCGACACGTCATCGCGTTCATCGCGATGATTGTGTTCGTACTCCCGACCACCAGCGCACCGGATCAACTATTCGCTGCGGTTGCTGGCCAGCCGGGCTGGGGCGTCGAAGGCGGGCTGCATGGTCACGTGCACGAACATTACGACCCGACATTGACCGCTTCACAAGCGGGAAACCCGGATGCAAAGCACTCGCACGGCCACAACCAGGCCGATCATTCGCACGACGCAACGGGTTTGGTTGCTTCTTCATCAGCGCCGCTAACCTATCGCCAGCGATCATGGCAGACCCGCCGGGTTGGCCTGCCGCTTTCGCACACGCCATTCTTGCTAGACCGTCCACCGAGACCCGTAGTCGCCCTGTAATCGTGCCGCATCAGCGGCCAATTTCATCGACTAATGGATACTCGCATGACCGCTATCGCTCATCGATACGGGCAGACGCTTGCGCGCGCAACTCGCGGCCACCTGCTCGTCTCATCCCTACTGCTTTTTTTCGCCCTTTCCCTTCTGAGCGGAGCCGCGTTTGGCCACGCCGTGGCAGAAGGAGATAAGGGGTACATCCAGGAGATTTCAGGCGTTCACCTGTTGTCGTTCATCTACCTGGGTGCCAAGCACATGGTCACGGGCTATGACCATATCCTCTTCCTGCTTGGCGTCATCTTCTTCCTGTATCGGCTCAAGCACATTGGCCTTTACGTCAGTCTGTTTGCCCTTGGACACTCCACGACGATGTTGTTGGGCGTGTACTTCAACGTGGGCATCAACAGCTACATCATTGACGCGATCATTGGGCTATCCGTCGTGTACAAGTCGCTCGACAACATGGGAGCCTTTCAACGATGGTTGGGCTTCCAGCCCAATACGAAGGCAGCCACATTGATATTTGGCTTCTTCCATGGCTTCGGGCTGTCGTCAAAGATCATCGAATACAACATCTCGCCAGACGGGCTGGTGCCAAACCTGCTTGCGTTCAACGTCGGTGTCGAAATCGGCCAATTGCTCGCCCTGTCCGCGATTCTCATCGTCATGGGCTACTGGCGTCGGACCGACAGCTTCTTCCGCCACGCGTACTCGGCCAACGTCGTGATGATGTGTGCTGGATTCGTCCTGATTGGCTACCAACTTACCGGCCTGTTTGTGGCCTGAAATTCAAGGATTCCCTGACATGTACAACACCGATAAGCCTACGCGCGAAGAACTGCCAACGTCCGCCCAACTAAAACGGTCCACGTTTATTGCTGCCGTGAGCGCCGCATTCCTGTTGGTCACTATCGTGCTTCCGTCCGAATACGGTATAGATCCCACTCGCATCGGCCGCCTGTTGGGTCTGACAGAAATGGGCCAGATCAAGACTCAGTTGGCTGCGGAAGCCGCCGCTGACGGGGCCAGCGATGGCGCAAGCGCTTCCGGCGGAGCCGATCAAAAGGCTGTTTTGAATCGGCTCGAACGCATAGAGACCCTGCTCTCTCGTGGTGCCGTCCCGAATGCAACGGCAGCGGGTCTTGCTGCCCCGGGGGCTTCAGACGCGCCAGCAGCCCCTGTGAAGCCTGCCCCAACGGTGGCGGTGAACACGCAGCCCGTACCGACTACGCCGCCGGCTGTAACCGCATCATCAGGAGCCGCTGCCTCCAAAAAAGTGGCGGGACGATCTGACGAAGTGTCTTTCCAGCTCGCGCCGGGACAGGGTGCGGAAATCAAGCTCGTCATGAAGGAAGGCGCACAGGCCAAATTCAGCTGGGCATCGAAAGGCGGATCGGTCAACTTCGATACGCACGGAGACACCAAAGGAAAGTCCATCAGCTACGAAAAGGGGCGGGGCGTGGACGCTGATGACGGTGTACTGGAAGCTGCTTTCGACGGAAACCATGGCTGGTTCTGGCGCAATCGGAACGGTGCCACAGTGACCGTCACTCTAAAGACCAATGGGGACTACGCGGAAATTCGACGCGTTCTTTAACCGGCAGTCTACCGGTGGGCGGGAAATTTGCCGTTTCCCGTCCGCCACTTCGCCGCCATTCGCCTCTGCCCGCCTAGGCCGGCCGTGGCCGTATATCTGCCCGAAAGCGCCGCACCATTTTGTTCTCCGGTTGTGGCAGGGGCCACAATCAATCGGAAATCCCGTTCATGAACTCTCGCCGCTCTCAGGTGCGCCCAATCTCCGTGCAGTCTAGGAACCCATTAGCTACTTGGTTGACAGAAACGAAGGAATTCCTCTCCGCATTGGTCTCTAATCCTCTATCAATGGGCGCCGTACTGCCTTCAAGCGCTGCGCTTGCCGCTGCGATAACAGCGTCGGTGCAGCCGGGGCCCGGGAGAATCCTGGAGCTTGGATGCGGCACAGGCGTGTTCACCCGAGAGATCCTGCGGAAAGGTGTCTCGCCGGCAGGGCTCATCTTGGTAGAGCGGGACGCTACCTTGAGCCAAGGGCTGAAGGTCCAGTTCCCTGCCGCTACCGTACTTCAAGTGCTTGCTCAGGATTTATGTCCGGTCCAGTATCCCGAGCTCAAAGAAGTTTCGACCACGGTCTGCGGCTTGCCCTTGCTGAACATGAGCGGTCTAGAGCACGAGCGAGTTCTTCGGACGGTCTTTGATGTCATGGTGCCTCAGGGGGCTTTGTATTTGTTCACCTATGGATTTCGTTGCCCCGTCTCGCAATCGGTTCTCGACAAATTCGAACTATCTTTCAGTCTGGTCAGCTTTGTGGCTCGTAATCTCCCCCCGGCGTCCGTTTACCGAATAGCCAAGCGAACCTATGTGACACGAGGCGACGTCGCTGCTGGCTGTCCCGAAGGAGCTGGTCTGTAAAAGAGTGAGAGTCCAGGCGTGCCGAGCTTATGCGGGGGGGAGCGCTGGCACCAAATGCTCCAGCATGTTTCTGTGTATGATGCTTCCATCATGAGCAAAGCAAGCCCCCTACAGCCACACCATCATCACGATGCGGTCTCCAAGCGGTTAAAGCGAGCCGACGGCCATCTGCGCAGCATTTTGCAGATGATGGAAGATGGTAGGTCCTGTTTAGAGCTGGCCCAGCAGCTGCATGCTGTGGAGAAGGCCATTTCTCAGGCAAAAAAAGTACTGATACAGGATCACATCGATCACTGTCTTGAAAGTGCGATTGGGGCGGTCAGTGCGGAGAGTCAGCGTACAATCGACGAATTCAAGGAAATCACAAAGTATCTGTAGGCCTACATCCCCATGTCGCCGCTTTCGTGACTTAGTCTGGGACTTTCGAGGCGGCTTCCGCCCGTAGTCTTTCCACTTCAGCCTGATACTCCGGGCCATTTTTCAGGCGCTGGTACTCCGCATAGCTACGGCGATACGCCGGGCTGAAGACGTCGATTGGCCCCCGGCCGCGGTAGAAATGGTCCATGCCCGATCGCTGCCACATCGCTACGTCAGCCCGCACCTCTATCCGGCTTAACCCAGATCTTTCGGTTGGGGCGCTCGTGCACGCCGTCAGGACAGCTGCGTACGCCGAGACGAAGAGAATCCGTTTCATGTTCTAACTCCATGGGTCAATTTCAATGGCGGAGCAGGGGTAGGCGGTGTGATCGGTTGAGATAAGCCCTCGAAGCGGCGTCTTCTCCAGACATCAATCCAGGCGCAGTGACATTTACCGGCATCAAAAAAACACCGTGCACGCGGACGCCGACCTTCAGCTCTATCCATTGGCGCCGCTCAATTCGTGCCGTCTTGGGGTGGGGAAAACCAGTTCCACATAGACACGTTGGGTACCGTGGATAAAGTCAATCTGATCGAATTCGGCTTCCGCCTTTCTTCGCGCTGCGACGCCCATGTCAAAGAGGTCGAACGTCTGCCCTGCGATCTCGGTAAGCAAGGCTGCGACTGAATCCGGGGAGCGTGGGGGGACCACCCAGCCGTCGATGCCGCGGGTAATATTCTCGGGTAGGCCAGCGTACTCAGTGACGATCACGGGCTTTCCGCAGGCCATCATTTCACGGCATGCGAAAGAGATAGTCTCTACCCGGTGAGATAGAACAAAGCCCACATCGATCGCAGAAATGAACGGTCTAACGTCATCGAGTATTCCCACATAGCTAAATCGACCTTCCATGCCGAACCCTCGTATTTCCGCAAGGTCGGTGCTGGATATCGGGCCCCCTGCGACCGCTACATGGAAGCGCTCCCGCACTGCCAGAGGCAAGCGGGCAACAGCGCGGATCATGTCCATCCAGCTCTTGTACTCGCCCGTCCCTGCGTTACTTCCCAGCACGATGCGGCCAGCAAGCTCTTTGCCGAAGTAGCGCGCTCTCATACCGAATTTGTCCTTCCCGCTAGATGGGCGAAAGGCTCTCGTATCTACGCCGTTGAATACCGTGGATATGCCGGCGTTCGCGTATGCCGTCTTTGCGAGCTTCCTGCGGACGTGATCGCATACGGCAATCACGTGATCGGTGCCTAACCATGTACGGATACGCGCGCTCAGCGCAGATATGGGCTGATCGTTGTGCTTCGTAAAAACAATCTTTGGTCGTTGCTTTAAGAAAAGAGACGCCAAGATAACCAGCTTGTGATCAGCAGATCCGTTGACGTGTACTACATCGAAATTCTCGCGTTCGAGCAGGGCGCGCAGCTTTCTTGCCGGAGCGGGCATCCGGTAGATGCGAGATGAAAACTCTATGGGGTAAGTGCTGACATTCGGAATGTCCGCCGCAAGTCGTAAAAGTGCGCACCCTGGTGGCGCGGCCACACTGATAGAGTGGCGCCCCACCAGATTTTGCGCCAGGCGAGAGATGTATATGGCGTGACCGCTGACGTTGGGTCCGACATGAAAATTTGTGTAGAGAATCTTCATCATGATTTTCCTGGACTCAGTCCTTTGCTGCGCTCCTCTTGGAAGCGACAGCGTTTGGGGGTCAGTCTTTGTCGAGATCCCAGATCAGATGCGCGTCTATCTTTAGCTTGTAGGCCGCTTTCAATGCCTCGGCTTGGGCCGCCAATGCGCTGGCATTCGCTCCGGTGTCCTGACGTTTCGCGATCAGAAGGCTCTGCAGGTCGACCTCACCGAGGCTGTATGCGCGCTGCATCAACGCGGCGTTCTTCGATAGCATTTCCGCGTTCTGCCGAGCGACTTCGGCGGTTAACAAAGTTCCGCGGGCCGCAGCGATGTCGCTCGATGCTTCGACGTCTAGCTGGCGTCGCTTGAGTTCAAGTCCTTGATAAGAAACGTCTGCGCTGGCCGCCGCTTGATCGGCGCGCTGGATCCGCGCGCCTCCGGGGATAGGTATGCTGACGCGTACTCCCCAATAACGCTCGGCGCCGCCGCGTTCGGAGGCGGTATATAGACCGACGGTTGGATCGGGAACGCGTTCGGCTCGCGCCCGGGCCGCAGCCGCTTGTGATTGGGCCAATTGAGTCTGGACAATCTGAAGATCCTCGCTTGCGTCGATGATTCGAGTCCGAAGCTCGACATCATCCTGCGGCAATTTTTCAGGTAGAGGCAGTTCAGTCGGCTCGCGCTCAATGCCTGGGAAGCGCATGGACAGGCGGGACCACGCAATATCGCCAAGCATGGCGGCCTGGCTACGTTGTCGGTTCTGATCTGCCAGTTCGGCTTGCGCCAATCCCAGGTCCAGTCGCGAGGCGTCGCCCGCCTTTACACGTCTTTCGACAGCCTGCACACTTTTTTGCACGGTCTCATAGTTGGTCTGGGCAAGGCGATTTGCCGCCTCGGCGTGCAGCCAGTCGACCCAGAGCCTCATCAGCTCAGTGGCGGAGTTGTGTATTTGTGCTCGGTACTTGGCTCGAGCCTCGCTGAGCACGCCGCCGGCGAGCTCCCGATCCGCATTCGCTTTCCCGGGAAGACGAATCCCTCTGTCCACACCGATGTTCCATTCGTTGTAGTGCTCTCCGGTGTTCACATTCCGGCGCTGCGCGCTAACGGAAGGCGTCCATTCATAGGGAGAATCCTCAAGAATGCCGGCCGCGCTGCGGGCAACACGTAAGTTCGCGATCGCCGCGGCTACCGCCGGATCCTTGTTAAGCAGCTCGCGGACCTGCATCGTATCCGGCATTTTGACGCCGGGTTGCGCTGGCGATTTCCCTTGCGCAGGCATCGTTGCGACGAGCACAGCGGCAAAAATATAGGGCTTTATCATTTCTGCCCTCCGGACTGAGCGACCGCAGTGCGCCACATGAGCAATCCCGATTTTCCGAACGTGGCGCTAAGCCGTTCTTCTATTTCGTCTGCCTGCTGGTGATCGCATAACACGCGGATCTCTACGGCCGCCGCGCGTCCCAAGACCTGTTCCGCCTGGCTCAGGGCGCCAAAAGCGACTCCATGAGCGGCCGCAGTTTGGCGGATGAATACGGGCGACGGCTCCATCACGAGAAGAAGATCCTGTATGCCTTCTTCGACTGAAGGCGTGCAGAGAATGGTGAGGCAAGTTTCAAACATGGGCGTCTCCTCGCTTGCTGAACGCGAAGCGCAGGTAGAGGATCGGAAGGAGCAAGAGGGTGAGAGCTGTGGCGGTAATCAAACCGCCGATGACGACGATGGCCAGAGGGCGCTGAATCTCAGATCCAGGGCCAGTCGCAAACAACAGGGGAATGAGCCCGAAGGCGGTGATCGAGGCCGTCATCAGAACTGGCCGCAGGCGTCGTTTGGCTCCCTGCACTACCACTTCCCGCAAAGAAAGACCTTCCAGCCTCAACTGGTTGAAGTAGCTGACGAGAACGACACCGTTGAGTACGGTGATCCCAAGAAGCGCAATGAAACCCACAGACGCTGGCACCGACAGGTATTCGCCGGTAAGCCAGAGCGCAACGATGCCGCCTACGAGAGCGAACGGGATGTTGCTCAAGATGAGCAATGACTGCCGCACGGACCTGAACGTGGAGAAGAGCAGAGTGAAGATCATGCCCAGGGCCACGGGAACAACAACCGTGAGTCGAGCCGCCGCGCGCTGCTGATTTTCAAACTGCCCGCCCCAGGAAATCCGATAGCCGGTCGGCAACGGAACTTTGCTGGCCACCAGCGCCTTGGCCTCTTCAACGAATCCGACCAGGTCGCGGCCGCCGACGTTGGCGATCACGACGCTATATCGGCTGCCCATCTCGCGATCGATCTTGACCGGCCCGGCTTCGCGTTCCAACTTGGCGAGCGTTGATAAAGGCACCGTTCTGCCATCTGGCGTGGTTAGGCGCATGGCCGCAAACTCGGCGGGGGACATTCGGGTACTCTCTGGACCGCGGATGACGATTGGAGTTCGACGGTTGCCTTCGATTGCTTCGCCCGCACGTTGGCCTTCTATCTGAGCGCGAAGTGCATCCTGAATCGCCTCGACCGAGAGTCCGAACTGCCCGGCTTGCACCCGATCTACCTTCACCTGCAGATACTGCACGCCGTCGTTTTGAACCGTGTAAACGTCTTGGTTCCCGGGAACCGTTTTCAGTACCGACTCGACTTCTTGAGCGTAGCGATTGAGCTCATCCAAGTCAGGTCCATAGATCTTGACGGCAAGATCTCCACGAACGCCGATGATCATTTCGGATACGCGCATTTCGATCGGCTGCGTGAAGCTGTATTCGATGCCGGGCATGGGATCCAAGACCTTGCGGATTTCGTCCATGAGGGCTTCCTTGCTGCCCATACGCCACTCGTCCCGTGGCTTGAGAAGAAGGTACGTGTCGGTCTGGTTCAACCCCATGGGATCGAGCCCAATCTCGTCGGACCCGGCACGAGCCACGATGCCCGTAATTTCAGGTACCGAGGCCATCAGTGTTTGATGAATGCGCATATCCAGCTGGGCGCTTTCCTCAAGGCTGATCGAGGGCAGTTTCTCAATGCCGACAATGAGCTCGCCTTCGTCCATCGTCGGCATAAAAGTCTTGCCGACCTGGGTGTAGATGACTGCGGCGCCGAGCAACATTGCGATTGCGCAACCGGCAACGAGTTTCTGTCGCTTCATTACCCACTCAAGAGTGGGCTCATACAAGCCAAGTAGTTTGCGGGGCAGCCAAGGCTCGTGATGGCTGACCTCTTTCAACAGGTAGGAGGACAGAACGGGAATCACGGTGAGCGACAGAACCAGCGATCCTGCAAGTGCAAATACGATGGAGATCGCGACAGGTACGAAGAACTTTCCTTCAAGGCCTTGTAGCGTCAGCAACGGGAGAAACACCGTGATGATGATGAGAATGCCGGCGGTCACAGGAACGGAAACTTCTCTCACCGCTCGATAAATCGTATGGAGTCGCGGGACCTTTCCTGCAGTGGGATCACTGGCGATGCGTTGGACAATGTTCTCAACCACCACGACTGCGGCATCTACTAACATGCCGATGGCGATCGCCAGGCCCCCCAAGCTCATTAAGTTGGCGGACATGCCGAAAAAACGCATGAGGATGAAGGTGCTTAATGCTGCCAGCGGCAATACCAAGGCGACGGTAAGGGCGGCGCGCAGATTCCCAAGAAATGCGCCAAGCAGCACGATCACCAGCGCGGTGGCTTCGAGCAACGCTTTCGAGACGGCTCCCACCGCTCGATCGACTAGCAATGCACGGTCATAGAATGGCTTGATCGTCACTCCAGCAGGCAGGGTCGGTTGAAGCTCTGCCAGTTTTGCTTGGACGCCTTCGACTACGCGTTGTGCATTGGCGCCGGCAAGTCCTAAAACCAGACCCTGCACGGCCTCGCCCTTTCCGTCTTGGGTGACCACGCCGTATCGTGTGACGGTTCCAACTTTGACTTCGGCGAGATCTCCAAGACGCAGGGATTTGCCGTTTGCCGAAGGCACGGCGATTGCACGGAGGTCGTCTAAATCTCGAACATTTCCTTCGCTGCGAACCAGCAGCACCTCGCCGCCTTCGCCCAGGCGTCCGGCTCCGTCGTTGCGGTTGTTGGCGGAGACGGCGTCTCGTAGTTGCTCATTTGTGACACCAGCAGCGGCCATGCGCAGGGCGTCCGGCACGATTTCGAAAGCGCGTACTACGCCACCCAGTGCGTTGATGTCGGCTACACCAGGCACTGAGCGTAGTGCAGGACGGATGACCCAATCCAATAAGCTCCGTCGCTCGGCGAGCGATAGGGAGTCGCCCTCCACGGTGAACATGAACATTTCACCGAGGGGCGTTGTGATGGGGGCCATGCCGCCTTCGATGCCCGGCGGAAGATTCTCCAGAATCCCTCCAAGCCGCTCACTGACCTGCTGTCGCGCCCAATAAATATCGGTGCCGTCCTCGAAATCGATCGTCACGTCGACCAACCCGTACTTGGTCACCGACCGCAGGATGCGGGTGTTTGGTATGCCAAGCATCTCTACTTCAATTGGTACTGCGATGCGGTTTTCGACCTCCTCTGGCGTCATGCCCGCGGCTTTCATGATCACCTTTACCTGGGTACTCGATACGTCAGGAAAGGCGTCGATAGGCAGCCCTCGGTACGCATACCAACCGGCTCCGGAGAGGATCGCGACCAAGATCAGGATAAAGAGCCGCTGCGAGAGCGAGAACTGAACGAGGCGTTGGAGCATCACTCCTTCTCCCCATTCTTCAACCAAGCGCCCTTCAAGGCCACGACCCCTGCTGTCGCTACCTGATCGCCATCCTTCAGGGCGCCGGACACTCGCGTAACGTTCCCCGCGCTCGCCAGCAATTTGACAGGGCGAGCTTCAAAACCGTCCTTGCTTCGAACAAAGACATATGCGTTCTTTCCGTCATGCGCGATGGCAGCAAGTGGAATACTCCATCCTTTCGGTCCTTCGCTCGATGCAAGCTCTGCGCTCAGGACCTCGCCAGGACGTAGGGGCGTGGCCGATTTTTCGACTTCGGCGCGCACGATAACGGTCTGCGACCCGGCGTCTACGATTGCTGCGCTGCTAATAAGGCGGGCCGTTACTTCACGCCCTTGGACGGTCACCTGGGAACCTTCCGTCCACGACACGAGCTCCGTCGCCGGCACTTGAATCTGCAGCCACAGTATTTCGGCGCTGGAGATTTCCGCAAGGGGCGATGTCGTGTCGACCCGTTGACCCGGGCGCGCGGTGATCGCGTTGACTACGCCCTTGTGGCCAGCGCGCACCGTAAGCGTCGATTGGGGCGCGGCCGATTTCTCAAGACTTTGTATCTCGGACACTGTCATGCCAGTCAAGCGCAACGCAGCCTGAGCCTGCAGCAGAGCCGCTTCTGCCTCACGGAGGGCGGCATTAGCTTCCTGAACCCGTCGTTGCGGAATGATGCCCTCGGCATACAGGCTGCGTTCACGCTGGAAATTCTGGCGCGCGAGCGAGGCCTTGGCCCCGTTCTGGATCATGTCGAGCTGAAGTTGGCCGTATTCGCTGCTCGCGACGGTGAGGAGCGGCGTTCCTTCGTCTACCGCTTGGCCGGGTAGCGCGAGGATCTGTGTAAGAAGACCTGAAACTGGCGAACTGATGACCCGGTCGGCATTGGACGGCAGCACGACCTTAGCGGGATAAGCCGTCTTAACTTGCGGCGAAGCCGAGGACAACGGCAATAACGTGATCCCGAGTGCGGCAATCTGGTCGTCCGCGACAACGAAGGCGGCCGGTCGATCTGCCGCGAATGCGGCTGAATACACGAACAGGCAGCCGACAAGGCACAAGCGAGCGCGGCGGCGCGCCGTGGCCGATAGGTTTTTCATGAGACTCTCTAAGGCGCCAGACAGGCGCAGCAACGCTCACGCGGCTTCTTGTCGCCGCGAGCGAATTGAACAATCAGCCCTTTGCGGGCATGAAAATCAGAGAGGGAGTGCGCTGCGAGGAGGACGCAGCGGCGGCGCAATGGCCAAGCTCGGCACTTGTGGTCGTGCGAGCGATGGGAGCGCCGTTAGGTGGGGTAGAAGAAGTGTTTGTGCAACTGCCGGCACAAGGCCAAAGGGATGGTGAGACGCTTCGTGTAGAAGCTGGTGCTGCGTGTCGGTAAGCTGGCCCGGCGCCGCCTCTTCGCCGGCATGACGCTCGGCGTCCGACAGCACAAGAGTCTCTCCATGACTGTCGCTATGAGTTACCCAACCTGTTCCCCAGCCGAGCAGTACCGTGCTCGCCAGCATTGCGGCAAACAGCAGTAAGGAAACGGCCTTTTTGATGGGAAGGGGCATAGAACGGGAAGCGGTGCTCCGAGATTCGTCTAACGCTGTAGGCCGAAAATCGGGTTAGATCTGGCTCAGATCTTATCCTGGCGGGGGGGATGGGGTCAACTTACAATTTCGTAAGAGTTTGGGTCCGAAACGGGAGCCTATCCGCCTTCTCCCGGGGGCAGCATGGTCGCCGACCCCGGGCCTTTCAAGCTTCAATGGCAGTGCGAGCCGCCATTTTTGTTGTCTCGGTGGCAACCATTCTTATCGGTGCCGCCGCTATGTGCCAACGCGGATACCGAGACCAGCATAGCGATAACAGCCAAAGCGAGCTTCTTCATAATCGATCTCCTCTCTAGAGCAGTCCCCTATGGACGGCAACTAACATTTAATCATGTTTGTATAGAAAAGATACGAAAACCGAAATCGTCGGCAAAGTCGCTGTCGCTACTTGGGACGGTCAGGCCACCGGCGGTGATCATCGTCCACGATGTATTCATGCGAATGATCTTCGGTCGCTCCATGTTCGTCGACCGTAAGGTGCGGGTGACCTGGATCGAGGTCTGGATGCTGGTGTTTGACCCGGTCCGGATCGTGCGATGGCCAGATCGCCGCCGCGACGGCAACGGCTGCGCACGCAACACCGCCCATGATGAGGAATGTTGTGTGAGCGCTGGCGTTGGCACTTAGCCAACCCGCAAGCGGATATGTGACGAGCCAGCAGGCGTGCGACAACGCGAACTGTGCTGCAAAAAGCGCAGGGCGATCCTCTTGATGGGCTGAACGCCGTAGCAATCGGCCCGACGGCGTCTGAGCGAGTGAGTAGCCTAGCCCCAACGCTACCCACAAGGGCAACAGCCCACCATATGACGTCACGGCCATGCCGCCCAATAAGCCAACTGCCAGGACGGCGGCACCCGCCAACATGGCACGCCTGTCGGGGACGCGCTCCAGAATGCCTGGAAGCGTTAAAGCCGCCACCATGGAGCCGGCGCCAAACGCCGCGAGCGCCCACGCAGTTGCGTGTTGCGTGAGTCCATAGTGCCCTTGCACGAGCACCACAGTGTTGACGATTACCATTGAGCTGGCGGCAGCGACGGCCACGTTCAGTGCCAGAAGGCCGCGAAGACGCGGGGTGGCCAGATAAATGCGCAAGCCGCGCGTTGTCCGTTCGGATATGCCGCGGGGGGGAGGGGTTTTCGCTTTGGGCAGCACGACCGAAACCACAAGTGCGGCCGAGGCCAGGAAACCCACCATGGTGCCCCAAAACAGGCTGTGAAAGCTCACGACAGTCAGCAGAAGTGCCGCCAACATTGGGCTGGCGACACTCTCCAGGTCATACGCTAGCCGGGAAAGCGAAAGCGCCCGTGTGTAGTCTGCCTCTTTTGGCAACACGTCCGGGATGGTGGCTTGGAAAGTCGGCGTGAATGCCGCAGACGCGGATTGGAGCAGAAATATGAGGATATAGATCTGCCACGTTTGCGTGACAAAGGGAAGCGTCAGCGCGACGAGGGCGCGTACAAGATCCAAGGCGACCAACATGGCTCGTCTGGGCAGGCGCTCAGCGAAGGCAGCCGCGATAGGCGCGACGCCGATGTAGGCCAGCATCTTGATTGCCAGTGCGGTGCCCAGCACCTCGCCAGCGCTGGCGCCCGCAAGATCGTAGGCCAGTAGACCGAGAGCGACCGTGGCGAGGCCGGTGCCTACCAACGCAACCACTTGCGCGGTGAACAAGTGGCGATACGTTCTGTTGGCAAGGATGCTTAGCATTCTTGTTCCTTGATTCAGTTAATCCTACGCATGCAAGGCGCGCATGCCGATCCAACCGTTCAACCCCACATAGATGCCGACGGCGATGATCAATATGCTGGAGAGATACGGGGCACGACGCGCCACTGTGGAGAACCAGCTGTACCGTTTTGTCGCATGCCGTACGCTCAAGGCCGCAACGGCGCCGACCGTGACCAGCGTGATCGCCAAACCGATGGAAAAACACAGCACGAGAACTGCGCCCAACGTGAATTCCTTGAGTTGCAGGCACAGCAACAGCACGGTGATTGCGGCAGGGCAGGGAATGAGCCCGCCCGTAAGTCCGAACAGCGCGATCTGCCAGTTGGTGACGTTCTTGTCCGCAAAGCGACGCCGGATGTCGTTCGCATGCGCCAATTGGTGAGCGTCTTGAAAGCCTTCTCCTGTCACGTCCAACCCACGGAGCTCCTCGTGAATGTGGTCGTGCTGATGGGCATCGTTTTCGACAAAGGCAACGTCATAGCTGTGCGCATGATGTCCGTGGCTCAAGGTCAACCGCGCCATGAACTGATGGGGTTCCGGAATCTGGTCGACGGACTCCAGGTATCCGCCATGATCGACAAAAGCAAAACTCTGTACCGAGCCATCCGGACGTTCTATGGAGACGTTGACGTCGGCGGCGCGCCACGCTTGCCCATTGAGGGCCCGCAAACGCCAGCGCGGTGGGACTCGGTTTTCGAAGACCTCTAAAACTACCCGGCCATGGCCCGTGTCGATTTCCCGATGCGCTTCGCCATGAGCATGCGCCTCGTGCGAATGACCATGATCGTGGTCGTGGGGATCGTTCGCGTGTTGTTCGCGCCAAGTGCGCCAGAACATCCAGGCGGCAATCAGCACGATGATCAACCCTGATGCCAGCTGGAAGTAGGGTTCCAGGCCTTCGGCATCTACACCCTGCCACAAGTACATCCCTCCAAGCCCGATTCCCCACACGATCAAGGTGTGCGAGATGGTTGCTGTGACCCCAAGCAACACGGCTTGGCCAACCGTTCCTCGTATTGCGACGATGAACGCCGCCATCATCGTTTTGGAATGCCCGGGCTCAAGGCCGTGCAACGCGCCAAGAAGTATGGCGCTTGGAATGAACAGCCACGCGTGAGAGGCGCCCTGCGCGAGGAGGTCGGAGAATGACAGCATGGTTGCTTCCGCTAGAGGTACTTCGTGATTTCTTTGAACTCGTCGATGGTGCGCCGACGTTCGTCGTTGAGTTCGCCCACCGCATCTTCCAGGCAATGGTCAATGTGGTCTTGAATGAGAACTTTCTTGGCCTGGGATATCGCCTTTTCGACCGCGTGCAACTGCTGGGCAAGGTCCAGGCAGGGACGATGCTCTTCGATCATCTGCAAGATGCTCCGCAAGTGGCCTTCGGCGCGCTTGAGTCGCTTCGCGATGGCGTCATGGTGGTGGTGAGGAGTCGATGTCGTCATGCACCGATAGTATCCCCCTAGGGGGGATATGCGGGCAAAAACCATGACTAGTACGAGGGAACTGTTGCATTGGCGCACGAATATTATTTTGTCGATATATCTACATTTATGTAGCGTCTATAACTTCTTGGATGTACGCTTCGCTCATGAACTGGCTAACTCTCGTCCTCTCCTTGCCTACCGAAAACGCTACGGCGCGCATGCGCGCCTGGCGCGCCTTGAAGGCATGTGGCGCCGCTGTTTTGCGCGACGGTGTCTACCTTCTGCCTAGGCAGGACGGCGACGACACCTTGGCCACCATAGGGCGCGAAGTGCGAGACAACGGGGGCACGGCCCATCTGCTTCAAACAACGATGGATGTTGACGAGGAAAGCGAGTATCAGGCGCTTTTCGACCGCTCGGCGGACTATGCCGAGCTGATGAAGGAGGCCGCGCAAGTGCATAGCTTGTTGACGCCCGACAGCGCCATGGACACGCTCAAGCAAACCCGCAAGCTGCGCAAACGGTTCGTTCAGATTGCGGCCATCGACTTTTTCCCTGCCGAAGCCCAGCGGCAAGCGGATGCCGCGCTGAAAGAGTTGGAAGAGGGGGCGAATCGTGCGCTGTCGCCCGACGAGCCCCATGCGGCGAACGGGGCGATTCCTCGCTTGTCGGCCGCTGAATACCGGGGCCGCCACTGGGCCACGCGGGCGCGCCCGTGGGTGGATCGGTTGGCTAGCGCCTGGCTGATTCGGAGGTTCATCGACCCGGACGCCCGTTTTCTATGGCTTCAATCGCCAGCGGATTGTCCGGACGACGCACTGAGCTTCGACTTCGATGGCGCGACCTTTTCCCATGTCGGCGTCAAGGTGACGTTCGAGACGCTCTTGGCTGCGTTTGGCTTGCAAAGTCGGGCGCTGGACCGGTTGGGATCGATCATTCATTACCTGGACGTTGGTGGCGTGCAACCCGCGGAAGCTGCAGGCGTGGAGCAGGTCTTGGCTGGCTTGCGCGAGACGATCACTGATGACGACCAGTTGTTTGCCTTAGCCAGTGGCATTTTTGACGGCTTGGCGGCCAGCTTTGCAAAGGGGGCAGGAAATGAGTAGCCGATTGCAAGAGGCAGGGACGCCACCTTTGGAAAGCTCGGTTCCCATGGAAGCGCCACAGCCCGTGAGCTTTCGTCAGGCGCTTTGGTTCTGGTTGAAATTAGGCTTCATCAGCTTTGGCGGGCCCGCTGGGCAAATCGCCATCATGCACACCGAACTGGTGGAGCGGCGTCGTTGGATCAGCGAGCGCCGGTTTCTGCACGCGCTGAACTACTGCATGTTGCTGCCCGGTCCAGAAGCCCAGCAGTTGGCCACCTATATCGGATGGCTGCTGCACCGGACCTGGGGGGGAGTGGTTGCAGGGGGCCTTTTTGTGCTTCCCTCGCTATTCATTCTGATCGGATTGTCATGGGTATATGTGGCTTGGGGCGACGTTCCCGTCATCGCTGGACTGTTCTATGGGATCAAGCCAGCCGTCACGGCCATCGTCCTGCACGCGGCGCACCGGATCGGCTCACGCGCACTGAAGAATCCCGTTCTTTGGAGCATCGCGGCGGCGGCTTTCGTGGCCATCTTCGCTGCGAATGTGCCATTCCCGCTGATCGTCGCAGTGGCGGCATTGGTCGGCTTCGTAGGCGGCAAGAAATGGCCCGAGTACTTTCGAACCGGCGCGCGGCATGGCTCAGGCGCCTCAGGTTTCGGCCCCGCGTTGATCGATGATGACACCCCCACGCCCAGCCATGCCAAGTTTCGTTGGCCGCGGTTGGCGGCCATTGCTGGAATAGCGGCATTGATGTGGGGCGTGCCCATGGGTGTACTGACCGCTGTGTACGGTTGGCATGGTGCATATACGCAGATGGGCTGGTTCTTCACGAAAGCTGCATTTCTTACTTTCGGCGGCGCTTACGCAGTGCTGCCGTACATCTATCAAGGTGCCGTGGACACCTATGCGTGGCTTACACCGATCCAGATGATCGACGGTCTGGCGCTGGGCGAGACCACCCCAGGTCCGCTCATCATGGTGGTTGCTTTTGTCGGATTCGTCGGCGGGTACGCCAAAGCACTATTGGGCCCGGAGACGCTGTTCCTGGCAGGCACGGTGGCTGCGACGATCGTCACCTGGTTCACCTTCTTACCGTCGTTCCTGTTCATTCTGGCCGGTGGCCCACTGGTCGAGGCGACAAAGGAAGACCTGAAGTTCACCGCGCCACTCACTGCGATCACCGCGGCGGTTGTCGGTGTCATTCTCAATCTAGCGGTGTTCTTTGGCTATCACGTCCTGTGGCCGGAGGGCTTGGCAGGACGCTTCGAACTGGGCTCGGCGTTGATTGCGCTGGGCGCCGCCATCGCGCTGTTTAAGTTCAAACGCGGTGTGATCGAGGTCATTGCGGCTTGCGCCGTCATTGGCCTTATCCTGAAACTCACCCTATGAGGTGGTGCCATGAAATGGATTACGCGGGAGCATCCGAAGATTGACCGTATAGCCTGTCCTTGGCTGATTAGCCGGTACATCGATAAAGAACCCGAGTTCCTGTATGTCCCGGCCGACCGCGTGCTGAGCGAGGCCGAAGCAACGGGAGCTGTGCCGTACGACATCCCAGGAGTGACCCTGACGCACGTCGGGGAGCGATGCAGCTTTGACACATTCCTGGATAAATACGAACTGCACGACGCAAGTCTTAAGGACTTGGCGGTGATCGTACGCGGGGCGGATACCGACAGATTGGATCTTGCGCCCCAATGCGCCGGTCTTCTGGCCGTATCGCTCGGGCTGTCTCGGAATTTCCCTGACGACCATCAGATGCTCGAACACGGCATGGTGGTCTACGACGCTTTGTACGCTTGGTGCCGCCACGCGCGCGGCGAAACACACACTTGGAACTATGCGTCCGAGAGTGGTAGAGCGGCCTAACGTGTTAGGCGCAATAGCAAAAGGAGAGTCATCATGGAACTGTTGGCAAAGCCGCTCCTCGTGGATTCAGAACGGATCTCTGGGCTGAGTGGAAAGCTTGTGCGCAGCCACTATGACAACAACTACCTGGGCGCGCTGGCACGATTGAACGCTATTAGGAAAAAAATGAAGGAGTCGCGTTGGGAATCAACGCCGGCCTTTTCGCTCGTGGGCGCCAAGCGAGAGGAGTTGCTCGCAGCTAACTCCGTGTTTCTGCACGAGGCCTACTTTGAAGTTCTAGGAGGTGATGGGGTACTCCCCGCAGGAGGGCTTTCCGTCGCATTGGAGCGCGATTTTGGGTCTGTCAATCAGTGGAGCGCTGAATTCACCTCTCTGGCAAGAGCGATGAGTGGGGGATCCGGTTGGGCGATCCTCGCGTGGTCCTCGCGTGACGCCAAGTTGGTCAATCACTGGGCCGGTGATCACACCCAGCTATTGGCTGGTGCATCGACATTGCTCGCACTAGACATGTACGAGCACGCCTATCACATCGACTTTGGTGCGAAGGCAGCTGCCTACGTCGACTCATTTATGGCCGAAATCCAATGGCGTGTCGTCGCTTCACGGTATGCCCGGGCGATAGACGAAGCGAGCTTAGGGATGGAAATCCAAGCATCCGAAGCAGCGGCGGTGGACGCAATCGCAATTCTGGACGTGCGACGGCGCGCGGTATTTTCCCTTTCTTGCGAGAGGGTTGCGGGCTCTGAGTGGCAAGACCCTGCGCAGCCTACGGAATGGATGCGCAATTTCGACAAGTCCGGGCCTGTCGTGGTCTATTGCGTACATGGCCACGAAGTCAGCCGAAGCATCGCGTTGGCGCTCAACGCAAGGGGTATCCCTGCGCGGTATCTCGTGGGAGGGATCGAAGCATGGCGAGAGGCTGGACTGGCTATGACGAATGAAAAGAAGCATCCGGCGGACTGACCGCAAGATCGCGAATGCCGGGAGTTGGCCGAGCCTAGTCCCGGAAACTACGCGCATGGGGCCCGAAACCCCAGTAGCAAACCTGGACTCTAGTGCTGAGGCGAATGTCCGATTGTGGTTGTGCATTCAACCGGTCGTTGCAACTGATTGTTGAAATCGTTGTGCTGGGCTGTCGTAACCCAGGGTCTTCCTCGGACGCTCGTTCAGAGCTCTAGCAATTTCATTGAGCTTAGCTTGCGGGTAGTTGCTAAGGTCAATTCCTTTCAGCAAGGCGGGCCGTTCAAGTTTTACGGAGATATAACGGATCGACCGGCCGCAGACCAGCCCCCGCGAAATCTCCTCTCGATCAGCTAGCGTCAGCGCCAGACGAGAACGGCATCGTGATGCTGGCTGAATGCCTCCCGTCTCTGAAAGGATCCGCTGAATAGATGAGTGAATTCGACCAAATAGCTGAGCAATCTGCTGAAGCGATTCGCCCTTGCGCCAGCGCTCCCACATGAGGAGTCTCTGATCTTCCGTGTAGTAGATTCGAGGTCTTTGCTTCATGTGCAACACTCTCTCTGCTTGCGCAGCCTCTAGTGTGTTGCAACGACCGATTGAATGCACAGTCGCGAGCAGACCCCGTGTACGCCCGCTCTCGACCCGAATCGGTCACTCAGAGACCCTACCAGCGCCAGCAGTACGAACACCAGCACAAAGCCCGCCAGGTCCATCCAGGCGATACGGGCGGACCGATGTATGCCTGGGCCTGCTGCAGGGTCACGTCGCGATGAAGCCACGGTCACGCCAGCGATCGGCGACGAAGTCTTCGAAGTCGTAGCCCTCGCCGAGCTCCAGTCTGTCGGCATGGTCGCAGACGATGATTTGCGGCTTGTTGCCGACCTCCTGTGCCGTGTCATCACAGAACTTGGCCAGGACGGTGAACATCTTGGCGACGGTATTCAAGTCGTCATCGGCCGTCGAGATGCGTGTGTGCGTGTCCACAGGCGAGTTCGCGGCGCGTGTCGAGGGCTCGTCCGCAGTCGTTTCGGACTGTGGGCTGCCGGGCGCGCTGGCGGCGTCCTGGTTCGCACGCAATTGGGCTGCATTAAACTCCTTTCCGTAGTCGGCGGAGGGAAAGTAAACCTGCGTCGGTTGGTCGAGAAACAGCACGGGCGGCAGCTTGCAGTCGGCGTAGGCCGCAAACTGGTAGTGCAGGGACAGGAACAGCGTCAGGTGCGAATACAGCCAGTTCGCGCCACTGCCCATCGACCGCAGGAAGACTTTCTTCTCCGGCGCGCCGTTTACCCCCGGTGTCTCATGCCATAGGTCGAAGGAATCGATGTCGAACTTCAGGGATCCATTCTTGTAGGAGTCCTCGAAGTCGAAATGTGTGCCAACGATCTCCAGGCGCCGGTTGATGTTGCGTTGCAAGGCCAGCAGCCGGGGCGCAACATCGAGCAAAGCCTTCTTCGATTTCAGGTCCGCTACCCGGTCCTGGAGCAACTTCACCAACTCCGTGGTTTCCGTGGGCGGACTCTCGATGCGGCGCTCAATGGCAATTTCCAGCTTGATCTTGGCTTTCTGCGCTGCCGCATCGACAGACTTCGAGCGCTGCAGGCGGTCGGCCTCCTGGTCCAGTGGACGCAGTGCGTTTTCGACCTGCCGCAAGGCCTTGCGCGCCTTCTTGAGTTGCTCGTCGATGTCCCGACGCTCCTGGCCAAAGCCCTCGCGGGCATAGGCCGAGACCTTCAGCTCGCCGTTGAGCCAGTGGATGGCCGCCGAGAGTCTGTTGGCCTCATCTTCGGCGGCCTCCGAGGGTGACGCACAGACCGGGCACACGGCATGGTCCAGATGGGTTGCCCTCGGGATGGGCAGATCCGTCATGGCACCGGCGAATCCCTCGACTTGCTGTGTCGAGACGTCGAGCAGGTAGCGCGTGTTCAGGGCCTTCTGGATCTCGGCCATGATCTCGGCCTTGCGTGTGCGCAGTTCCTTGCGGGTCGCGTCGAAGGTATCGGACTGCCCATCGACCGTGACGGCGATGCCGGTCAAGCGTTCCAAGGCCTGCGCCGGCTGCATCCAGATTTCTTCGGCGGTCAACTCTGTCAGCGGCGTGCCCGCCAGGGCGTGGAACTCACGCAGGTGGCCTGCCATCTCTTCGATGCCGGCCGATTTGATCTGCTCCTGCTTGGGGATGACGGCCAGGGCACGCTTGAGCTCGGTTTCTGCTTCGGCGAGTTTCTTGGCCAGGTCGAAATAGTCCTCTCCCACGATCCCCATGAAGATCTTGAAGTGATCGATGGCCTGTTCGCGTTTTCGCTTTTCGTCGAAGCGGTAAAAGATCGCATGCCGGTTGGCCACCAGGTTTTGATGCTGGAGCATGAACGAGGCAAAACTACGGATGGAAGGCGTCGGGCTTTTCTGACCAATGAGCTGCTTCTGCAGCGGGTCGGTGTCGATGTCGTCCATGGTGACGCCGAAGTAGCGCCCCAGGCTCTTGGAGAATTCGATCCGGCTAAGCTGGTATTGCGCGGTGAAGAAGTTGACCACGTCCTTGACGTAGGCCAGCACATGCCTGGCCTGCTCGCCACTGACTTCTCGCAGGAAACATTGGTTGGCGTTGTCTGCCCTGCGGCCGGCGACGACCGCCATCCCGGAAAAGCGCCATACGGTGAAAAATATCTTCGCCCGCTGGGTGATGATGCCTTGCGGAATCGTGTCTTCTGAGCTGCCCATGCAGTAATCGAAGATGTCGAGAATGGCACTTTTGCCCTTCGAAGATTTGCCGGTAATGATATTCAAGCCTTGCTTGAACTTAACGCTGTGCGCCTCATTTTCCTGGTCGATCACGCCGATATATCGGACATAACATTTCATAGCGACTTCAATCCCAGCATTCTATAAATGGTCACGACGCTTTCACTCCTGAATATCATGGCGAGCTGACGCGCATAACGCAGCATCTTGGGGTCTGCATTCTCCGACTGCCGGTTTTCGCTGGCGAGAACCGACAGGTCGTCGTTGAGTTGAAGGCTTTCATCCGCGCGCAGTATCAACAGGGCCTTGTTGGTGATGGGCGCATATTCCGAGATGCGAAGCGCCAGACCGACCAACCGCGAAGAGTCGGATGTCATCGTCCGGATCGAGCTGGTTCGATTGGCGGTATGCAAATACTCCTGCATCGCGGGAAACGACACCAGGGGAAGAACCAGATAGCTCAGCAGGATGTCTTTCTCCATCGGCTCCCAGTTCAGGTAGAAGCTCTGGATCACCGGCGCCAGCGCAAAGGCATTGCGATGCAGGATATAGAGATGATCGGCGGCGGTATCCATCATTCCCAGAGTTTCCAGTGAAATTCATCGTCCTTGTTTTCGGGGGGCTCGTCTGCCAGCATGTGATAAATGCCATTGCGAAATTCCGGCATGGTGTTGGCCATGGCGCAAAAAGGTTCCGTCGGAGCTTTCATACGTGCCAGGTAGAACTTGAGTGACGCCTTCTTGAGGGCCGCGTCGTCCTGCAGCCCGTCGCAATCCAGAATGGCGGCTTCTCGCGCCACAAAATGGTTGCTGCGGTGGTTGTGGAGGTAAAGGTCGAGCGAGGGCTTTATGGGAATCTGATCCTTGAAGAGCCCGGAAATCGTGTCCTGCGCAAACAGGCGGTGCAGGGCCGCGTGCTTGAGATATTTTTCGCCCTCAATCTCGAGGATCTTCCTGGCGAAGAGCATGGGCCTGATTTCGTCGAGATCGACTTTTTCTTCCAGCGGTCGGAGATCCCTCAAAGGGAACTCTGCCGGATGCTTCATGCACGAGGCGTTCAGAGCCGTCAGCTTGGCGGTGAACGCCTCGTGGGTGATCTTCCAGCCGTTCAGGACGAGTTCGGTGCTGAACATGAAGCCCAGCAAGTCGTCCAGATACTGCTGCTGCAGTGACGGTCGTATGGCTTTGAGGTAGCGGGTCTTGTAGCTGTCGATGCGCTCTGGCAGAGCGTCTTCGCCCGGGATGATGAGCATGCGTTCCAACACCTCCATCAGCGCCGCGCGGTTCTCGGGCGCTAGCACCTCCTGCTGCAGTGCCCGCGCCTTGGGCGGCTTGCGGGCCGTAGTTTCAGCAGTTTGGATGGTCTCGTCCTGAGGCTCGGGTGGCTCCTCCATTTGCGTCCGCGGTACGCCAGCCCCGTCGCCGCCGATCTCCTGCATGCGCTCAAGCCGCTGCACAGCGGTCAGGATGTTCCAGTCCTTGAGGCGGCTCTGGGCTCCGAACTCCTGAGTCGTCAGAAGCACCAGGGACTTGTAGCTGCTGCGGTCAAACCGCTCATGCAGCCAGTTCCGGATCGTGTTCCAGAAGTTCTGGTGGCTGTCGGTCAGCTTGTCACGGTAGTGCTTGACCTCGATCTGGGTCTTGCCCGGCACGGTGACATCGCCCATGGCTTCAATCCACAGGCACTCCCCGGGCATGAGGTCGTGGCACTGTTCTACGGCCACGAGCAACTGGTACTGCAGCGCTACGAAAAGTACTGTTGCATCGACTGGCAGAGCTTGCGTATCGGGCTGCAGCTGTTCGGACGGAGGTGGCATGTGCTGTGTCGGCTGCAACTCGAAGTCTCCTGTTTCCTCTATCTCTGGCGGCTGGGTTGATGAGGCATGCCCGCAATCACCATCCGGCGCGGCCTGCATAGGTCAAGAAACGGACAGTGCTGGCATTGAATTTTGCCATGTAAATAGAATGTATCGGAATACTGGGGCTGCATCCAGCGGCCAGGGCCGACGTCTTCGCATTCTCACCGCCATGCTTGCGCGTCGACGTTGACCGTCGAAGAGGTGATCATAGGCAGCTGTGGGCACACCCCGGGCGGCGAACGTGGAACAGTTGCTGTACAAGACTGTCAGATTTCCGTCTATTCAGAAATCTCAAGAGCATTGTCGACCTCGATGCCAAGATAGCGGACGGCCGACTCGAGCTTGGAGTGGTCAAGTGGCAGCTGAACAGCGCGAAGATTCTTGGTCCTGCGATATATGAGCGTCGCCTTTGTGCGGCGCATTGAATGAGTGCTGTAGTCCGCCGGATCCAGGCCCAGTTGTTCGACCCAATGTTCCAGGATTCTTGCGCACTGGCGGGTACCAAGATGGGGAGAGCTGTGCAGCCTGCAGGGGAACAAGAAGTTGTCGGACTTCAGGCCCGCAGCCTTGATCCACTTCTGAAGCGTGTCGCGCGTGGTCGCGGTGATCTCGAACTGCACTGGCCGCTGCGTCTTGTGCTGCATGACGACTGCGCGTGAAGCGACCTGATCGCCATAGCAAACGTCGCGGACTCTGAGGGAGACAAGATCACATCCGCGTAGCTTGCTGTCAATTCCGAAGTTGAGCAACGCGAGTTCTCGCGCCCGGCTCTCCATCTGAAGGCGTACGCGCAGCGCCCAGATGTCTTTCGGCTTGAAGGGTGCCTTCTGTCCGACGATCTTGCCCTTGTTCCAGGGATCGCGGTGAACAACCGGGGCAGTGACTTCCATGATGGTTTCCCACCGAGTGAATAGGTCATGAATATGCGCCTTCTCGCTGCCACTGTCCACGAGTGACCACGCTGGCTGCATCAGGTCTTCAGATATGGGTGGCGAGCCCGGTTGCTCTTAAGTGTCCGCTCTTCCTGGCAGCCGTCATTCATGGGAAGGCGGGGCCGACCGGCGGCTCACAGCCTGAAGCCGTCGCCCGGAAGTCTGCCATGGCTGACCGTTTCTGGCCGATTGCAGACCTTTCGGTCTGTTTAGCCGCTAAACACCCCATTCAAAACACGTTTATCCGGACCCGTGGATATGTGGATGATCGCTTCGCGACCGCCCGGCTCGCTGTGCTCGGCCCCTGGACAACCGCTGATGGACAAACGGTGGACAGGCTCCGCCTGACCACGCGCTTGACCACAGGGTATGCCCACCGGCTACCCGCGCTTCTCCCACATACCCACCGGCCCCCATCGACCATCAATTGGAGCTAAAAATCGAAACCGGCTCCGGCGAGGTATTGAGTGCTATGTATTTCGCGCCGATCACGGGCAGCCTGCCGCGTCGGCCTGAAGCCGGTGCAGTTCATCGGCGATTTCGTCCAGTCTCGTGCGCAGCGCCGCCAGCTCAGGGGAAGCAAGATAGACCGAATCTAACGACTGCGTATTGAGCGCACACGCCGTCGTAAGGAGAACATTCATTAGTTCCTACAAGGTGATGCTTGGATCCATTGCATCCACCAGCCCTGGTAGTAACGTCGACCGTCGATCTCTTCAAAGCCGCAGACCATCATGCCTCGGTCCGACGAGAACGTTAGCAATTCCGGCTGTAGAAGGTCGGGGATTGCGCCCTTGGCGGTCGCCCCGAACTTTTGAAGGCCGTCCATGGTCATGACGCGGATGTACCGCTTCATGTCATCGCGCATGATCGAGTACATACGGACCGTGCCGGTGATCGCCGGAGCAGGGTCTCGGTCGGGACGTTTTACACCGAGGTGGTGGGTACGAGTAACAGTGCAAAGCATGATGCGCGGGGGGAAGGGTACTGTATTTATATACAGTATAAATTGAATGCGGCTGGTCCTTGTGATTGTTGGGGCGACCGCCTTGTCCGGCCATGCTGGCCGGTCAGTCCGTGACTTGGCAACGCTGGTCCAGAGCTTCGGCGACGGAAGTGCCACGCCAACCGATTTTTCAGTCATACCTCAAAATGTTGCATCCGTTGACCCAAGCGCGCTGAATTCGGGAAACTGAGTGAACCGTCTCTCGGAGAACCATCATGCATAGCGTTGTGGAACTGGGCGCGATGGCCGCGCGCTGCGGCGAGTCGATATTGTCTTGCCCCTTCTTGAAGGCCCACAATATGGCGGGGCATAGCGGGCAGCCAATTCATGAGTGGCAGGCGGCTGTGGACGCCTGGGAAGCGGGATGGCTATCCGCTCAGGATGATGTTTGCGGTCCACAGCAGGCGTCACGTGTCCTTGATGATTTCCTCCCGATAGGCTTCCGCACGCGCCAGCGTTCGATAGAACATCGCGCCGACGTCTAAGAGGCGGTCGAGTTCTTCGGCGTCCAGCTTCCCGCTGCATTTCTCTAGGCAGAAGGCGTATTCATTTAGGATGTCCGCCCAATCCCCGAAATGGCGTGGAGGTGTGGAGCGAAGGATCATCTTTGCAAGATATTCATCTGAGTTCATCGTCATCTCTTCCGCGCGCTGACGCTGTTTAGCCAATGACGTATCTCTGCAAAGCGCGTTCCAGCCTAGATGTTGGGAGTTGTTCAGCCGCTAAACTCGGGGCGGACTACAAGTCGGGGACGCAACGAACCGCTGGCGCCGTTATATTGGTTCAATAGCGTCCGGAAGCTGATATTTCGAATTTCCCACCTCTTGTCGCACCGGATGCCAGGTGAAGGCGTCTTCAGGCACGCTTTCGTTCAATAGCGCGCGGGCGTCGGGCGTCAGGTAGGACGGATCGACCCATCGCCGAGCGACATCCGGCGGCAGCGCCACAGGCAGTCTGGCGTGGACATCCACCATCCCGCCCCGGGTGTCGTTTGTCACGATAGCGAACCCATGCGCGGCATCGAGCTCAGCGCCCGATTCTCACGCCGTGAGCGCCGCAAAGTAGAGCTGGGCTTCGCCATGTATGTATTACGGTTGTTTGTTGCCGTCCGGCTGCACGGGCCATTCATACCACCCATCGGCAGGCACCAAAATTCGACCGGCGCCGATCAGGAAGCGCCAGGGCCACCCGTTCTTCAAGATGGTCTCCAGCTTCGCGTTGCTCATAAAGTGCTTGGAGTCGGGGCGCTTATAGCCCCAGGGCAGGCGTGCCATCGCTTCCGCGCCCTCGGCCAGGCGATGCAAAGCGAGCGGGCGTGTGCCCGGGGGTATGTTGAATCGCGGCCCCGTTGGGTCCGCGAAGATCTGGCCCAAATTGGTAAAGATCCGCTCGACGTAATCGAGCGGACCCGACTTCTGGACAAATCGACCGCACATCGCTGACCTCGTCGGAAGGAGCTGTCAGTTCAGTATAGGCCGGGCTCTTTTAGGCCCCCGCCTCTAGTCCTCTCCCGGCCCCAAAGATTCCGCGATCCCTTCTTGCACATCGAGCAGGAAAGCGCTGGATTCGGGCGTCTGGATCATTGATGGCACGGCGAGTTCAACTAGGCAAGTGAGCAACTCAGTGAACCACCATTTCACATCGACTCCAACTGGAGCGACATGGGTATAGGTCAGGTAGCTGACCGCACGTGTGACTATGTTGGGATCTCGACCGCATTCGATCACGTCAGCGACTTGCGTAGCTACGATTCGCATGAATTCGCCCGCAAGCTTCGCCACGGCAATCTCGGGTGTTCCCTGTTCTGACCATAGGGCGCCTCTCGCCAAATTCCGGCAGGCGATCTGCAATGCAGCAAGGTCAACGTCTTTCAAAGGCCTTCCTTGCAGGTTTGGTGTGACATGACCGAGAGTGGCCTGATTCTGGCGGCTGACAGTACTTGTATTCCGCCCAGCAAATTCCGGCAAGTTATTGTTCAGATCGAAGAAAATCGGCGTGCAGGGGCGATATGCGGCATAGACAGCGCACCCAAACGATTCCACGTCTGGCGCGCACGTGGCAAGCAGAGTAGCTTCCGTCTCGGGCTAGATTTGTTGGTGCGGCTCGCTCACAACCTCCTCGGAAGAAGGGATCGCCCGCCACAACGACGATCACGTCCCGCCTCTCAACCGCCGAACTTGCTGTCATTCGGACGCTATCCGATTCGGAGAAGGCGGACGGCATGGTGCTGGGAACGGGACCAGCCTGGGTGTCAGGCCTGGGCGCATCTTGGCCCTGCGCGCGCCAGGCTCAAGGGGCTTTCGAATACAAAGGGACTTCCTTCTGATGGCGAACTCCGCAGCCGTACTATCAATCGTCATCTTTATTCCTTTGGAGACGAATCATGGCGCAGATTGTTAGGGTTGGGGTAGACCTGTCGAAAACCGTCCTGCAGATCCATGCTGTTGATGACGCGGGCGCGACCATAGTCAATCGAGCCGTATCTCGAGAGAGATTCTTCGAGTGGTGTATTCAACTTCCAGAAGGATGCGTGGTGGCAATGGAAGCCAGTTCGGGCGCCCATCATATTGGGCGCAAGCTAACTGCGTTTGGCCTGGATGTGAAGATCATTGCCGCGCAGTTTGTTGCGCCGTACCGAATCCAGGGAAAAACCGGGAAGAACGATGCAAACGACGCAGCTGCGATCTGCGAAGCCGCTTCGCGACCGCACATTCATGCGATCCCGATTAAATCGGCAGAGCAGCAGGCAATCATGAGCGTGCATAAGGTCCGCGAGGGCGTTAAGGAAGAACGAACTGCGTGCATCAACAGGATTCGTGGACTTTTGGCGGAATTCGGCATCGGCGTCTCTCGTTCTCCGGAAGTGCTGCGACGTAGGTTAGCGGACATAATCGATGACGCTACCAACGAAATGCCAGCATTTGCACGCCTCGTAATCCGGCAGGCGTACTCACATTGGATCGAGCTTGAAGAGCATCTTGCCTGGTGTGATGACCGCATTAACGAGCATGTGAGGCGAGATCCCCAGGCGCGACGCGCGACAGAATTGGTGGGCATTGGCCCGATTACCGCTTCGGCTCTGGTCGCCTACGTCGGCGACTTTCGACAATTCAAGAGCGGAGCCCAGTTCGGCGCTTGGCTTGGGTTGACGCCCAAGCAGTCCTCAAGTGGAGGAAAGGCCAATCTCGGGAAAATTACAAAGCGCGGGAATTCCTACTTGCGGTGCCTGATCGTCACCGCCGCCAAGGCGGCAATTTTCTCGTGCGCGAAGAGAAATGATCCATCCTCAGTCTGGGCGAAAAAACTATGTGACCGTATCGGATGGCAGAAAGCGACCGTTGCTTTGGCCAACAAGAACGCCAGGATTCTGTGGGCGGTCCTGGCGCTTGATCGGAAATTTGATCGAGCGTACGTGAGTCCTAGCCCGTTCAGTACGTCATCATCCTGAGTCTGTGTAACGCATCGGCAGCTCGCAAGCGAAGATACTAGAACTGGTCAGACCGTCAGCAAGCAAGCTCGTATATGCCGCCGGCGTGAAGTTAGCGCCGACTTTCGAATGGAGCCTTGCTGAGCGGTTTGTATCTGGGTCCGCGTGATGTTAAGCGCACAAGACCGACTGTAGAAGCGCAGTCTGCACCATGTTCGTTCGTCATCTTCGAATCGGCGCTGCGTTCACGTATGCGTGTGTTCGTTCCCGTACGGTTCTTAATTAACGCTTTGATGGCAACTTTTCTATGGCTCTTGCAACGACCAGGAAGTCCCTGTAGCGGCATATAGCCGCTCGCTACGCGCGCTTTATATTCCACGTCCCCTTGCCCCCGGCGCTTGTTCCGCAGGGCGCCAGTGCTCCCGTCCTGCCACCCCGGCTGGGGCCCTCTTCCAAGGAGCACTACATGATGCACGCCACCCGCGCTGAAGCCCGCCTGGTCCCCGATCACGATCGTCTGGCCTTCTTGCCCAAACACTTCGGCAGCCGCCTGATGCTGCGCGGAGAAATCTCCGTCTACAACTGGCTGGATCGTCTGTCGCAGGAGTACAGCGGCGGCTTCTGGCACTACTACGAAATCCCGAACGGCTTCTACATGGCGCCGGCCGACTACGAGACGCTTCACATCGTATGGCCCATGAACTGGTGCGACCGGACCATGTCGGCGGACGCCGCCGGCATCGTGGCAACGCTGTACGCCCTGTGCGAACTGTGCAGCCAGTACCGCAGCGACGACCTGGCCGAGAAGTACCACGCCCTGCGCGACTTCGCCGGCGAACACGCCGAGGCAAATGCCATCTTCGCGGCGATCGATTGACGCCATTCCGGCCCGCTTCGGCGGGCCTTTCTTCTTCTGAGCACCATCAGGCCATCGTGGCTCAGCCCCTGCTAAGTGACGCTGCAGGGGAACGGCTGCGCTTTGAAGTTGGACCGTTGAAGGCCATACGGGGTGGCGAGTCTGCATTCCCGGTCAGGGTGCCACGTCGTTCTCGCGTTCAAGTGCGGCGCGGCACCGGCTGCGCCGGCGCCACTTGCGGCCGTTGGCCGTCTTCGACACTTGAGCGCTGCGCTGCGCCGTGACTCTCAAGTTCCGGGCATTCCCGCCCTGGCAACCGGAGAGACCACATGGCCAAAACCTCAAATGCACAACAACGCCGTTTCCTGAACGGCGCCGACGCCCATCAGAAGGAAATCGTCAGCCTCATTCGGCAGGTCGCGCGTACACGCGGCATCGACCGCGTGTGGAGCGATTGGGTAGAGATCTGCGCGATCGCATTGGCCCATGCCGATCTCGCGCAGCGCGACGCACGCGAGCAGCGCTACCTGCAGGTGATCGCTCAGTACGAGCGAGCTAAACTCGACCAGCTCGTCCAAGCGTTCTCGCACCTGGTCATGGCCTACGAGGTCCGGGTTCAGGCAGCAGACTTTGGCGACGTGCTGGGGAGCACGTTCATGATGCTGGACATGGGCAACGCCGGCACCGGCCAGTTCTTTACGCCCTATGAGGTGTCGCGCCTGATGGGCAACATGATGATGGGCAATGGCCAGGATCTGGTCGACAAGACGAGCGCGCAGGAGTTCGTCCGCGTACTGGAGCCGGCGTGCGGCGCCGGCGGCATGTTGATCGCGGCGGCGCACGCGATGCACGATGCGCAGCTGAACTATCAGCAGTGCATGCACGCGACTGCAATCGACATCGATCAGCGGTGCGTGCATATGACATTCATTCAGCTGGCGCTCTTGCACGTGCCGGCCGTGGTGATTCATGGCAACGGCCTCACGGGCGAGTGCCGGGAGCAGTGGATTACGCCCGCACATATCCTGGGCGGCTGGGGCGCGCGGCTTCGCCATCGCGAAGCGGAAGAGGGCGCTCGAGCGCTCCTGCAGGCGCCGGCGGCCGCAGACCAGGGCCAAGTCGACGAGACCATCGCCGGGGATATTTCATCTGAGGTTGAGCAGCCGCTGCAGGCCATTCCGAAAGCCATTCGCCAAGCAGCCGCCGGTGGCCAGATGTCGCTCTTCTAGCAAGGTGCGATGGCCCCTTCCGGGGCCTGGCGCGCTAGCCACGCGCCAACTGCGGACCATGTAGAGCCACAAGCACTGCACGGAGCATACAGTCGCATCCCACTCCCGCACGGACGCTAGGGCCGCTGCGCGCGGCTTTGTGGCCGCGGCCCCATCTTCAAGGGCTTTCGCGGCATAAACCGCTCTCTGCGTTCGCTATTTATTCCACGTCCCTTGACCGCGCTTTCGTGGGCTGCGCCCGCCTGCCCCGTGCAGTGCAATGCAGATCGGCTGACATTGCTGCACGCAAGGAGCCAACCATGAGTCGTGTTGTCCTGGGCGATTGCCTGTCCGTTCTTCCCACCTTGCCGGATCGCTGTGTTGACCTGGTGTTGACCGATCCGCCGTACCTCGTCAATTACGTGGACCGATCCGGCCGGAGTATTGCCAACGACCGCACCGATGAATGGATGACGCCGGCGTTTTCGCAGATGTTCCGCGTGCTTCGCGATGATGCGTTCTGCATTTCGTTCTATGGCTGGAACCGCGTAGATCGGTTCTTCGCGGCCTGGCGCGCGGCGGGCTTTCGTGTGGTCGGTCACATCGTGTTCGCCAAGCAATACCAGTCGAATGCGCGATTCTTGGCGTATCAGCACGAGTCCGCCTACTTGCTGGCCAAGGGCCAGCCGGCGCTGCCGGCGACACCATTGCCCGATGTGCTGCCCTGGAAGTACACGGGGAACCGCCACCATCCGACCCAGAAGCCGGTCGAATGCCTGACGCCACTGATCGAAACCTTTAGCCGCCCGCGCGACATTGTTCTAGACCCGTTCGCCGGCTCCGGTTCCACGTGCGTGGCCGCCCGCCAAACCGGACGGCGCTTCTACGGGATCGAAATGGACCCGAAGTATCACGAGGCCGCAGTGCAGCGCCTTGCGCTGGCCAACCAGGAAAAGATCGCAGCATGAGCCGGGCAGCTAGCGAAATGCAGAGTGGGCTTATCGCATACCTGCAAGGGTACGGCCGCAACAACCGGGCCGGTTTATCCGCGATCGCCGCATACGGTGCCTGGCCGGTGCTGGCAGCTCAGGAAATTGAACAACGCATGGCGCGATTCCTCGAATCCTTGCCGCTGGACGAGGTGCAAGCCATCGCCCAGTCGAAAATCAACCTGAACGAGCTGGCCAGCCAAGTGCTGATCGAACTGGATAGGGAGTAACGGATGGCAATGCTGCAACTATCCGAGGCCGCGGAACTGGCCATCGAAAACATCGCCCTGGAAATTTTGGACATTGAATGTCTGGAACTTCAGAGGATCCGCTTGAAGGACTATCGCGAAATACCGGTGTGGGATCTTTGGAGGGCATTGCAGGCGGCGTACTTGGCCGGCATGGTAGACCATCACCGAAACGGCTGAACGGCATAGCCAGGCCTGGCGGCCTGGCTATCTCGAAACGGCGACCGAATGGCGGGAAAAGGCCGGCGCGTCCCGCCTCCCTTCACCGCCCCTGGTTCGTCCTTTTAGACCAGTCAGCGGAGACGTGATTCTGTATCGCACGGCGGGCCGAGGCGTCGTCAGCAAACACCGTTTGAAGTCCACCGACGCACTCCCACTGTCCGTTGTCGGCGTACTTCACCTCCGCTATCACCCCTTTTCCATTCGGCGTTTGAATCGTCCTGTAGGCTGCACGGACACCGTTGATAATCATGGTTCCATCCACCGTGACTCTCCCTGTTCAAAGAACTACCGGAGGCATTAGCCAAAAATGCCGTTACGAAATTGGGATACAACTAGGAAAAACACCCATCCGGGCTGTTGGGCCTTGTGCTAGATTTCGCACGTACTCTGACCTAGCGACGCGTTGACGCGGACCCTGCGCCCCATGGACGAAAACAATAAAAAGAGCCCTCGGCGAAAAAAGCAGCCGACCGTGCTGCATTGCGCATTTTGCGATAAGTCTCAGGACGAAGTCCACAAGCTGATCGCCCGAGAAAATCCTCCCGGCAAGAAGGCGCTCACGATCTGCGACGAGTGCGTCGAGATGTGCACCGAGATCATCAACGACCAAGGTTTGGTCGAAGCTGAAAACAGCCCCAAAGCGCTGTACAAGTACATCGTTCGGCAAAATCAAATCATCGACGACGCACGAGATAGGGCAAATAAGGCCCTGGATTTGCTGAATGTCTCGATGCCGCCCGGGTCCCAATCCCAGCACTGATTTTTTGATCACGACTCCCCATTGGGCGTGCCCCTGCGGCTGCGCCTACGGGTCGGGCCATCGCGCTTCGCGTTGAGCCTGGCCAACCCCGCCAGTCTCACCCCCTTGCGGGGCTTCAGTCCTACCCTCCCTACGGTCGGCTCACGCCTTCGCGCCTGCCGGCGCTGCGCGCTGCCGCTTGCCGGCCGCGTTGCGGCCAGCTTGACCCGCGCTGCGCGCGGGTAGGGGCGCTCGGCGCGCGCCTGGCTTTGGTGTCGCCGCCCTGTCTCTCGCAATGCATCCATTCCCGCGAGCCCCGTCCTAAAACGCCGACCGTACCACTGCGTTTCTCCCTCCAAGGGTCCGGTGCTCACCCGTTCGGTGCTCGCCTTCGGCTGCGCTCCGCATGCGGCCTCTGCTCCGGCCCTTTCCAGTCGTCACTACGTGGCCACGGACGGCACGGACAGGCCTCACAGGAACGGATGCGAATAACGCGGAGGGAAAGACCATGAACAACCAAATCCAACAAACCTACGCTCGGACGACTTCTTCAGGATCGGTCAGCGCTCCAAAAACGCTCTTGAATGTAAAGGAAATAGCCATGGCAAACACTGTTCAGACAATCGCAATGCCGAAGCCCGCAGTGGTGTTCCTTCGCGGCCTGGACGCCCGCGTTGCTCACACCAAAGCAGCAGGGATGTTCAATGAAGACAGCCGTTTCATGGACCTTGGTTACGCGCAAATGCTGGCTCACGTTCAAGGCCGCAAAGACTTCACCCGTGGCCGTGACGCCGACGACGTACCGCCGTTGCTGGCCGATGTTGCCGAACTGGCAAGCGCATGGGTGGACGGCTGGGACGCAGCAGAAGAGTCCGTAGTGATGGCAGCGTGTTCGGGTTGCAACGATGGTTCTGGCAATCCTTGCCCGCATCACGGCTGAGAGGGGAACCCAGATGCTTATCAAGTACGTAACGGACCAGATGGAAGGCGAGCCGGACATTCTGACCGCACTGCGCCACCAGCCTTTGCTCCTGCGCGGCCTGGATGGGTCGACCCTGCACGTCCAACAGGCACCGGCACACGGCTGGACACATGAGGGGCTTTGCGCTGTGCAACCTGAATCGGCCGTGATCGGCTGCGATGCGTTCCTGGGAACGTCCTGGATCGGTTCAACCGAAGTCTAGTCAAACAAGGAAATCCGCCATGTCTTGCGACGTCGTTCTGTACACCCACCTGGCTTGCGTCCAGTGCGAGCTTTCCAAGGATGATCTTGCCGCGCGCGGCATCGACTTCACCGAACGCAGCGCTGCCGACTTCGCTCAAGCGCTCTCGGCAAAAGGCTATGACACCGCGCCGGTCTTGGCCGTCGCCATCGAAAACGAGTTGGTCGCCTGGACAGGCCACCGGCCCGACATGATCGAACTGCTGGCCGACCTGTTGGACACCGGCCCGGTCGCTGCGGACGGCCTGCGCGAAAAGGACGCGGCAGAGGATGCCGTGTTGACCCGGTTCCAGGTGATGCAGGAGATCCGTGATCACCAAGTGAGCGCCGAAGACTTTTTCACCGACAACGGGAACCACCCACTATATCGCGGGCGCGACCTGCTGAACTGGCTTGGCTACTAAGTAAAAGGCCCCAGTCGGCTGCAACCGACAAGGGCCATCACCCGCAACCCTCGGACTAGGAGAATCGTGATGAACCACGACTTTATCAGATTGGCGAACGACATGCGCCGCGCTCACTTGCTGGGCCTGGGCTTTCGCATTCCCGCGATGACCATGCGCCAGCTTGCTGCCCTCATCGCGGCGCTTGACGCGCCCGAAATCCCCGCGCAACTGCACTGATCTCGATATCGACCCGGAGCATTTTGATGAAAATCGATTCCAACGAACTCGCCGCCATCCACGCCGCCGCCACGCGCATGGATATCCCGCATTCGCAACTGCGCCTCAGCGAAGCGTACCAAGCACGAAGTGCGCAGGACCGCAAACAGGACACCGAGATTCTGGAGCTGAAAGCCACCATCCAGGCGATGGGCGGACTCCTGCAAAACCTCGTTGTGGTCGCGGCGCCGGACGGCTCCTATGAAGTGTGCGCGGGCGGACGGCGGTGGACAGCCCTTGGCCTGCTGATCGAAGGCGGCGTTTTCCCAACCGACTACCCGGTCCCTTGCCTCGTCATTCCGAGCGAGTACGCCTACCACGCCAGCCTAGTCGAAAACTTCGGGCGCAAGGCGATGCACCCGGCAGACGTGTATGCAGGCTATGCGCGTCTGCGCGCCGAAAACTGGACGGTTGCGGCCATCGCCGCCGCGCATGGCGCTTCAGAATCGGCCGTCAAGAAGCTGCTGGCGCTGGGCGGCGTTTCGCCCACGCTCATGCAGTTGTTCCGCGACGGCAAAATCAAGATGGACGAAATGCAGGCGCTGGCTTCCGTGTCCGACCACACCCGCCAGGAGGCGGCATGGAAGGCGTCGGCGGGCCAATACTGGAACCGCGATGACCACATCCGCCAGTTGCTGGCCGAAACTGAAATGCGCGGCGACTCGCCCGTGGCGCGGTACGTGACCGTCGCCGCGTATGAGAAGGCGGGCGGGGAAGTTCGCCGCGACCTATTCGAGAACGACGCCTATCTGGCCGACCCGGAGAAGGTGCGCAGCATGGCCGATGCCAAGATGCAGCGGTCCAAGCTGTTCAAGGCGGTGCAGGCAGAGGGCTGGTTGTGGGTGGAATGCCGTGTTTCTTTCGAGTACGCCGACAAAAAGCCCTTTGGCGAGATTCATCGCGTCAACCAGGAGCCGACCAAGGCCCAGGCCAAGCAGATCGACGGACTGCAAAAGAAGATCGAAGCGGCGCGGACAAAGCTTGCTGAATTGCAAGAGTCCGAAGGCCATGGCGCGGCCGACCTGGACAAAGTTCGCGGCGTGATTCGCGGCTATGAAGGGCAGATTCGTGAAATCCGGGCCGAGCTTTACGACTACCCGGCCGACCTGAAAGCCCTGTGCGGCGCGATTGTGCACCTGGACTATCAAGGCGACTTGACCGTCACTCGGGGCCTGATCCGTCAGGACGAGCGCGACGCCGTGGCACAAGCCACGCGAAGCAACGACGCAGATGGCCAGAAAACGGCGGGCGTAGACTTGCCCCCCGTTATGACGCGGCCCGTGCATTCAGAGGCGCTGACCAACCGGCTCCAGGCACAGCGCGTCATTGCGCTCCAAGCCGAAATCATGATGCGCCCGACGCTCGCCCTCTGCCTGCTTATCGAACAAATGCTGGGGGATTTCGACAGAAGCCGCCGCAGCAGCGCCGGAAATACCTTCGATTTTTCGTTGCGGACAGCGCACGACGAGCTGGCGAAGGCGGACGAAGGCATCAAGGACAGTTCGGCATGGGCAGCGGTGCATGCGCAGATCGAAGCCGTCATGATGCACGTTCCGGAGGACCCCGCAGCCGTACTGCCCTGGCTGCTGGATCAGTCGCAGACTGACCTCATCGACTTGCTCGCCGTACTCACAAGCGTTTCCATTTACCGCCGCCAAAGCCATTCCTATGGTGAAGAACCTCGGCACCTTGACCGCTTAGGCACAGTGATCGGCTTGGACATGAGCAAGTGGTGGAAGCCAACCGCGCAAACCTACCTCGCCCACGTGTCAAAGGAGCGGATCGCGGCAGTGGTCACGGAGGCGGTCGATGCGGAGCAGGCGAGCCCGCTGCTGGCCATGAAGAAGGCCCAGGCCGCCGCCACCGCCGAGCAATTGCTGGAAGGCAAAGGCTGGGTACCTGAAATCATGCGCACTCAACCCCTTCAAGTCGCAATGGCCGTGGAACGCCCGATGGGAGAAATGGAGGAATAAGGAGCATGTGGGCCGGGGACGCTGGGCGGTCCCTGGCTGAGGACGCGAGTCGACGGACATTGCGGTCCGTCGGTCGCCTACGACAAGAGAAACTTCCGAAATATTCCCTTGATGGAATATTCCACGAGGGTTATAATTCTTCAAACAGCTAAGGCGGGGAACCGATGGTTTGGGAAGTTGAGTTCACGGATGAGTTCGAAGACTGGTGGAACAGCTTGTCCGTCAGCGAACAGGAATCAGTGGCCGCCACGGTCGGCCTGCTGGAGGAACGGGGCACGTCGTTGGGCTTTCCGCATTCGAGTGGAATTAACGGCTCCAAGCACGAACACATGCGTGAGCTTAGAACTCAGGCGGGCGGGCATCCGTTGCGTACCCTGTACGCATTTGACCCCCGGAGGACCGCCATCTTGCTGATAGGCGGCGACAAAACGGGGAATGACCGCTGGTATGAAGAGTTTGTGCCGCGAGCGGACAAGCTTTACGACGATCATTTGGAACAATTGCGAAAGGAAGGGCAGATCAATGGCTAAGAAATTTGCAGCGCTCCGGGCGGCCATGTCGCCGGAATCTCAGCTTCGCGCCAAGGCCGCTACGGAAGAGATGCTTCTGGACATGCCTCTACAGGAATTGCGTCAGGCGCGTGGGCTATCCCAAAAGGTCCTGGCCGAGATACTGCACGTACAGCAGCCGTCCATTGCCAAGATGGAGAAGCGCACGGACATGTACATTTCGACGCTGCGCAGCCACATCGAGGCGATGGGTGGACAGCTTGATGTGGTCGCCCGGTTCCCGGACGGATCGGTGCGGATCAGCAACTTTTCGGACCTGTCGGGCAAGATTGGCGGGGCAGAGCTAGTGGAAGCCAGACCATGACTATGCACCGCCCACCGCACCCCGGGGAAATTCTCCGGGAGGATGTAATTGCCCCCTTGGGGCTGTCTGTGACCGGGGCTGCTGACCGGCTGGCCATGTCGCGGGTGGCACTTTCCCGGGTACTCAAGGGCAAGGCTGGTGTCCGCCCCGATCTGGCTGTCCGGCTGGAGCTTGCTGGGGTCAGTACCGCCCAGGCTTGGGTGGCAATGCAGGCCAACTATGATTTGTGGCAGGCTCTACAGCGTGAGCCACCGCCTGTTCGGCCCTTGGCCTCAACGGCAGCAGCGCACTGACCTAAACCATCCGCCAAAGCAAAAGGCCGCCCTCGGGCGGCCTTTTGCTTTGGTCGTGGCGGCGGTTTCGATGCGGGGCGGCCATACCCACCGGCTGCGCCGGCGGGGCCGTCCTGCGGACTTCGTGAACGTCCCCCGGACGTTCACAGGTGCCCTTAAGGCCCCCACCGCCAGGGCGGCGGCGGGTCCCTTAAAGCCACCACACAGGACGCACCCTCCGGGTGGGGTCATCTCTTTGATTTTTTTGGGTTTTCCTTGCGGCGGGCTGTTTTCTTTTGTCTGACAACGAAAAGCGCCTCAAAACATAAACCCGCGCAAACGCAGGCTGGCGCTTGCATCCTCACTGTATACAAACGTCTGATTTTGCGGACTCTCGCGCTGCAACTGCCCGCCTTGTGACGCCTTGTCTACACGTTGTGACGCCGTGTCTACACGTTGTGACGGCTTGTCTACACGTTGTGACGCCACGTCTACACGTTGTCTACGCAACGTGACAGCTTGTCGACAAGCATATGAGCTGCACTCGTACTTGGACGCTAGTCGCACCAGGACACGTGACATTTCGGGCAGCCGGTCATGCCGGTGGCGTCTGTAACGTCCAGGGTGACGTCCTGCTCGCAGCGATAGCAGTAGCCTTCCGGCGGTAGAAAGGTGAGGCCTTTGGCTTGCCGGAGCAGTGTTTGCGCTCGCTCGGCAGTGCGCGCCCGCGCCGCTTCGTCTGGCTTGGATACCTCGAACAAGTGCATGACCTGGTCCCGCAATTGCAGAAGTGCTTGCAGCTGGATCTGCTCTTGCTCAGGTTCACCCAGAGCCAAGGATCCGCCAGACGGATGCCGTTCTAGCTCGACCTGCAGGCGACCGTAGTCCGCGTGGGTAAAGTCATCGACGCGCAGCAGCACCGCTCCGCATTCCACCGGGTACGGATCCTCCGCCCAGTTCGCGTAGGAGGACTCGCGGGCGTGCCGCAGTTGATCGAAGGTATCTATGGCGTCCCTCTCCACCAAACGGATCAAGCCCTGGGCGCCAGCCAGCCCGGTACTTTTGATATGGACGAAGCTGCCCTCGACGGTAAGGGTGAAGAACGGTGTTTGAGTAGATTGCATTGTTTATCCTATTTGGAGTGGTGTTCCATGGCTGCAGGCGCCTTGTGCGGACGCCATGGACGCGTAGATTCCAGGCCGATGTCCAGCGCCGCCGTCTTCTCCTCCAGCCGGTCCACGGCACCGGACAGCTTTGCGGCATTCTCGGTATAGATTTCCGTGTGAAAGCGTGCCCGGGAAATCGCCACGTAGTAGACGTCGCGCTGCGTGGTGCGGCTAAAACTCTCTGAGTTGATCAGCGCGCGGTCGCATGTCAGTCCCTGCGCACTGTGGCTCGTGGACGCATAGGCCCGATCCAGATGCAGCGGCGCTGTTGCCGCGTTCATCGTGATTCGTCGGCCGTTGCCGCCGATGGTGACCGTTGTGGGCGTGACCGCGAGCACTTCAAACCGATCACCGTTGGCCAAATCTAGAGCCGCGTTGTGCCTCGTCGCCCGAACCCAATCGCCGGCGGATAATTCTGCCTTGACCGGTTCGTAGACTGATAGCTTGGCGGCGCGGGCAGGATTGAAGGTGGTCCGGACCTTGCTTTCCATATGCTCAACGACCAGGTCATTGGGCTTTCCGGCAAGCGCCCCAATAACGCGGTACATCTCGCCCTGGCGCAAATTCCCGGTTTTGTAGTCCCGCTCCGGCTGCACAATATCCCCAGCGACGAAGTACTTGGCCACTCGCCGTTCTGCCTGCGTAGTGTCACGTCGGGTGAGCATCTTGAATTCAAAGCCGCGCCCGCCGAGGCCAAGTGCTTGGTGGGTGGCCTCGTTTAAGGCATTCCGCGAATCGTTCGTCCCGGTCACGATAAGCGTCTCCCGCCGCTCATCGTCGTTCAGCGTTGCGTATCGCGTCGCTATCGCGTCATATCGTTCGCCGTCGTCCTTGATGGTGTGCACGGCTTTCAGCTTCTGATCTAACACGCCAAGGGAGGCCGACGCCTGACCCTTTGCAGCTAGTTCCACCGCAGCCTTCAACTCAGGCGATTTCTGCCGAATGATGTCGCCCATTAGGGCCGTGGCCATGCCAGCGACCTGCAACTGGTGAAACGGGCGGCCAGCCTCGATGGCCTTGGTTTGGCCCGTGTCGCCCAGCATGACGATGCGTGCGTCGTCAGCCTCCGCCATTTTCATCAGGCGTTCCATGAGGCGGGCAGGGACCACGCCCGCCTCATCGATGACCAGGACGGTTTTCGGGTCGAGCTTGAAGCGGTCTTTCTGACGTGCCTCCAGAACAGACGCCACGGTCCTGGATTCCATTCCGAGTTCCCGCAAGGCCTCGATCTGCTTGCCGTAGGACGCCACGGCCTGGACCTTGAAGCCAGCTGCTTCAGCGGCCTCCTTGACCTGGGCCAGCATGTGCGACTTGCCGGTCCCCGCGAGGCCTTGGACGCCGATGAACCGGTGTGGCGTACTGAGGATCAGATTGGCGGCCGCCAGCTGGCCTGGCTTCAGCGAGCGGCCAGCCATAGCGCCTTTGGCTGCTTGAGTATCCAAGATTGGTGCGACCTGGTCACGCCCCTCGCGCTCGATCTGGAGGATTCGCTTTTCGCGCTCCCGTGCCACCTGTGTGGTGTACCTTGCACCGGTCGGAACAAGCTCGCCGCGAGCAATCGAAATGCGGATTTTTTCTTCCGCATGTTTTTTGCTCATGCCTCCGACGACGAGGGCGGCGACCAAGTCTGACCGTGATTCGCCGGCGCCGTCTGTGTCCTTCGCGTGCCGGTACTGAATCGTCCCAAGGATCAGATGGCCTTTATCAAGTGAGCGCTTGACGGCCGATTTGAGATCGCCCAGCTTTATCCCCATGCCATGCGAACGGTGCAGCGCGGTCTTGAGCATCTCTTTTCCGTCCATTACGGATTCGCGTTCGGTGTGGTGTTTGATCGCCCACCGGAGACACTCGTTGGCAATCAGAGCAGCCGCCTCCGGCGTCAATTCCTGACGGGGTGGCTTGCCGCTCTCCAATTCGGCATCTTTTTCCAGCGGTTGCTTTGCTCCATTGAAATCAATGCCGAGTTCAGTCGCCTGTCGTTCCCAGTCACGCTGAAGCTCTTCGCGAGAAATTTCGGGAGCCTTGTCCAGGCGAGTTTTGAGGGCGATAGTTTGCTTGAGTGCTCTGCTCGCAGATTCGCGAGTTTCACCCAACGCCGCCAGTTCGGCATTGATGTCCTGCGAACGCTTGGAGAACCCTTCGATGTGGTCCCGAGAGATGTGCGCGAGTTCGAAGCTTTTGCCCTCGTAGCGAATTTGATGGCCGGACTTCTCCAGGCTGCTGGCCAGCTCGGCGTGATACACCGATTCCACCATGGACTTCAATCGATAAATTTCATCGTTCGATATGGCGACCCAGCGCCCATCGGCCCGTTGGGTGAGGTTCATCAACAGCGCGTGGGTGTGCAGCTGGGGATCCGAATAGGCACCGTCGGTGGGCCGGGCCGTCTCGTGCCGAAACTTCGCGATAGCCGCGTTGCCCGTCCGCTCCGTAGTGGTTATTCCGTGCTCCGACTGGCGCGCGCGCAGTAGCTCTTGTTCCAGAAATTCCAGCGCCTTGCTCACCGCGTAGTCGTGCGCCTCGATGACTGACGGATCCTTGCCAGCCAGCGCCTGGATGCTGATGCTCTTGGGCGGTGAAAACGTCATGTCCAGTGCCGCACGCGCCTCAGCATCCATCCTGACCGAGCGCGATAGTTTGACGTCAGGGCCGAAGTCACCGCGCAGCGCGCGCAGAAATTCCTCCTGCTGAATGGCGCCGGTCAATCCGAGCGCGTCAGCCGCCTTGCCTTGCCACTGGGCGGCGGTCCCGTCGCGGCTGTAGTAATCGTCCTTCTGGTCGGCGTAGTAATGCGAGGCCTTTGTGGCAGCGCTCCGATGGATCGATTTCAAAGAGATCATTAGATTTCCAGTACGCGCAGACCGCCATGCAAGGTGACGGTCCGGCGTGAAATGGTTATGCGGCCATGGTCGGATCTTCGGGCAGATCCACCGCGGTCCAAGGTTGGGGACCGTCGGTGGGAGCATTGGCCATGCTCCGCGCACCGGCTCGCTTCGCTTCCACGAAAGGTGCGTTGCGAATGGCGAAATTCCTCGGCTTAAGGAGGAATTTCGCGATTGGCCGATCGCCGGCGAATGCGACCCAACCAGTGAGATCAGGCAATGTTTGAACCTGAGCGGCCGTCACTACACGTTCGATCTTTCGCTCCATGCGCTCGGTCGTGTTGGCCGTCTTTCCGGGGTTTCGGCTGTCGGAGTAGTCGGGCCGCAATACCTCGTGCTCGCCCAGTGACTTGGACATAATCTCGGCCGTTTCAAAGTCGGTCTTTGATCCGCCGAGCACCACCAGCGAGCGAAAGCTAGCCCGCAATGTCTGCGACATCTTCTCTCCAAAAATATCGTCCATCTGCGATACGGACTGCAGGCCGGCCAGTGCGCGCCCGCCATTCTTGCGACCCTTGGTAAGGAAGTCCTCGAGGCTGGCCATCTTTTCCATCGAGCCCAACTCATCGATTACGAGCCACCAGCGTCTAGCCTGGTCTTCCGGCAACGAGAGCAGCGCCGAGCAGAAGACGTCAACGAAGGCGGAGATGAGGGGCTTCATCGCCTCCTTCATGTCCTCGCGCCAAGTGATGTAAAGGCTGCCGTGGCCGTCTTCCATCCAGTCGCGGATGCTGAACTGGCCAGCGGGCATGGTGACGTGTTCTGCCAAGTATTTGGAAAGGACAAAGCGGGCACTGGTCAGGGCTTTGCTGGCCTCGGAGGAGCCGGCAAATAGCGATTCAGCCAGCGTGCCAGACAGAAAGGTGCGCAGGTCCTTGTCCGAGGCGATAGTGGTCCATCGGAAAAGTTCGTCGATTGAAGGCGTTCCCAGCTCGTTGAGCTTGCGGGCAGTCTCTCGCAAAAGAAGACGAGCGTAGCCGTTCCACTCTTCAGCGTTAGCGTCCTTGCCAAGCGGGACAATTGACAGCGCCAACCGCTTCCAGTCGTAATCAGCGCGGACTTCGTTGAAGAACGACCACCCCTCGGTACGCTGGTCGTATGGGTTGAGCAGCACATCGCTTTCACGGCCGAACTTGCCGTAGAGGTCGCCGTTTGGATCGACTACGACCATGCGATCGCTCCGGCGGAGGGCTGAATAGACGAGGTTTCGTAGGAGGACAGACTTGCCGCTGCCTGTCGCGCCGTTCAGAAGGATGTGGAGGTTCTCAATGCTAGTCGGCATCGGGACGCCGGCCACATCGATCTGCTGCCTGTCTCGCTCTGTGCAAACCTTCTGGAGCTTTCTAATCGGCACCGCCTCGGTGCCGCGTATGTGCTTCTTGTACCCCGCGCCGTCAAAGCCTTCTTTGGTCGAGTATTTTTTGAGCGTGAGCGAGAGTGCCAGGGCCAGAACGAAGCCGATGCTCGGCGCCGCGATCAGAGCGGGGTAGTCCGGCGTCGATATGACCCAATGCGACAGGACTAGCCAGGTAACGTGCGAGAGCGGAATGCCTGACATGATCTTGGCCGTGAGAAGCCAGGCAGAAAGGGGCAGGAATAAGAGGACGAATTTGATGATTCGCCGGCGTATGTCGGGTGCCATGAAAGTCCTTTTGGAAGATGATTAAGGCGCCCCGGGGCGCCTTGGAGATTGGGCCTGCGAGGGCTACTAGCGAAGAGCGAGGGCCACTAACGCGCCGCCGATCCCGCTTCCGACGAGCGCGCATACGCCGCAAAGCACGCCAGCTCGCCACGCGGCCGCGGGCAATGCTCGAGTTGCAACGCGCGTTGCGATACGGGCGTCTGTGGCCGATTTTCCGAGCGTCCGGCTTGCTTCTAGCAGAGCACGCGCCGCGTTGCCGCTCGCGTGCGCAGCCGCGTCCAAGCCAGCTTGACGCACCATGGCCGGAACCGCCTGCATCGTTTCCGCGATTTCTTGTTGCCGGACGGTCAGCTGCTCGATCAGAACGACGAGCTGCGCGCTTTCCTGCAACATGTCGCGGTACAGAAGCTCCATTCTGCTGCGGGGAATGACGGAGGAAGTGGCCGGGCTTTCGGGCGGAATCGCGGTCATAGTGCCTCCCTACATGAAGAGGGCGCCGAATGCCCTGTCCAGCTGCATGTCGACGGGCCTCGCCAGTGATTGCAGGGCGTGCATGTCGCTGAGATGGCTGACGAGCTTCTGGTCGTTTCGATCAGCTTCGCGCAGCTCCTGACGGTAGTTGCGCGGATCGGCAAGGATCTCCCTGATCGTGGTGCGCTTGTTGGCCAGCAGATCGAATACCTCGTTCTCAAAGATCACTGCTTCCGGATTCGCCCGAAAGTCGCCGGACTGGTGCGCGTATCCGAAAATGGCGGCAAACTCCTCACGGACGTCGGAGTCGACGCGATTGAAGAGCACCCGCACGCGTTCGGCCGGTACGCCCATCTCGGAGAGAGCCTGGATCGTCTTGATCGTCTCGCGTTGCGCTTTGCCCGAGGCGACCACGGGCAGGACGTAGTAGTCGATCTCGAGATGCGCCTGGTCATACTTCACCAACTCGGCCAGAAAGTCCTCGATGTTGGAGGCGCCGACGTCGACGATGGCAGCTTCTGCCATAAGCAGCTTGCGAAAGAGACGGCCGAACTGCCCGCCACGCATTTGTTCGACATCCAGGCCGAGATCGGCCGCGCTTTCGTTGGTCGACTCAACTGCGATAATCTCGGCGTCCGGAATACGGGGTGCCAGCAGGTGGCTCGTCGTGACGGTTTTGCCGACGGAGCCGGAATAATTGACGGTTGCGATTTTCATGGGTGATGCCTATTTTCTTCGGCCGATTTCGGCCAGTTCGTTGAGGTCAATGGGATCTGAAGCATTGCGAAGTCGAACCAGGTCGGCTTTGCTTTGAATGCTGCTGGTTGGCGTTTGAGGTGACGCAGCGACCGGAACTTCTGGAACAGCAGACGCGCTGCCGACCGTCGCAACCCTGGATGGTTGTGACGGCTGTTGTTGGCGCCGGCGCCAACGGTGCAGCGCCTGCCGTAGCGACGCGGGCTTCAACGTGACTCCGGCGCGGCTAAGTACTTCGAGGATCCCGGAATGGGAAACGCCTTGCCGCCTCAAATCGTCGATGAGAGGGAGAAGCGTCCGAAGTCGCGCTTGCGAATCAGCAACGCGAAGGTCGTTTAGCTGCTGAACTGTGGTGGGCTGAACGCCGTCCTGTGACGAGTGTTTCTTTTCCATAGTGAGTTGCTTCACCGTCTGATTTCGGCATACTTCTCTACCGCTCGAGGGCGGCTGAAGTTTTCTCCGCGCCGGCCTTTTCCAAAGCGGTCGTTGCCATCGCCAGGGTGTCGACCTGGCGCACCAGGCCGACCTTTCCGCACGGGTAGCTGATCTCCACTTCCTTGCCCACGTATTGCTGGGGGTCGGAAATGGCCAGCGTGCCGATCCTGTGTTCAATTGCGATCTCATCACCAACAATCTGACACGCGATATCGCCATGGATCGAGACGATCTGTCCGCGATAGGTCGCGCCAATCTCTGCGGGCTGTACGGGAAGCGAGCCGTCCCAAAGGTCATCTGCAACGTCGAGCTTCAGATCTGCGGCCGCGCCGTAATCTCTCAGGAGTTGGGCGGCTCGGTCGGCGGACATGACGGAATAGGACCACCCCTCGGCGTCGCGAGCATCTTCGACCACGTACTGCTTGACGAGCGCCTCGCCCAACTGGTCGATCGCTAGCACGGTGATGCTGGACCGATAGGCTGGGTCTTGTGGCGCCGGGTTCCAGAATTCTGCGCGGGCTTGCACAGGCACGGTGGCCTCCAGCGCCGTGTGCGTTTCGAGATGCGGATAGTCGTAGAAGCGTTCCGTGTCGATGTCGCGGACGGATCTTCCGTCCCAGCGCTCGATTCCCTCCGCCGCGCCGCGTTCCAGTTCGTCTCGATGCGGATCGGCCGACAGGTCGCGGAGCTCGGCGGCCGCCCCGAGCGAGGGGGCATGTACGAATCGCTCCCCGGTGCTGATAATCGAGATTTCAACCGGCTTGCGTTCACTGTCGGCGGAGAGAGCTCGAGGGCCGTTTGAAACGGGCGCGTGATCGTGCCGGCCAGGGCGAAATAGCGCCAGGACTTTGGTTTTCCAGTCGGAGATTTTCATGAGATTTCCTCGGGTGTGTGATGGTGCGAAACGGTCCAGGCCGCGCACTGTCGTGGGGTTAAGTTGACGCTGGCGGTGTCGTCCCTCCTGCTGGAGAACCGTGGGGTTGAAGGAGGGGGAGCCGCGCCCGTGAGCGGGCGCGGGGGAACCGTTGCGGTTCCCCGGGGGGTCGGAAGCGCGGACGCCGCCAGGCGGCCGGCCAGGGGGGCAGCAGCCCCCGCGCTTTTGGGGCCTGCCGATCCCCACCCGGCGAATTCGCCGGGAAGGGGACG
>NZ_JADIJM010000024.1:0-110315 GCF_017355315.1 Achromobacter sp. SD115 | reverse complement strand
CTTTGCTGACGCCCTCGCCCAACGCGACGTCGCGCGTCCCCACGCCCTGCCCCGACCCGCTGCCGCCCGGCGCGCGCTGGCGCGAGGTTTCGACCGAGCAGCAACCCATAGGCTTCGTGCTGCTGCGCTCGCGCCGCCGCAGCATCGGCTTCGTGATCACCGACGACGGCCTGCGCGTCACAGCCCCCAACTGGGTCACGTTGACACAGGTGGACGATGCCGTGCGCGAAAAGGCCCGCTGGATCCTGGCCAAGCTGCGCGAATGGCACGCCCGCAAGCAGCAGCTGGCCATGGCGCACACGCGCTGGCAGCCTGGTGGCGAACTGCCTTATCTGGGCAAGCGCATCGTCCTCGGCGTGGGCGGCGACAGCCGCCAGGCCAACCTGTCCGGCGACGCGGACGCCCCCCAGGATGGCGACACCCTCTGGCTGGCGCTGCCGTCTTCGGCGGACCAGGGCCGCATCCGCGATTCGGCCCAAGCCTGGCTGCAACAGCGCGCCGGCGCCTGGTTCGGCGCGCGCCTGGCCCATTTCCTGCAGGTCAGCGGACTGAAGATCCAACGCTGGCGCCTGTCGTCGGCCGCCACCCGCTGGGGCTCCTGCACCAGCGACGGCAACATCATGCTGAACTGGCGCCTGATCCATTTCGCGCCCGCCATCATCGACTACGTCATCGCGCACGAGCTTGCCCATTTGCGCGAAATGAACCACAGTCAGGACTTCTGGCGCGAAGTGGGGCAGATCCTGCCCGATTTCGAAGACGCCAAGAACATCCTGCGGCGCCACGACCCCGCATCCTTGCCTCAGTTCTAAGGCATCCAGGAGACACGAAAATGTTGCTGCTGATTCCGGGCCCGGTCACGACCGACGCGCGGGTGAAGGCCGCCATGGCGCAAGACTATGCGCCATGGGACAACGATTTCCGCCAGACCTACCGGCAGGTCTGCGACGACGTGCTGCACGCGGCGCAGGCGTCCCCCGACGAGCACGCCGCGCTGGCGCTGCCGGGCTGCGGCCACTTCGCGGTGGAAGCCGCGATCCGCAGCTTCATCCCCGCCGGCGGCCGCCTGCTGGCGCCCTCCACCGGCGCCTATGCCGCCCGCCTGCAGAAACTGGCCGGCGACGCGGGCCGCGTGGCCGTGCCGCTGTCCGTGGGCGCCACCGAGCGGATCGATCCGCAAGCAGTCGCCAAGGCGCTGGAACAAGACCCCACGCTCACGCACCTGGCGCTGGTCTACAGCGAAACCGGCAGCGGCATCTGCCACGACGTGCCTGAACTGGCGCGCATCGCGCACACGCTGGGCCGTCGCGTCATCGTCGACGCCGTGTCCGCCTTCGGCGCGCTGCCCCTGGACTTGCGCGCCCTGCCCGCCGTGGAAGCGGTGGTGCTGACGGCCAACAAGTGCCTGGAAGGCATGCCCGGCGCCGCCTTCGTGGTGGCCCGGCGCGACAGCCTGGAAGCCGCGCGCGGCGTCGCCGGCAGCTGGTCGCTGGACCTGGCGGACATCTATCAGCAAAGCCTGCAGCCCAACGCCGGCCCGCGCTTCACGCCGCCCGCGCCCACGCTGGCGGCGCTGGCCGTGGCGCTGGCGCTGCACCTTGAGGAAGGCCGCGAGGCGCGCCTGGCGCGCTACACGGCCAATATGCGCACGCTATATGATGGCGTCAGGGAGCTGGGCCTGACCCCGTACCTGCCGCCTGCCTTACAGGGCCCCATCGTCGTCAACGTCCGCGCCCCGGACGCGCCGAACTGGAACCTGCAATTGTTCGCGGACTCCCTCAAGCGCCGCGGCTACGTGCTCAGCAACTTCTACAACACCGAACAACCTTCGTTCCGGGTCGGCTGCATCGGCGCCTTCGGGCCCGACCAGATGCGGCAGGCAGTCGACGCCATGGGCGGCGCGCTGCGCGACATCGGCATCACCCGGGAAGCCGCCGGCAACGGCGGATTCTTCCCGCTCCCCCTCACCGCTTAAGGAAAACATCCCATGCGTATGCTCCACACCATGCTGCGAGTCGGCAACCTCGACAAGTCCATCGACTTCTACACCAACGTGCTCGGCATGCGCGTCCTGCGCCGCAACGACTACCCCGACGGCAAGTTCACGCTGGCCTTCGTCGGCTACCAGGACGAAGCCGAAGGCGCCGTCATCGAACTGACCCATAACTGGGACACGGACAAGTACGACCTGGGCACCGGCTACGGCCACATCGCGCTGGAAGTGGACAACGCCTACGAAGCCTGTGACAAGGTCAAGGAAAAAGGCGGCAAGGTCACGCGCGAAGCCGGCCCGATGAAGCACGGCAAGACGGTCATCGCCTTTGTCGAGGACCCCGACGGCTACAAGATCGAATTCATCCAGAAGAAAGGCCGCCAGGACTGAGCCCCGCGCGGCTGACGCCAGGAAGACACCCATGATCCACACCATCCTGAAAATGGGCGATGCGCGGCTGCTGCGCGTGGCCGCGCCCGTGGAGCGCTACGACACGCCCGAGCTGCACGCGCTGATCGATGATATGTTCGAAACCATGGCCGCCGCGCAAGGGGTGGGCCTGGCCGCGCCGCAGATCGGCGTGGACCTGCAGCTGGTGATCTTCGGCTTCGACCGCAACGAGCGCTATCCCGACGCGCCCGCCGTGCCGCAGACCATCCTGTGCAATCCCGTCATCACGCCGCTATCGGACGAGATGGAAGACGGCTGGGAAGGCTGCCTGTCGGTGCCGGGCCTGCGCGGCCTGGTGCCGCGCTACCGCCGCATCCGCTACAGCGGACGCGACCCTTACGGCCAGCTCATCGAGCGCGAAGCCGACGGTTTCCATGCCCGGGTGGTGCAGCACGAATGCGACCACCTGATCGGCCGGCTCTATCCGTCGCGCATCCAGGACTTCAGCAAGTTCGGATTCACGGAAATCCTGTTTCCGGACATGGATCCGAACCAGGACGACTAGGTCCCCGCTCCCGCCTTGCGGGAGCTTGCGTCCCCACCCTAAGCCTCGCCGGAGTCCGCCTTCGCGGCCTGCGGCGACAGCTCCTCAGGCGCGAAATCGTCCACCTGCAACACCCGCGAGACCAGGGCTTCGGCCTCTTCCAGCGAGGCCGCCTGCGCGTCGGTGATGGCGCCGCGCTGATGGGCTTCGCGCCAATCGCGCACGCCGGACTGGCGCAGGCGGTCGCGCAGCGGCTGCACGGCGTCCGCCAGCGTGAAGGCGCGGGTCAGAAGGCCTACCGGATCGTCGCCGGCAGCGCCGGCCTCGCGATGCAGGTCGGCCGCCAGGCGCGCATGCGTGGGCGAAGGCTTGAGCAGCAGTTCCGCGCATTCCCGGGTCAGGGCGTCGTCCGGCCCCTTGGCCAGGCGCAGCGGCAGTATGGCGGCGCGCAGCCCCCATGACAATACGCGGCCCGGCAAATTGCGCAGGACCTGATCCATGCTTTTCTCGATGCTGGCGTAGCCCTGCTCCATGCACCACTGAACCAGCGGCAGGTCGTCATGCTTGCGGCCCTCGTCCTCCCAGCGCTTGAGCACCGCCGACAGCAGGTACAGCGCGGACAGGATGTCGCCGAGGCGCGCGGAAATCATCTCGCGGCGCTTCAGGCCGCCGCCCAGTTGCGCCAGCGTGGCATCGGCCAGCAGCGCGAAGCCCGAGGCGTAGCGCCCCAGCCGCCGGTAGTGCCCGGCCACGGGACCTGATGAAGGCGCGGGCGCCAGCATCCCGCCAGTCCATGCGCGGCCGATGGCGCGCAGCGCGTTGAGTCCGGTGTGGCGCAGGTGGCGCCAGAACACGTCATGGAAGACCTCCATGCCGCGCTCTTCGTCGGGATTGCCCAGCGCCAGGATTTCCGGCATCAGGTAGGGGTGGGCGCGGATCGCGCCCTGGCCGAAGATGATCAGGTTGCGCGTCAGGATGTTGGCGCCCTCGACCGTGATGGCGATGGGCACGGCGCGGTAGAGCGCGCCCAGGTAGTTGCTGGGGCCGTCGATGACGGCGCGGCCGGCATGGATATCCATCGCGTCGTTGACCGAGCCGCGCATGCGCTCGGTGGCGTGGTACTTCATGATGCCCGAGACCACCGCCGGCTTGACGCCCTGGTTCAGCGCGGCGCAGGTCAGGCGCCTTGCGGCCTCGACCAGGTAGGCATTGCCCGCCAGCCGCGCCAGACCTTCCTGCACGCCCTCGAACTTGCCCACTGGAATGCCGAACTGCTCGCGCACGCGGGCATACATGCCGGTGGTGTGCGCGCACATCGCGGCGGCGGCGGCCGACAGCGAAGGCAACGAAATACCGCGGCCCGCCGCCAGGGCGCTCATCAGCATCTGCCAGCCGTGTCCGGCGCGCTCGGCGCCGCCGATCAGCGCGTCCAGCGGCACGAACACGTCGCGCCCGCGGTTGGGGCCGTTCTGGAAGACCTGCATGGCCGGCAGGTGGCGGCGTCCGATTTCCACGCCCGGCGCTTCGGTTGGCACCAGCGCGACCGATATGCCGATGTCCTTGGGGCCGCCGAGGATGCCGTCCGGGTCCGACATCTTGAAAGCCAGGCCCAGCACCGTCGCCACCGGTCCCAGCGTGATGTAGCGCTTGTGCCAGTTCAGCCGGATGCCGATCAGTTCGCGCCCATCGACCACCTGGCGGCAGACCACGCCGGTATCCACCATGGACGCGGCGTCCGAGCCGGCCTCGGGGCTGGTCAGGCCGAAGCACGGCACCTCGCGGCCGTCCGCCAGCCGCGGCAGCCAGTAGTCGCGCTGCGCCGGCGTGCCGAACTGCATCAGCAATTCGCCCGGTCCCAGCGAATTGGGCACCATGACGGTGACGCCCGCGGTGATGGAATAGGCCGAGATGCGCCGCACGACCTCGGAGTGCGCATAGGGCGAAAAACCCAGGCCGCCGTAGCGCCGCGGAATGATCATGCCGAAGAAGCGTTCGGCCTTCAGGAAATCCCATACCTCCGGCGGCAGGTCGCGGCGGTTCCAGGTGATGTCCCATTCGTCCAGCATGGCGCAGAGCCGCGCCAGCGGGCCGTCGATGAAGCGCTGCTCGTCAGGCGTCAGCGTGGCGGCGGGCACGTCCAGCAGCTTGCGCCAATTGGGGTTGCCGGTGAAGAGATCCGCGTCCCACCAGGTGTCTCCGGCTTCGATGGCCTCGCGCTCCGTGGCCGACATGGCCGGCAGCGCGTTGCGCGCCCAGCGATAAGCGGGTTCCGAGATGCGGCGGCGGCGCCAGGCATTGAAGTCCATGAGTTTTCCTCACTGTTATGGCCCCAGGCCTCAGGGCGTATCAGGTCAAAGTACCAGAATTGGCGGCGCCGGGCCAAGCTGCGGCCTACCGACTCTGCGACAATGGGCGACGGCGCGCAGCGCGCAATCCATCGCTATCCGGGCAGTCTCCGCATGCTGAACAAACTCTGGCTGGGCTTTTTCCTTACCGCGGCCGCGGCGGCGCTGTACCGCTGGCTGGTCATCGGCGACCCCGAAGTCTTCCGCCTGATGGTGGCCAGCCTGTTCGACATGGCCCGCGTGTCGGTGGAAGTGATGGTGCTGCTGTTCGGCACGCTGACGTTGTGGCTGGGCTTTCTGCGCATCGCCGAGGGCGCGGGGCTGGTGGAAAAACTGGCGCGCGTGCTGGGGCCGCTGTTCGCGCGCCTGATGCCCGAGGTGCCGCGCAACCATCCGGCCATCGGCCTGATCACGCTGAATTTCGCCGCCAACGGGCTGGGGCTGGACAATGCCGCCACGCCCATCGGGCTGCGCGCCATGCGCGAGCTGCAATCGCTGAATCCCACGCCCGAAACCGCCAGCAACGCGCAGATCCTGTTCCTGGTGCTGAATGCCTCGTCGCTGACCCTGCTGCCGGTGACGCTATTCATGTTCCGCGCGCAGCAGGGCGCGGCGGATCCGACGCTGGTGTTCCTGCCCATCCTGCTGGCTACCAGCGCATCGACCCTGGCGGGCTTTCTGGCCGTGGCGGCCTGCCAGCGGCTGCGCCTGATCGATCCCGTCGTCATGCTGTGGCTGGGCGGTGCGGCGCTGCTCATGGGCGGCTTCATGGCGCTGCTGGCCAGCATGTCGGCCGCCGCCATCGCCTCGCTGTCGTCGCTGCTGGGCAATCTGACGCTGTTCGGCATCCTGCTGGCCTTCCTGATCGCGGGCGCCTGGAAGAAGGTGCCGGTCTACGAGGCCTTCATCGAGGGCGCCAAGGAAGGTTTCGACATCGCCAAGAGCCTGCTGCCTTATCTGGTCGCGATGCTGTGCGCGGTGGGCGTGCTGCGCGCCTCGGGCGCGCTGGATTTCCTGCTGGACGGCATCCGCTGGCTGGCGGTGCAGGCAGGCTGGGACACGCGCTTCGTGGACGCCCTCCCCACCGCCCTGGTCAAACCCTTCTCGGGCAGCGCGGCCCGCGCCATGATGCTGGAAACCATGGCGCATTTCGGCGTGGACAGCTTTCCGGCATTGCTGGCCGCGGTAGTCCAGGGCAGCACCGAGACCACCTTCTACGTGCTGGCGGTGTACTTCGGATCGGTGGGTATCCTGCGAGCCCGCCATGCGGTGGGCTGCGCCCTGATCGCCGACCTGGCCGGCGTGTTGGCGGCCATCGGCGTGTGCTACTGGTTCTTCGGCTGAGACCCACCGGGGCGGCAGGATGCGCCGGCATGGCGCCCCTGCCCTCCTCGCGTCAATCCACCAGCAGGATCTTCATCCCATTGGTGCCGCCGCTATCGCGGTAGAAGTCGCCCTTGGTCAGGATCACCCAATCCCCGGTCTGCACCAGATTGCGCTTGCGCAGTTCATCGATGGCGGCGTTGCTCAGGTCGGCGGGCTCGTAGTCCGACGGCGAGAACGGCACGGTGTAGACCCCGCGGAACATCGCCACCCGGTTCTGCGTGGCGCTATGCGGGCTGTAGCAATAGATCGGCACGCCCGAACGGATGCGCGACATGATCAGCGGCGTGTGGCCGCTTTCCGTCAGCGCAATGATGGCCTTGACGCCGGGAAAATGATTGGCCGCGTACATGGCCGCCAACGCGATGGTCTCGTCGCAGCGCGTGAAGGTCTCGCCCAGGCGATGATGCGACTTGGTCGAGGTGGGGTGCTTTTCCGCGCCCAGGCAGACGCGAGCCATGGCCTGCACGGTTTCCACCGGATACTGGCCCGATGCGCTCTCCGCCGACAGCATGACCGCGTCGGTGTAGTCGAGCACCGCGTTGGCCACGTCGGACACTTCGGCACGCGTGGGCATGGGGCTGGAGATCATTGACTCCATCATCTGCGTCGCGGTAATGACGACCTTGTTCAGGGTACGCGCGTGCTGGATGATGCGTTTCTGGATGCCCACCAGTTCGGCATCGCCCACTTCCACGCCCAGGTCGCCGCGCGCCACCATCACGCCGTCGCTGGCACGGATCAGGGCATCCAGCGCTTCGTCGTCGGCCACGGCTTCCGCGCGCTCGATCTTGGCGATGATCCAGGCCTGGCTGCCGGCGGCCGCCAGCAGCGTGCGCGCCTCGTCGATGTCGCTGCCATAACGCGGGAACGACACGGCCACGTATTCCAGATTCATTTCCGCGGCCAGCTTGATGTCGACGCGGTCCTTGTCGGTCAGGCTGGGCGCGGAGAGGCCGCCGCCGCGGCGGTTGATGCCCTTGTTGTTCGACAACGGGCCGCCCACGGTCACGGTGGTGTGGACCTCGTCGCCTTCGACGCTGTCCACCACCAGCACCACGCGGCCGTCATCCAGCAGCAGCTCGTCGCCGACGCGGCAATCCTGCACCAGTTCGGGGTAGTCGATGCCGACGATGCTGGCCGTGCCGGCCTCTTTGGGATGCACGCGCGACAGCGTGAACGGCTGTCCGACATGCAGCTGGACCAGCTTGTCCGTGAAGCGCGCGATGCGGATCTTGGGGCCCTGCAGGTCGCCCATGATGGCGACGAAGCGGCCCTGCCTGGCGGCGATCTCGCGCACCATGCGAGCGCGCTCGCGGTGGTCGTCCGGGCTGCCATGCGAGAAGTTCAGGCGGGCCACGTCCAGGCCCGCGCGGATCAGCGCTTCAATGCGTTCGGGCGTCGAAGTCGAGGGTCCCAGGGTGGCGACAATTTTGGTGCGGCGCAATACGGGCATGACGATCCACTCTCGCTAAAACGACAAAAACGCTATGGTACGCCGGCCGCGCCCGCGCAGGTATCATGGGCATCACCTCAACCGAAAAACGAGCTCGACTGAACCCGTGAAAATCGTCATCGCCCCCGACTCTTTCAAAGAAAGCGTGTCCGCGCCCGATGCGGCGGCAGCCATTGCGCGCGGCGTGAAAGCCGCATTCCCCGGCGCCCATACGGTCTGCATTCCGATGGCCGACGGCGGCGAAGGCACGGTCGAAGCCGTGCTCGCAGCAACAGGCGGCAAGGAACAGCAGCTGACGGTGAACGATGCGTTGGGCTACAAGGTCGACGCCGTGTGGGGGCTGCTGGACGATGGCACGGCGGTGATCGAAATGGCTGCGGCAGCGGGCCTCGAACTCATCGCGCCCTCCAAGCGCGATCCGATGCGCGCCAGCAGCCATGGCGTGGGCGAACTGATGCTGGCCGCCGTGAACGCGGGCGCTACGCGCATCATCCTGGGCCTGGGCGGCTCGGCCACCAACGATGCCGGCGCCGGCATGTTGACAGCCCTGGGCGTGCGCCTGCTGGATGGGGACGGCCGCAGCCTGCCGCCTGGCGGCGGCGCGCTCGGCAAGCTGGCCAGCATCGATACGCGCGGCCTGGATCCGCGCCTGGCTGAGATCCGCATCGACATCGCCTCGGACGTGGACAACCCCTTGTGCGGCCCGCAGGGCGCTTCGCACGTGTTCGGCCCGCAAAAGGGCGCGACGCCCGAACAGGTGCAGATCCTGGACCAGATGCTGACGAACTTCGCCGACGTGTGCGCGAAGCACCTGGGCACCGACCACCGCGGCCACCCCGGCGCGGGCGCAGCGGGCGGCCTGGGCTTCGCGGCCAAGGCCTTCCTCAACGCCAGTTTCCGCCCCGGGGTGGAGATCGTCGCGGAGCTGGGCGGCCTGGCCCAGGCGATCGAGGGCGCGGCCCTGGTGTTTACCGGCGAAGGCCGCATGGATGCACAGACCCTGCGCGGCAAGACCCCCGCCGGCGTGGCGAAGATCGCGCAGCGCGCGGGCGTGCCCGTCGTGGCGCTGGCCGGATCGCTAGGCGAAGGCTACGAAGCGCTGCACGCCTGCGGCATCAGCGCCGCCTTCAGCCTGGCTCCCGGCCCCATCACGCTGCAGCAGGCGCTCACCGACGCCGAAAAACTGCTGGCCGACCGCGCCCGCGACGTCATGCAACTTTGGATGACCGCGCAAAAACGCATGCTGTAGAAACTGAATTGAAAAAGCCCGCTGTAGCGGGCTTTTCGGTTTTTGGGGTCCGGCTTCAACCGGCCTGCAGCACTCCAGCCGCCACCAGTGCATCCGCCAGGCGGATATAGCGGTCCACTGAAATATCCTCGGCGCGCGCCGTGGGCGCGATATCCAGAGCTTCCCAGGGCACTTGCGCGGCCCAGTCCGCCAGCACCCGGCGCAACATCTTGCGCCGCTGTGAAAACGCGCGCGCCACCACCGTTTCAAAGGCCCGCTCGCTGACCGGGCGCAGGCGATCCGCTGGCAAGGGCACCATGCGCACGATCGCCGACACCACCTTGGGCGGCGGATCGAAGGCTTCCGGCGGCACGTCGAACAGCTTGTGCATGCGGTAGCGCGATTGCAGCATCACCGACAGGCGGCTGAAGTCGCCTGAGCCGGGTTGCGCGACCATGCGGTCGATCACTTCCCGCTGCAGCATGAAGTGCTGGTCGCGGACGTGCCCGGCCCAGGTCATCAGATGGAACAGCAACGGGCTGGAGATGTTGTAGGGCAGATTGCCCACCACCCGCAGCGCCGGTCCGAACTGGGAAAAATCCACGGTCAAGGCATCGGCCTCGACCACGGTCAGGCGGGTGGCGTCGAACTGCTTGCGCAGACGCGCCGCCAGGTCGCGATCGATTTCGACTGCGGTCAGATGATCCAGACGTTCGAGCAGCGGCCGGGTAAGCGCGGACAAGCCCGGGCCGATCTCGACCACGGTGTCGTCGCGGGCGGGCGACACCGCCCGGACGATGGACTCGACCACGCTCTCGTCGGTCAGGAAGTTCTGGCCGAAACGCTTGCGCGCCTGGTGCTGTGACATGTAAAGCCTGTAATGCGTTTAGCGGTTGTTCTGCTGGATCTTCTGCTGCTTTTCCAGGCGGTTGTCGATATATGCCTGGGCTCGCAGCTGCTCCAGCCAATCCTCGAAAGCGGGCTGGGCACGGCGTTCGAACAAGATCTGGCGAGCCTTCATGCGGGCCATGTCGTCGGTGGCGTCGTGCTGGCGGCGCTCTTCCACTTCGATCAGGTGCCAGCCGAAAGGCGATTGCACCGGTTGGCTGATCTCGCCCGGCTTCAAGGCGTTCATGGCGGCCTCGAACGGCGGCACGGTTTCGCCCGGGTTCAGCCAGCCCAGTTCGCCGCCTTGCGGAGCGGTGGCGTCCTGCGAATACTGGCGCGCCATGTCCTCGAACTTGGCGCCGCCGCTCACCAGGCGCTGACGGACCTGCTCCAGGCGCTGACGCGCCAGTTCGTCGCTCATGACGGTGGAGGTCTTGATCAGGATGTGGCGGGCGCGGGTCTGCATCACTTCCACCGGGCCCTGGTGCGCAGGCGCCTGCGCGGGCGCGGCGGCGGGCTGCGGCGCCTGGGCTGGCGCCGGGGCGCGGGCCGTGCGGGCAGGCGCCGGCTGGGCGGTGCCGCGGTCCATCACCTTGATGATGTGAAAGCCGTTGCCGCTTTGGATCAGGCTGCTGACCTGCCCTTTCTGCAGATTGCTGACGGCCTGCACGAACAGGTCGGGCCAGCCGTCCAGCGGGCGCACGCCCATGACGCCGCCCTGCAAGGCTTCGGGACCGTCCGAGGCCGCAGCGGCCAGGCTGGCGAAGTCGTCGCCGCGTTTGGCTTGCGCCAGCAGGCCTTCGGCCTTCTTGCGCAGCGCGGCCAGTTGCTCGGGCGACGAACCTTCAGGCACGCGCACCAGGATCTGGGCCAGGGCGTAAAGCATCGGACCCGACGGCGCGGCGGCCTGCTGGGGTTCGGGTTGCGGCTGAGCCTGCGGCTGCGGGGCCGCCTGCGGCGCCGCGCCGAACGCGGGATTGCGGCGCTGATCCTTGAGGAAGGCGTCGACTTCGGTATCCGAAATCACAATCGTCGAATCCACGGCGCGCTGGCGCAGGCGATCGGTACGGATCTCGTCGCGCAGCGACTTGCGGTAGCCGTCCCAGTTCGTGCCGGATTTTTCGATTTCCTGGCGCAACTGGGCCATAGTGATCTTGTTGCGGGCGGCAATGGTCTGGATGGCCTGATCGACTTGCGCATCGTCCACCCGTATGCCCAGGCGGTCTGCTTCATGGCGCTGTACGCGCTCCATGATCAGGCGCTGCAGCACCTGATGCTGCAGGGTCTGGTCATCGGGCACCTGGATGCCGCGGGATTTCAACTCGCCTGAAATACGCTGGGACGCGTCGCGCAATTCGCGCAACGTAATCACGTCCTTGTCCACCACGGCGGCAATGCCGTCGACGAACTGCTCGCGCTGCGGCGCGGGCGCCGGCGCGGCGTTCTTCTGCGCGGCGGAATTCGGCTTGGCGCCATTGCTCGCGGCCTTGCCGCCCTGCTCGGCCGCATGGGCCACGGGCAAGCCAGCGCACACGGCCAACAGCAGCGCATTGCCGGAGAGGCGGCGCAAAGAGTGCAACCTACGCATCATTCATACCTTTCAAATGTGGTCCCGGTGGGCACTGGCGGCGTAATGCGCGAGTAGCCGGGGATACTTCTGTTCAGCAGGTTCATCGGGTCGGTTCCGAGGGAACCCAGGCCGGTCAGCTCAAGCTGGAAGAACACTGCGGAGTTCGCGTCCGTAGCGGAGACTGCATATCGCTGATAGACCACGCGGCCCACCCAGCAGCAATCTCCCTTGTACTCCAGACCGGCGATGGCCTGCGTCACGCGGGGCGACTCCGTCGTGTCGGCGATCGTGCTGGAAGGTCCGGAACGCAAGGAATAGTCCACCCGTCCGACACCATACCAGCGCTTGCTGAATGGCCACTGTACCGCCATGCTGACCTGATTCTGGCCCTGCGGCTGATAGTAGACGCCAGGCTGAGGGTCACGCTGATAACGATAAGACAAGGCAATCGTGGTCAAACGCTGCGGCGCCCAGCGCGCACTGATCAGACCGCGAGACCAATTGTTGTCGTATGGGTTGTATTGCGCGGCGACTTCAGTACTGAGCGTGTCCGTGAGCGCTGCGCTCGCACCAACGAGGAAGTCCGAACGGACGTTTTCACGCGGCGTCTCGCCCGGCAACGTGACTTTCTGATCGGCGAAATACAAGCGCTGCGCGACGGCCAGCGACATGCGCTCAAAACCCGTATTGGCGTCCAGCCAGCGCGTGGTCAGCGCCGCCGTCAGTTGATTCGCGTTCGAAATGCGATCCCAGCCACCGCTGTAGATATTCTCCTCGAATGCCTGCGAGAAGCTGAAATCGGCCAGCGACGTGTCGTAGACCGGCAGCTTGGACTGGTCACGGTAAGGCACGTAGAGGTAGTACAGGCGCGGTTCGAGAGTCTGTGTAGATGCCTTGCCAAACAGGGTCGTATCGCGTTCGAAAATCAGGCCGGAATCCAGCGACATGATGGGCACCGTGCGCGATTGCGACTGCGGGTAGCCAAACGAGGTACCCGCGCTGGGCGTGCCCGCATTCAAGCCCAGCCAGTCCCTGCTATACCAATTGGTCTGGTATTGGGTGTAGTTTACTCCCGCCTTCGGAACGATGAACCAGCCGGGGCGTACGATCGGATAGGAAACCGTGGGATATGACTGCAAGCGGTCGCCTTCCGGGCCTGTGCGTGCGCCGTTCAGCAGGGGCTTCTTGAAGCGTACGGCAGTCGAGGTCCAGTCCACGTCGAAGCCGCCCCAATCGTAGCGTGCTCCGCGGAAGAAGAGTTCGGGTTCCTTATCGTACGGCGGCGACAGCGGCGCATCCGGATCCTGCAGCGTCTGGTACTTGTAGACCTGGGCGTATGCACTCCAGTAGCCGGAGGGCGATCCCCAGCCCACGCGCGCGCGCTGAGGCAGATAGGTTGTGGATGCCTGATTCAAGCCCAGCTGGGAAATATCCCGAAAATAATTGTCGTCCGAGACCTTGGCGAAATCCCAATCCGCATAGAAGCCATGAGAGAACGTCTGCTGGTGACGCCACCAATACATCCAGCGGTCGGTGCCCGTGATATTGTCATTGGGCAAGTAGGTGCCATTCAGATCACCTGCGAAACCCGGACCAAGATACCGGAACTCCCCTCCGAGCTGCAGCCCGCGCTTGGAGAAATAGCGCGGCTGCACCGTCATGTCATAGTTCGGCGCCAGATTCAGGTAATACGGAATCGAAAAATCGAAGCCGCCCTGGCTGGTGGTGCCGTAAGTCGGCATCAGGAAACCCGACTTGCGCTCCTTCTTGACCGGGAAGGTCATGTAAGGCGACGCCAGGATGGGCACATCCTTGAAATACAGCACGCCGCTGCGCGCCACGCCTTCGTTCTCGTCGTAGTCGATGTCGACGGTCTTGGCCTTGATGTACCAGGACGGCGTTTCGCAGGCGCAGCCGCTATAAGTCACTGTGTGCAGCCGCATCTGCGACCGGCTGAATATGTCCGCGTGCTCGGCGACGGCAAAGCCGCCGTTGGCGCCCATCCAGAAATTGGGCTTTTCGATCTCGCCCGAGGACTTGTCCACGTTGAACTTGGCGTTCGGCCCGATCACCAGGGTGCCGTCGCGCATCATGCGCGCGCTGCCCTGGACGTCGACTTCGCCCGTGTCCTTGCGGTAGTTGATGCGATCGCCCTTGATCACGCTGTCGATGCGGCGCACCTGGGCGTTGCCGGTCAGGGTCAGGTCGGAGTCCGGATCGCCATCGATGGAGTCCGCCTCCATGAAGGCGGGAATGCTGTCGTCCGGCAGGCGGTGCATCCGCAAGCCCGGCGAAGTGCGCAACACGGGGGTCGCCGAGGTCGACGACGCGGCGGGAACGCTGCCCTGGCTACCTTGGGCCTGAACGGCTCCGGCGGCGACACTGACAGCAGAGAGGATCAACCATCGAACCTTGCGCACGAGTGAAAACAGCCCTTTTTGACGATGGTGGGAACGCGACACCGGCACCCACGGAGGGCCAATGCTAACGGAAACGAGCCGGTATTATAGAGAAGCCGCGCCATAGGCCCAGACTTATGTGCTCGGGACACAATTCTCAGCAATATTGCCTTTCTGACACGGATCTTCCTTGAAAAACCATCACGACCCCCGCCTGGAGCTGATCCGCAACTGGCTGGGCAGCCTGCCCGCCAGCCTGAACCTGGCCATCGACACGCTGCGTCCGGCGTCGGCCGACGCCAGTTTCCGCCGCTATTTCAGGCTGGACGCCGGCGAGCGCACCCTGATAGTCATGGACGCTCCGCCCGCGCACGAGGATTGCCGCCCCTTCCTGCACGTGGACCGCTTGCTGGCGGACGTCGGCCTGAACGTGCCCGCCGTACTGGAACAGGACCTGGACCAGGGCCTGCTGCTGCTGTCCGACCTGGGCGAGCAGACCTACTACCAGCGCATTCAGGCGGGACTGCCGGACAGCGAACTGCAGACCCTGTACCGCGAGGCCCTGGCCGCGCTGGTCCGCCTGCAGCAGGCGTCCACCGCCGGCCTGGGCACCTACGACACGGCCCGTCTGGCCGACGAGCTCAAGCTGTTCCCCGAGTGGTACGTGCAGAAGCACCACGGAGTGACGCTGGACGACAAGACCGCGAACGCGCTGGAAAAGATCTTCGCGCTGCTGTCCACCAGCAACGGCGGACAGGCCCAGGTGCTGGTGCACCGCGATTACCACTCGCCCAACCTGATGGTCTGCGACCAGCCGCAATACGGCCCCAATCCGGGCATCATCGACTTCCAGGATGCGCTCGTCGGCCCCATCACCTACGATCTGGCCTCGCTGGTGACCGACGCCCGCACCACCTGGGAAGAGCCCCAGCAACTGGATTGGGCCATCCGCTACTGGGAAATGGCGCGGGCGGCAGGCTTGCCGGTGGATCCGGATTTCGCCGAATTCCACCGCGCTTATGAATGGATGGGCCTGCAGCGCAACCTGCGCATCCTGGGCGTGTTCGCCCGTCTGAACCACCGCGACGGCAAGGCGCACTACCTGGCCCACATTCCGCGCATGAATGGCTACGTGCGCCAGGTGGCCCAGCGCTACGGCGTCTTCACGCCGCTGCTGCGCCTGCTGGACAAACTGGACGACCGCCAGGTCAGCGTCGGGTACACGTTCTGATGCGGGCCATGATTCTCGCGGCGGGACGCGGCGAACGCATGCGCCCCCTGACCGACAGTCTGCCCAAGCCCTTGCTGGCCGTGGGCGGCCAGCCGCTCATCGTCTGGCACCTGCGCCGGCTGGCAGCCGCCGGCATCCGCGACATCGTCATCAACCTTGCCTGGCTCGGCGACGAGATCGAGCGGGCGCTGGGCGATGGCGCCGCACACGGCGTGCGGATCCGCTATTCGGCGGAAGCGACCGCGCTGGAAACCGCCGGCGGCATCGCCCAGGCGCTGCCCCTGCTGGGCGGCGAGCCTTTCCTGGTCATCAACGGCGACGTGTGGTGCGACTGGGATCCCGCCGCGGCGAAGGATCTGGCAGCCGCCCTCCCCGACGGCGGCGCCTGGCTGCTGCTGGCGGACAATCCCCCCCAACACCCGGCCGGCGATTTCCGGCTGGAGGCCGACGGCAGCGTCCATGCCCAGGGCGAACCTCGTTTGACCTTTGCGGGCATCGGCGTCTACCATCCCTCGTTGTTCGCCAACGTCCCCCGGGGCGGGGCAGCTCCCCTGGCGCCCTTGCTACGGCAGGCCATGGCCCGAGGCCTGGTGCGCGGCGCGCGCCATGCGGGCAAATGGACGGATGTTGGCACGCCGCAGCGGCTGGCGGACCTGGATGCCGAACTCAACGGACAGGACCGCTGATGTCCACATATTTCACAATATCAAGGTGCGCAACCAGGCTTGTCCGCGCACCCAAGCTCCCCGGCTAACGGGGTATTCTCTAGCGCTTTGACCTGCGCGCGCTGCGCGCGGGTGAGCAAACATACAGGAAGTTTTCTAGGAATGGGGATGTTCGGAAGATCGCAACGGGCTGTGTTCAAGCCCTCCGTATACCAGCCCGGCCAACGCACGCGCCGCATGCCGCGCTGGCTGGTCCTGCTGCTGGTGGGCATCGCCCTGGGCGCCGGCGGCGTGCTCTTCCTGCAGACCAACTACGGTCCGCAACGCCTGACCGTGGAACAGTCCGAGCAGCTGCACAGCGAACTCAGCACGGCCAATCTTGAGCGCCAGCGCCTGCAAAGCCAGCTCGAGGAAGCCACCCAGCAGCGCGACGCCAACAAGTCCGGCCATGAAAAACTGACTGCCGACCTTTCTGACGCCCGCAGCAAGATCGACACGCTGAACAAGGAACTGGTGCTGTTCCAGGACGCCATGCCGGCCGACCCGCGCGGCGGCAACCTGGGCATCCGCTCCGCCACCTTCAAGCGCGCGCCCGGCCTGCTGGACTACCAGGTGCTGGTCATGCGCGAGGAGCGCCAGGGCGCGCCGTTCAAGGGTACGCTGACCTTCTCCATCGACGGCACCTACCCCAATGGCCGCGCCGCCACCGTCACGCCGGAAGGCCCTGCCCTGAACGTCGACCGTTACGACTACGCGCTGGGCCAGTTGAAGCTGCCCGACGGTTTCACGGCCAAAGTCGTGGTGCTGCGCGTGCTGGACGGCGCGCAGAAACAGCAGGCGATGCGTATCTATTACGTACGCAACTGAGACGCCACTTCAGCCCGACGACCCGCCCTGATCCGGCGGGTTTTTTTTGCCCCAACTATATGGTTGCGTGCGCAACCTTTTTGAGAATATAGTTGTGCAAACAACCAATACCCGGAGACAGCATGCCGCTACCCGCGCACGTTCCCGTCCTGATCGCCGGCGGCGGCCCTGTCGGCCTGACGCTGGCCGCCCTGCTGGCCGAATACGGCATCGCTACGCTGACCCTGGAGGCGGACGATGACTATTGCAGCGGCAGTCGCGCCATCTGCATTTCGCGGCGGTCACAGGAAATCATGGGCTGGGTCGGCGCCGACCGCCCCCTGACCGCCACCGGCTTGGCCTGGACCGGAGGCCGCAGCTACTACCGCAACAGCGAGGTGCTGCACTTCGAGATGCCGCACGACCCGCTGCAACGCTACGCCCCCATGGTCAATATCCAGCAGTACGCCGTCGAGGAGTACGCCCACCAGGCCATGCAGCGCCATCCGGAACGGGCCGCGCTGCGCTGGTCGGCGCGGCTTGCAGGCCTGCAAACGGACGCGGACGGCGTCACGGCCGAAGTGGAAGCCGAAGGCGGCCGCCACACCGTGCGCGCCGACTGGCTGATCGCCTGCGATGGCGGCCGCAGCACCGTGCGCGAAGCCATGGGCCTGAAGCTGGCAGGCATGCAGTACGAAGGACGCTACGTCATCGTCGACATCGAACAGGCATCCAGCCGTCCGGTGGAGCGCCTGGCCTGGTTCGATCCGCCGTCCAATCCCGGTTCCACCCTGCTCATGCATCGTCAGCCCGGCAATGTCTGGCGCGTGGATTACCAGATCCGCGACGACGAAGACCCCGAGGAGGCCGTCAAGCCGGAGAACGTGCTACCGCGCGTGCAGAGCCATCTGGACATGATCGGCGAGACCGCGCCCTGGAAGCCGCTGTGGATTTCCATCTACAACGCCAAGTGCCTGACGTTGGACAGCTACCGCCACGGACGCGTGCTGTTCGCCGGGGACGCCGCCCACCTGGTGCCGATCTTCGGCGTGCGGGGCTTGAACTCGGGGCTGGACGACGCGGGCAACCTGGCCTGGAAATTGGCCTGGGTGCTGCAAGGCCAAGCCCCCGAGAGCCTGCTGGACAGCTACAGCGTGGAGCGCGTCCACGCCACCCGGCAGAACCTGGCCTATGGCGCCAAGAGCACCGAATTCATGGCTCCGCCGGATTTCGGCTTCCGCCTGATGCGCGAGGCCGCGCTGCGCCTGGCGCTGTCGGACGAACGGGTACGCCAGTTGATCAACCCACGGCAGTCGGCGCCTATCTCCTACGATGCCTCGCCCTTGAATCTGGCTGACGGCGCGCCGCAAGCCGGCGCCGCCGCCGCGCCCGGCCAGCCCGCGCCAGAGGCGCTGCTGCAGGATCGCGGCGCGCCGCTGCATCTCAGCGCGTGCTTCGGCGCAGGGTTCGTGGCGTTGGCGCTCGAACCCGACGCCCGGCTCACAGCCGAACTGGATACCCTGGCCGACTCCACCCGCGATGCCTCCCAGCCGCTGCGCGTGCTGAAAACGGGCGCCGACGCCTTGCAGGACACACACGGGCAACTGCGCCAGCGCTATGGCGCACAAGGCAGCGCCGTTTACCTGCTGCGGCCGGACGGCTACGTACTGGGACGCTGGATCGCCCCCACGGCCGCCACCCTGCGCGCCGCCCTCCAGCCCTACTACCCCTCGATCGCCCTGAATGCGCCCAAGGAGGCCCAAGCATGAACAACGATGAACTGGACCAGACCTATACCGCCATGGCGCAGGCCCTGACGCGCGTCGGTGAAGAGCAAGCGTCGCTCTTCCTGTCGATCCTGAGCCTGTCGCTACTGGCCCGCTTGAGCGATGCGCGCGACGCCGCCGCGCTGCTGGCCCAGGCGGAAGCCGCCTGCCTGGCCAACGGCCCTGTGGCACACTATCCCGCCTCTGCTTCTGCCAGTCCGACGTGAACCCGCCCGCCCTCGAACGATTCCTGACCTATCGCCTGCACGTGCTCAACAAGATCACGGACAGGGACACGAATCGCGCCTATCTGGAAGACTGCGGCATTCCGCTAGGCGAGGCGCGCTGCCTGGCGGCCATCGGCCGCTACGCGCCCCTGTCGGTCAACGACCTGGCGCGCGCGGCCAATCTGAACAAGGGCCAGGCCAGCCGCTCGGCGCAAGCGCTGGTGGAACGCGGCCTGGTCGAAAAAACCATGTCCGCCTCCGATGGGCGCGGCGTGGTGCTGGCGCCGACCCCTGCCGGCCTGGCGCAATACCAGCGCGTCATCGACCTGATCGCCCGCCGCAATGAGCAAATTTTCGGCTGCCTCGACGCCGACGAGCAGCGCCTGCTGGGCGACATGCTGGACCGCGTGATCGGCCATCTGCAACCGGACGCGGACGGCGCGGACGACTAACTTCCGCGCCTGTTGGAACGAGGCTTGCCAAAAGCCCTAGGCCTTGGGCGTGGTCGCCCCCATTTGCGCTGCAGCCTCGTCCATGAATTGCGCCATGCGCACATCCAGTTCGGTCACGCCGCCGGCGTCATGCGTGGTCAGGGTCACGTCCACGCGGTTGTAGACGTTGGTCCATTCAGGATGATGGTTCAGCTTCTCCGCGAACATGGCCACGCGCGCCATGAAGCCGAATGCCGCATTGAAATTCGGAAAACGGAAGCGTTTTTCGATGGCGTCGCGCATCGCCACGGCCTGCCAGCCGGACAAGGCAGCCACGGCGGTATCGGTGCCGATGCGGGCGGGAGGGAACATGCTCATGACGGACTCCAAAAAAACAGGCGGCGGCGCATTGCGCCAGCCGCCTTGGACACTGGGCTGGCCCAGGCTTACTGCTGGACCGCGTACAGGTAGATCTCCACCCGGCGGTTCAGCGCGCGGCCTTCGGCGGTCGCATTGTCGCCGATCGGATCGTTCGGTCCGCGGCCTTCGACCGTCAGGCGGCCGGCTGCCACGCCCTGCTTGCTGAGGTAGTCCGTGACGCTCTTGGCGCGATTGACCGACAGCGTCTGGTTGTGCGCCAGCGCGCCCGTGCTGTCGGTATGGCCGACCACCTTGGCCCGCAATTCAGGATGCTGGTTGAGCGAACGCGCCACGCTGTCCAGCACCGGCAGCAGCGCGGGCTTGAGCTGCGTCTTGTCGGTATCGAACGACACGCCGCTGGGAATGTTGACCTTCAGGCTGCCATCGGGCATTTCCACCACGTCGATACCCAACGATGAAGCGCCCGACTTCTGCACGTCTTCCTTGACCACTTTCCAGTTGTAGCCCACCAGGCCGCCCGCCACCGCGCCGATGCCAGCGCCGATGGCTGCGCCCTTGCCGTGGCCGATCAAGGCGCCGATGCCGGCGCCGATCGCCGCCCCGGCGCCCGTACCCACGGCCGTGTTGGTCTGCTGCTGGGTGGCGCATCCCGCCAGCAAGGCACCCGTGGCCGCGACGACTGCGATCCGGTTGAATATTGTTCTTGAGCTCATGGCAACCTCCACTTATTCCGTCGGTGTGCCGGATCATTCCGGCCAGACCATGCTAGCAAGCGCGGGATGGGAGGCAGGCAACATTTTGTACTATCAGCAGGGTCCTGAAGATAGCGCGGCCGCGCTGTACGGCGCGGCCCCAGCCGGAGCGAAAAGGCGCGCAATCCCGCAACAATGGGCTACATTCCGCCCGGCGCGGGCCGGCCTTCAAGGCGAAGGCCGGCGCCTGGCGCCTAGCGCTGCTGGAACGTCCGGCGCGCCACGTTCAGCGACACCATGGCCATGAGCGCAATGGCCAGCAGGTAGTAGCTCGGCGACAGCTTGGAATCGGTGGTCGCGATCAGCCAGGTCAGGATGAACGGCGCGAAGCCGCCGAAGATCGTCACAGCGATGTTGTAGCCCAATGACAGGCCCGTGGTGCGCACCTGCACCGGGAAAATCGCGGACATCAGCGCCGGCATGGGCGCAAAGTACAACGTCGCCAACAAGCCCAGAATGACCTGGACGATCATCAGCACGCCCACCGTCGGATACGACACCAGCAGATAGAACAAGGGATAGCACAACACTGCGGTCAACAGGGCCGCGGCCGTCATGATGCGCGCGGGTCCGATCCGGTCAGCCAGCGCGCCCACAAAAGGCGCGCCTACCGTCATGATGACGCCCGTGACCAGCGTCGCCAGAAAGCCGATGGTCGGCGGCAGGCCCAGCTGGCGGATCGAGTACGTGGGCATGTACAGGGCCAGGTAGTTGCCCACCGAGCCCAGCGCCACGAAGCCCACGGTCACCAGCAGGCGCAGTTTCTGGCCCGCAAACATGTCGCTCAGCGGCGAAGCCGAAGCCTGCGCCGCGCTGAATTCCGGCGTCTCATCCATGTGATGGCGGATGTAGTAGCCCACCGGCGCAATCAGCAGGCCGAACACGAACGGGATGCGCCAGCCCCAGCTTTCCAGCTGCGCCTGGGTCAAGGTCGCGTTGAGCACGGCGCCGAACAGCGCCGCCAGCAGGATCGCCGCGCCCTGGCTGGCGACCTGCCAGCTGGCATAGTAGGCGCGCCGATCCGGCGCATATTCGATGAGGAAGGCCGTCGCGCTGCCGAACTCTCCGCCCGCCGAAAAGCCCTGGATCAGCCGGGCGACCAGGATGATGATCGACGCGGCGACGCCGATCTGCGCGTGCGTGGGCACCACCACGATGATCAGCGTGCCTATCATCATCAGGAAAATGGAAGCCGTCAGCGCTGCCTTGCGGCCCGCCCGGTCGGCATAGCTGCCCAGCACGATGGCGCCCAGCGGCCGCATCAGGAACGACACGCCGAACGTGGCCAGCGCCAGCAGCAGCGAGGAACTCTCGCTGGCGGACGGAAAGTACAGCTTGGCAATGATCAGCGCGAAGGTGCCGTACGCGATCATGTCGAACCATTCCAGCGCATTGCCGATGGACGCGGCGATCACCGCGCGCCGCGCCTGGGCGCGCCGGTCGCCTGATGGCGCCGCCTTATCGCGGGCAGCGGCCGCCGCATTCCACGTTGTCTTCTCCGAGTAAGCCATTTTTCCCTCTGTTTTTTTGAAGAATTAACTATCGATCAACTCATAGACGGGCTATCGCAAGATGGCCCGCCAGCTTTTCCATGAACTGTTCGCACAGGCCGATCTGCGCCAGCGCCACATACTCGTCGGGCCGGTGCGCCTGTTGCAGATTGCCCGGACCGCAAATCACGGCCGTCATGCCCGCCCGCTGGAACAAGCCCGCCTCGGTGCAATACGCCACCTTCTCGGTGCCGCGCGAGCCGGTCAGCGCCTGCGCCAGGCGCGCGATCTCGGCGGTCGCGGCGGTATCGAAACCTGGCACTTCCGCCATCGCCTCCAGCTCGATGTCGGCCTGCGGGTTCTCCGCCTTGATGCGGTCGCGCAGTTCGCCGGTGATGTAGCGGCGCAGGCCGCCGATCACGTCCGGCGCCAACACGCCCGGGATGGTGCGGAATTCGAACTCGAACTGGCAGCGGTCCGGGATCGTATTGACGGACAGGCCGCCCGAGATCGTGCCGGTGTTGGCGGTGGTGTACGGAACCTCGAAGTCCTGGTCGAACGGTCCGTTCTGGCGATGGCTGTCGGCCATATCGCGGATGTGGCAGATGGCGCGCGCCGCATATTCGATCGCGTTGACGCCACGCGGCGTCAACGAAGAATGCGCCGCATGCCCATGCACGGTGCAGCGGTACAGATTGCTGCTCTTGTGTGCCGAGATCACGCGCATTTCGGTCGGCTCGCCCACGATGCAGCTGTCGGGCCGGATATCCAGCTTCGCCAGCTCGCGCAGCATGGCGTCCGCGCCCAGGCAGCCGACCTCCTCGTCATAGCTCAGCGCCAGATGCAGCGGCACGCGCAGGCGCCGCGCGGTGAACGAGGGCAGCATGGCCAGCGCCGTTCCGATGAAGCCCTTCATGTCGCAGGTGCCGCGTCCGTACAGCCGGCCATCGCGCACTTCGGGCGCGAACGGATCGCTGCTCCAGGCCTGGCCGTCTACCGGCACGACGTCGGTATGGCCGGAAAGCACCACCCCGCCCTGGGTGCCGCCGTCGGCGGCGGGCACGGTCACGAAGAGGTTGGCCTTCTTGCCGTCGGCGTTGTAGATCAGCCTGGGCGCAAGCCCGGCCGCGGCCAAGTGGTCGCGCACCGTCTCGATCAGGCCCAGGTTCGACAGGCGGCTGGTCGTGTCGAAGCGCACCAGCCGTTCTATCCATTCCAGGGAACGGGGAAGCTCAGGAGTATTCATGGGGTCTTGCCCTAATGTTGAGGTCCGACGCCGGTGCTCAGGCTGCCTTGCCCCGGGCCGCGTCCAGAAAGCGCGATAGTCTGGCCACGCCCTCATCCAGGCGATCGTGCGCGCTGGCGTAGCACCATCGCAGATAGCCTTCGCCCTCGGGACCGAAAGCCACGCCCGGCGCCAGGCCCAGGCCGCCGCGCACCACCAGGTCCTTGCAGAACGCCAGGCTGTCCGAGACGCCGCGGACGCGGAAGAAGGTGTACATCGCGCCAGGCGCCGCGCCGGCCAGTTCGACCCCGGGCACCTCGTGCAGCCTCGACGCCAGATGGTCGCGCGCCAAGCGCAGCCGCTCCACCGTACGCGCGATGACGGGCTCGCCCTGTTCCAGCGCGCACAAGGCGGCGGTTTGCACAAAGCCGGGCGTGCAGGTGTTGCTGTATTCGATCAGCTTGCCGATCTCCGGCAGCAGTCCGCGTGGCGTCACCACCCAGCCCACGCGCCAGCCCGTCATCAGCCAGGCCTTCGAGAACGAGTTGCAGCTGACCACGCGATCATCCGGCGCGGCGATGTCCAGGAACGTGGGCGCCACCGCGCCTTCGTAGTAGTAGCGCTCATAGACATCGTCGGAGATGATCCAGATGCCGTGCTTGCGGCAATGCTCCAGCACCGCGCGCTGCTGCCCGGCGGTCATCACCCAGCCCGTGGGATTGTTCGGCGAATTCACCAAAAGCGCCCGCACATCCGGCGTCAAGGCGCTGAGCAAGGCATCCAGGTCCAGGCGCCAGCCGCTCTCCGAGAACGACAGCGCCACGGTCGTCACCCGCGCGCCCAGCACCTTGGGCATTTCCACCAGGTTGGGCCACAGCGGCGTCACGGCAACCACGTGATCGCCCGCGCCCACGACGGCCTGCACGGCGGTCATCAGCGCCGAAGTGCCCGAACTGGTCACCGCGATGTTGTCCACATCGCGCTGGCCGTGCAGGCCGCTCACATACGTGGCCAGGCGTTCGCGCAACGCCGGCACGCCCAGGGTCTGAACGTAGAACGTCTGCCCGGAAGCGATATGGGCGATGGCCGCGTCGCGGAACGCTGCCGGCGTCTGCTCATCGGGCTCGCCGAACCAGAACGGCAGCACGTCGGCGCGGCCCATGCCTGCATTGGCGACTTCGCGGATTTGCGACGAACGCAAGGTCTGCACGCTAGCGCGCGCGGTGGTGCTGAAGCCGCCGGAAGATACTGCTGTATTCATGCCTGTTCCTGTCTTGCCAGAAGAAAGAGATCGCGCCGCCCGCTCAGCGGCACGCCGCGTCGAACTGCGCGCGCGCCTGGCGGGCGCCGCGGGCCAGCCAGGCCACGTCGGAGTGCAAGGCGATGAACTGCACGCCCAGCTTGCGGTAGCGCGCCGCCTCTTCGGGATCATTGGCGAAAATACCGACCGCCTTGCCCGCCGCCTTGCCGGCCTCGATCACGCGGCCCACGGCCTCGCGCAGCTCGGCGTGGGCCATGTCGCCCAGACGGCCCAGGCTGGCCGCCAGATCGGCCGTGCCGACGAACAGGCAATCCGCCCCAGGCAGGGCGGCAATGGCTTCCACGTTGCGCACCGCTTGCGCCGATTCGATCTGCAGGATCGCGCAGGCCTGCTCATTGGCCAGCTTGACGTAGGACGGGTCCTGCCCGTACATGCCGGCCCGCACCAGTCCCGCCACCCCGCGCACGCCGCCATTGCCCTCGAAAGGAAAGCGCATGGCCGCGATGGCGCGGCGCGCGTCCTCGACCGTGTCGATGTTCGGGAAAATGATCGTCTTGGCGCCGCAGTCCATGGCGCGCTTGACCAGCGCCGTGTCGTTCACCGTCACGCGCACGATCGGATACGCCGCCGCGCCATGCGCGCGCGCCGCATCGATGGCCTGCAACTGCGCCGTCAGACCCGCCACATCATTGGGCGCATGCTCCATGTCGACGACCAGCCAATCGAAGCCGCAATGCGCAATCGCCTCGGCCACCGCCGGACTCGCCAAAGTCAGCCAACAGCCCTCGGAAGGCTCCAGGGCCAAGAGCGCCTTGCGTATCGGATTCGAATCTTTCATGTCTGCTCCATAGTGTTCAAACAGGGAGCATTCATCATGTCGACGCCCCCTCAAACAGCCAAACAAAGATACCGGAGCCGAATCGCGAATATTTCCGAATTTTTGACGCTAATGTGTAATATTTTGGATTGAAATTAGCAAAACCCTGAATTTCTTGGAACAATCGTGCAAAACAAGAATTTCGACCCCACAGACCTGCAGATCCTAGCCGCCTTGCAGGTCGACGGACGGCTGTCCAGCGCCGATCTGGCCGAACGCGTTTCGCTCACGCCCTCCCCTTGCTGGCGGCGCGTCAAGCGCCTGGAAGACGAGGGCGTGATCCGCGGCTACCGGGCCGAAGTCGACGTCAAGAAGCTGGGCTTCGGCGTGACCGCGTTCGTCTGGATTTCGCTGGACATGAAGGGTGCGGAGCACGTCAAGGCGTTCGAGGACGCCATCAAGGACGTGCCGGAAGTACTGACCTGCCATTGCGTGTCGGGCCGCTACGATCACCAGTTGACGGTGATCGCCCGCGATTTGGACGCCTTCGGCGATCTGGCGCGCTACGTGCTTGGCGCCTTGCCGGGCGTGAAGGAGGTCTACACCTCCTTCGTGCTGAAGGAGGTCAAAGGATTGGGGGATGCGATTACCCTGTCGGCGGGATGATGCCGGGAACAGGCCGGCCAAGCGCGGCGTGCCGGCAGGGATTGCTCGCCGTCAGCGTTTGCCGAACCGTTCCAGCCAGGGCAGCGCCGCATCCAGCCTGGGGGACTCCACTTCAGGCTGCGCCGCACCTTCGGGCAGCGTCAGTCCCACCCGATTGTGCCAATACGTGCGCAGGCCCACCTTGCTGGTGCCGAACATGTCATAACCGGACCCGGCGACGAATGCGGCCTGGGAGGGCTGCACCTGCAATTGCGCCAATGCCAGTTCATAGGGGCGCGGATCGGGCTTGTAGAAACCTGCTTCCTCCGACGTCACCACCACGTCCCAATCCACCCCCAGCAAGCCGGCGGCGCGCCGCCCCAGGCGGGCGGAACAGTTGGTGACCACGGCCAGGCGGCAATGCGGCCGCAAGGCCTGCAACAGTTCTCGGGCACCGTCCCATGCGGGCAGTTCGTCCCAGCCCGCCTCCAGCGCGGCCGGCGCATCCGCCGGCAGGCCGACCGCGGACGCGGCCTCCTGCACCAGGCGCTCATAGGGTTGATAGGCGCCGCAGCCATAGGTGCGGCGCAGGTACTCCGCGCGCCAGGCTCGGCCAGCAGCCTCGGAGCCGGCGGCGCGGTTCCATACGGTCCAGGAATCGAGCAAGGCGGTAAGCAGGTCGAACAGCACGGCCTGGGGATAGGCGGGCGCAACAGCAAGACTGGACATGCGTGACTCTCTCAGGTGGCGATGGAGCCACTATAAAGAGCCAGGAACCCGCTGTGGTTCAGCCTGCATTTACCCTGAGTTAAGTCCGGGCTTAACCATATCTGCCAGCGGCAAGCCTGTAGACAGGCTGCGGCTTCGCGGGCTTGAACAGAAAAAACAAAGGCCGTTGACGGTGACGTCAACGGCCTTTGGGAATTCTGGTGGGCTGTGAGTGGCTCGAACACTCGACCTACGGATTAAGAGTCCGCTGCTCTACCAACTGAGCTAACAGCCCTGCAACTTCACTCAGTCTCGTCCGCTTTGCTGCGCGTTTTTTAGTCCGCTACCGCTGCGTTTCGTTATGTGTGTAGTGCGAAGAAGCAAGATTATATGCAGCTTTTTTGGTTTGTGCAAGTCGCCCCGAGAAAACTTTCAAACAGGCCGCATCAAGCGGCGTAGCCGCCGTCCACCGACAAGCTCGCGCCCGTGACGTAGCGCCCTTCCGGCCCGGCCAGGAACGCCACCATCCCGGCGATGTCGCGGGCTTCGCCGTAGTGCGGCAGGGACAGCACAGCCACCAGGTCTGCCGCATGCGCGCCGTCGGCGGGATTCATGTCGGTGTCGATGGGGCCGGGGTGCACCACATTGGCGGTGATACCGCGTGCGCCCAGGTCGCGCGCCAGGCCCTGGGTCAGGCCGACCAGCGCGGACTTGCTGGCGGCATACAGCGCGACGCCGGCGCGGCCGGCGCGGCCGGCCAGGCAGCTGCCGATGTTGATGATGCGGCCGCCGTCCGGCATGGACGCCTGCGCCGCCTGGATGGCGACGAAGGGTGCGCGCACGTTGATGTCCATGGTGCGCTCGTAGTCGTCGAGGCTGGTCTCGCCGATCGCGCCGGTGAGGAAGATGCCGGCATTGTTGACCAGCACGTCGATGGGCCCCAGTTGGGCAATGGCCTGTTCGACCGCTCCCCGGACTGCGGCGGTATCCGCCGCGTCCGCCTGGATAGCCAACGCGCGGCGCCCGTCCACGGACAGTTCGCGCACCAGCGCCTGCGCAGCGGCGGCCGAGGACGCGCTCACGTAGGTGAAGGCCACGTCGGCTCCATCAGCCGCCAGGCGGCGCGCGATGGCGGCGCCGATACCCCGGCTGCCGCCGGTAACAAGAACAACTTTTCCAGTCAGATTCGACATTGGTACACCTATATTTGTAGTGATCAGTACAAATATATTCGCCGAGTCGATCGACACGCGTCAACTATTTTTTTATCGATCACCACAAAAATCCCAGACGGGTAAAATCACGCCCATGGCAGAACGTGGGCGCCCCCGGAACTTCGACCGGGCCCAGGCCTTGCACAAGGCCATGGACGTCTTCTGGTCGAAGGGATATGACGGAGCTTCGCTGACCGACCTCACGGCGGCGATGGGCATCAATTCGCCCAGCCTCTATGGCGCATTCGGCTCAAAGGAAGGACTATTCCGCGAAGCGGTTGAGCTCTACCGCGAAACCGAGGGCGGTTCGACGCGGCGCGCGCTGCAAGACGCGCCCACCGCCCGCGAAGCCATCCTGTCCATGCTGCTGGCATCCGCGGAACGCTTTACCGCTCCCGGCACGCCGTCTGGCTGCATGATCGTGCTGGGCGCGCCGGCAGGCTGCATGAATCAGACCGGCGTGGGCGATTTCCTGGGCGACAACCGCCGTGAAATGCAAAGCCGCATCCTGGCCCGCCTCAATGCCGGTGCATCCGAGGGCGAGCTGCCGGCCGGCGCCGACCTCAAGAGCCTGGCCGCCTTCTACACCACCGTGCTGCACGGCATGTCGATCCAGGCGCGCGACGGCGCCAGCCGCAAGACCTTGCAAGCCGTGGCCAGGCAGGCGATGTGCGCCTGGGATGCGCTGACCGGGAGCGTGCCTCCCTCCGGCTTGCCGCCGGGCCGGGTCCGCGCCTGACGGATAGCGTCATGTTCCGGATCAATCTGCGGCGCCTCATCCTGTGGATCTGTCTCTTTTCGGTCGCCCTCGCACTGGTGGGCAGCCTGCACGCCAGCTATCTGGTGCAGCGCGACCTCCTGCTGCACAACGCGCTGGAACTCAACCGGGCCTATGCCTCCAAACTGGCTTCCGCCACCGACGTGTTCCTGACCGACCTGAGGCGCTACCTGGGGTACAGCGCCGAAATGCTGGCCGACATGGAAACCCATCCGGAACACATGGCGGCGGAGACGCAGCGGCAGGAGCGGCAACTCGGCCATTTCAATTCCACCTTTGTCGTGTCACCACAAGGCAAGGTGTTGGCAGCCTCGACCTCGGACCATGAATTGCTGGGCCAACAGGCGCGCAGCGACGCCGCCATAAATGCGCTGGCCCTCCAGCGCCCGACCGTCAGCGCCCCCTTCCAGGGCCGCGACCAGCGCTGGATGATCCTGTACACCCATCCCATTTTCTCGGGCGACGACCGCTATCTCGGCTTTCTCGGCGGCACGCTTTACCTGCATGAGCACAACGTGCTGGACCATCTGCTGGGCCAGCACTTCTACGTTGGCGAGTCATCGCTGTACGTCGTCGATCGCAACGGCGCGTTGATCTATCACCCTGACCGCGGCCGCCTGGGACTAATCGTGTCCAATCCCGGCGCCTTCGCCTCGGCCCTGCGCGGCGAAACCGGCGAAATGGGCTATGCCGACGAACACGGCCGCGAGATGCTGGCAGGTTATGCCCCCGTACCCAGCATGGGCTGGAGCATCATCGCGCAACGCCCCTTGGACGCCACCTTGCAGCCGTTGAGCGATCTGCTGTTGGCGACGGCCCGCCACACCTTGCCGCTGCTGCTGCTTTCGGTGGCGTCCATCTGGCTGCTGTCGCGCTGGATCGCCCGGCCGCTGGGGGAACTGGCCAGCATCGCCAAGCACATGCAGAACCCGGACTCGGCGGACCGCATCCGCCATGTGCGCTCGTGGTACTTCGAAGCCGCGCAACTCAAGCGCGCGCTGCTGATGGGACTGGCGTCGATCCACCACAAGATCCGCGACCTGCGCCGCGAGACCACCACGGACACCTTGACCGGCCTCTTGAACCGGCGCGGCCTGGATGAGGCGTTGGCGCTGCTGCAGGCCGAGGGCCAGCCAGTGGCAATCGTAGCCATCGATATCGATCATTTCAAAAGCATCAATGATCGCTACGGCCACGCGGCGGGCGACCGCGCGCTGCAGGAGCTGGCGCAATTGATGAGCGAAGGGTCGCGCAGCGGCGACACCCTGGCGCGCGCCGGCGGCGAAGAGTTCGTCATGCTGCTGCCCGGCGCGCCGCTGGAGGCCGCCATCGGACTGGTGGAGCGGCTGCGCCTACGCATGGCCGCCGAGCCCGGCGCCGTCGCCGCGCCCATCACCATTTCCGCTGGCATCGCGGCCTACCCGGAACACGGCACTACGCTGGACACCGTCCTGCAACGCGCCGACCAGGCCCTCTATTACGCCAAGAACCATGGCCGCAACGCGGTCTGCGTCGCGGACGACAACGTCCAGGCCGGCGCACGCATGGCGTCGCCGGGCTGAGTCGCCTATTTGCCCTTCGCCGTGGCGGGCGCGGGCGCCTTGGGCGGCTTGCGCATCTGTTCAAGCAAGGGGCCGCAGGCGTTCTCGTCCGTGGTGCTGGGCGCCACCAGCGCCAGCAGACCGGCAGCCGGCGTCAGCAACACCCCCAAGGCGACCATGCCCGCGCCGCGCGCCGCCAGGGGCAACACATGCACGCCCACGTCCGGCGAGCCAAAGGTGCCGCGGACGTACAAGGGGGAGCGCAGCGAAAAAATACGGAAACCCTTGCTGTCCGGCGTAATGTCCATGTCCAGCTTCTCGTTCTTGAAGTCGGCCGTGCCGGTGATGCTGATAAGTGCGTTTTCGGTATCGAACACGAATACCCGCGGCGTCATCACGCCGCTCTTCATTTCCAGGTCGGCCGCGCCGCAATTGATCTTCACCTCGTCGTCGCCAAACAGCTTGGAAACGACGTAGTTGCCGACGTTGAGCCCCGCGATCTCCATCAGGCTGCGGCTGATGACGCCGTCGTTGACCAGCATCTTCACGTCGCCGGTCGCCGTGCCCAGCAAGGCAGCCACCGAGTTCCCCGCGCCGCTCACCGCCATGTCTCCATTCAGCTCGCCCAGCGTTTTCTGCATGGCGGCGGTAGCAGGGAAGAGCTGCTTGAGCCGCAGGCGGCGCGCGCTGATGTCGACCCGACCGGTCAGGGTAGCGCCGGAGCCATCGAGCCGTATGGTGGAGTTGATGTTGCCCCCGGCCATCCCGAAGCGCAGGGGCTCCAGGGCCAGCTTGCCGTCCTGCAGCACCAGATGCACGGACAGGTCCGACAGCGGCAGCTTGCTGTCGTGCACGATGCGGCCCGCATCCAGCGAGACGTCGGCGTCCATGTCGCGCCAACGGTCGGTACGGAAGGCCTGGGTAGGCAGCACCTTGCCGCCCTTGGGTTTGGCCGGCGCATCCTTGGCCTGGTCCGTTGCCGCACCCGCGACCTTGCCCGACGGCACGCCGATCAGCGGCCCCAAGTCCTCCATGCGCAACTGCTTGGAGGAGAGCTTGCCGGTCAACTTGGGCCGCGGCATGCCCAGCGCAAAGCTGATGTCGCCATGCAGATCGCTATTGCCCACCTTGCCGTTGAAGCCCTTGTAGTCGAACACCGCGCCGCCGGGATTGCGCAGCTTGGCCACCAGATGGCCGTCGGTGGAATACGGCGGCGTGTCCGGCAGGGTGACCCCGGTCAGCGGATACAACTGCGCCATGGATGCGCCCGACAGCTTCAGCCGCAGGTCCAGCGCGCCAAGGTTGACCGGGTCGGTCAGGGTGCCAGCCACCGACGCCCGGGTGCCGCCGATAGCCACGTCCGCCTGCACCGGAAAGGGTTGGCTGGCGTCCTGCAGGGCCAGCATGCCGCCGACCTTGCCTTCGCCCTTGGTAGCCAGGCCCTTGTACTTGCCGTCCAGCTTCCAGCCGAACACATAATCGCGCGGCGAGGGCGCGGCGCCGCCCTCTTCCGCCGCGAAGGTTGCGCCGGCCACGTCCGCGAACGGCACCGGCTTGCCCAGGGGATCCACCAGCACGGTCAGGTCCGCCTTGAGGACCTGGTCCACCAGGCCCACGCGCCCCTTGTCGAAGCCGATCTCGTTAATGTCCAGCACCCAGGGCGACGGTTCGCCGGTTTCCGGCAGGGTGAACTCCCAGTTGGCGCGGCCGTCGGCCAGCCGCTCCAGGTCGGCGGCGGGTTCGGTCAGCTGGATGCGGCGGATCACGACGCGCTGGCCCAGCAGCGGCAGAAGCGCCAGGCTGAGTTCCCCGCGCTTGAGGGTCGCGAACTGCGGCGCCTTGGCCCAGGGCGCGTTGCCCACCGATATGTCGTTGGCGACGATGTGCGGCCATGGCACCCAGGCGCGCCAGCCGCCCTCGTCGGGCTCGCGCCCCCATTCGACGCTGAGATCGCCGTTAATGGCGAAGGGGCGTCCGATCGCGGCGCTGGCCCGCTCGTTGATGAAGGGCTTGGCGCGGTTCCAGTCGAAGGTGGCAATCACCACCACCAGTACCGCCACGAGGAGCGCCGCTCCCCCTACAATCCCGATCGCTATTTTTCCAGAGCGCGTCATGGTTATTATCCTTGGCATTGCGGCCGGCGTACCGCTGCCGGCTCCTGTTACCTCCAAGGGTATCGCGGCCCGCGGCCTGGTCCGGCGTTGCCGGCCCCATAATGTGTGCGGATTTTTCCAGGCTCGGCGTCCCCGCGAAGCCGCGCGGCACGCGTTGCCCCGGGGGGTGCCCAGCATGGCGCGTGCCTGGCCCCGCAGCGGCCAGTTACAAAACGAAATGGCTCCGCGCTGCGAAATGTGACCCGAGCACCGGCGCCCTATCGAATTTTCGACGCCGGCGCCGCTCAAATGCCTGAACGACAGACCCCGGCCCATCGGATCGGGCAGCAGAACAACCTGGAGGCCCGATGCGGCATTCGACCTTGATTTTCGTGGTGGCGGCGTTTGCGCTGCTGACGCTCAGCCGCCTGGCACTGGCCGCCTGGCAGTCCAAGCGCGTGCGCGACGCTGGAGGGCTGATCCCCCTGCTGCTGGGCGGACTGCGCATCGACGCGCACCAGATCGCCGTGCTGGCGGCGCTGCCGGCCGTGCTGTCGCCTCTATTCGGCCACATCCCGCTGGCCGCCACCCTGGCCGGCTACTGGTACCTGGTCGCGTTCATACTGCTGGCCTTCCTGGAAGTGGCCACGCCACCCTTCATCATCGAATACGACTCCCGCCCCAACCGCCTGTTCGTCGAATACCTGAAGCATCCCCGCGAAGTTTCCGGCATGCTTTGGCGCGGCTACAAGGGCGCGCTGGTGGGCGGCCTGGCGGTCGTGGCGCTGATCGGCTGGGGCGCCTACGGCCTGTTCGGCCACGCCCAGCCCGACGCGCCGCTGAGCTGGTGGCAGATGCCGCTGGCCAGCCTGGCGATCCTGGCCATCGTCATCCTCGCCATCCGCGGCACGCTGGGCCATCGCCCCATCAACCCGTCCTCGGTCGCCTACAGCTCGGACGGCATGCTCAACACGCTGGCGCTGAACTCGCTCTACAACGTGTTCTACGCCGTCTACAGCATGAAGAATGAAAAGTCCGCCTCGGCCGTGTACGGCGGCATGGACGACGACAAGATGCACGGGCTGGTGCTGGCGCAGGCCGGCCTGCCCAACCCGCCCGTCAACCCGGACTACCCCAGCCTGCACCGCCAGCCGGCCAGCCGCAAGACGGCGCGACCGCTCAATCTGGTGATCATCCTGGAAGAAAGCCTGGGCGCGCAGTATTGCGCCGGCCTGGGCGGCGCCGACCTGACGCCAGAGCTGGACGCCCTGGCGCGCGAGGCCTGGACCTTCACCCGCGCCTACGCCACCGGCACCCGCTCGGTGCGCGGACTGGAAGCGGTGGTCACCGGCTTTCTGCCCACTCCTGCCCAGGCGGTGCTGAAGCTGCCGCGCTCGCAGCGCGGCTTCTTCTCGCTGGCCGACCTGCTCGGACGCCATGGCTATCACTCGCGCTTCATCTATGGCGGCGAATCGCACTTCGACAATATGAAGGGCTTCTTCCTGGGGAACGGTTTCAAGCAGATCGTGGACCGCTCCGACTTCGTGGATCCGGCCTTCGTCGGCACTTGGGGCGCCTCGGACGAGGACATGTTCAACCAGCTGGACCGGCTGCTGCGCGAAGACGGCGATCAACCCACCTTCACGCTCGCCTTCAGCGTGTCCAACCATTCGCCCTGGGAGTACCCGGCGGGCCGCATCCAGACCGACGGCAATCCGGCCACCGTGGAAAACACCGTGCGCTACGCCGACTGGGCGCTAGGCCGCTTCTTCGAACGCGCCAAGGCCTCGCCCTACTGGGAAAACACCGTGTTCCTGGTGGCCGCCGACCATGATTCCCGCGTCTTCGGCGCCAGCCTGGTGCCCGTGCGCCACTTCCACATTCCAGCCGTGATCCTGGGCGCCGGCATCGAGCCGCGACGCGACGACCGCCTGATCAGCCAGATCGACCTGGCGCCGACCCTGCTGTCGCTGATAGGCGTGGACACCGAACATCCGATGCTCGGCCATGACCTCACCCGCAGCACACCGGGCCGGGCCATCATGCAATACGACAGCACCTACGGCTACCTGAAGGAAAACGAGCTGCTGGTGATGGCGCCCAACAAGACGCCGCTGCAGTACCGCTATACGGCGCCCGAGGAGTACGCGCCCATGCCGCTGGATCCGGACCTGGCCGCCGAGGCGCTGGCGCATGCGCTGTGGCCCAGCTGGGCCTATCGCGAAGGCCGCTACAGCCTGCCAGATCAGGCTGTCGAATCGTCCGGCTCCGGCGAAAAATCCGCCGCCTGACCCTCCGCCCGGCGGCCGCTACGCCGGTCGCTTGAACGCCTTGCGGGCCTTTTCGCTGGCGGCGTGGCAATGGCAATCGGGGCTATGGTCATTCACCATGCCCACTGATTGCATGAAGGCGTAGACCGTGGTGGGCCCGACGAACTTCCAGCCCAGCTTCTTCAGCGCCTTGGACAGGGCCTCGGATTGCGCCGAGGTCGAGGCGCCGAGCGTGGACGACGCCCCTTTCGGCGCTTCGAAGCGCCACAGATAGGCGCCCAACGAACCTTCGCGCTCGATCATCTCCAGCGCGCGGGCGGCGTTGTTGATGACGGCTTCGATCTTGCCGCGATGGCGCACGATGCCAGCGTCGGCCAGCAGCCTAAGCACTTCTTTTTCGCCGAAGCGCGCCACCTTGTCGGGCTCGAAGTTGGCGAAGCCGCGACGGAATGCGTCGCGCTTGGACAAGATGGTGCGCCAGCTCAAGCCCGACTGGAATCCCTCCAGGCAGAGCTGCTCGAACAGTGCGCGGTCGTCGCTCTCGGGGTAGCCCCACTCGGTGTCGTGGTAGGCCATGTACTCGGCGGACGTGTCCACCCAGCCGCAACGGACCAGGCCGTCGGGGGATTCGGTTTTGGGGTTCAAGGCAGGCTCCTGGCCGGTATCGGGCACCCGATGCTACCGCAGCAACGTCCCCGATAAAAGACCATGCCAAGGCAAAAAAACCATGGCGGCCGCCAATCATATCCAGCTAATATTTGCAGCCCTGATCCCGCGCCGGCCCTGTCCGCGCGCGCCCCCGGCGCTGTACGGAGGCCCGTATCGACGCGGCCCGTTTTGCGAGTTTGCCGGGGCCTCGACAGGTTTACAGCCTTCCGCGCTCCATGTCCCTGCTAGAGTCCTCGCTCATCTCCTTCGTCTCCCCCGCCGTCCTGGCAGGCGACGATCCGGCCGCCAACCCCTGTCTGGACTGCGGGGCATGCTGCGCGCATTTCAGGGTGTCGTTCTATTGCGGCGAGCTGGCTGGCGAAAACGGCGGCCATGTGCCGGTGGAACTGGTCACCCAGATGAGCCCGCTGCGCGCCTGCATGAAGGGTACGGAAACGGGCGGCGGCCGCTGCATCTCGCTGCGCGGCGAACTCGGCCAGCCCGGCATCCATTGCGCCATCTACGAGAACCGCCCCACGCCTTGCCGGGAATTCGACATCTGGATGCCCGACGGTTCGCCCAACCCCGATTGCCAACGTCTGCGGCTGACGCTGGGGCTGTCCCCGGTGCCGCCGCGGCCGGACGCCGAGAACGATCCGCAAGGCCCCATGCACCCCAACCAGCCCGCCGCGGCCTGAGGCGACAGCTTTCAGCCCGCGCAGGAATGGCCGGCTTGCGCCAGCATGGCCGGCGCGGAATGGGTCTCGGCGTCAGGCACGCGCGAACGTCTGCGCATCCGGACGATGTCCGGGTCCTTGCCCAAAAACCCCAGCACGTTGCGCATCACGCGCTCGCGTTCCTGATCCACACAGATCATGTGGTAGCTGTCCTGCAACATCACCACGGTCGCCTCCGGAATGCGCCGCTCCAGGAAACGGGCTGAACGAGGACTGGTCAGCTCATCCTCTTCGGCGTGCATGATCAATGTCGGGCAGCGCATGCGCTCCAGCCCCCGCCGGACCATGCCGCGCAGCCGGTCCACCTGGCGCACGCAAGCCAGCGGCACCCATTGGTAGTGGAAACCGTCGCCGCGGGCAAAGCCCGCCTTGATGAAAGCGCGCACCAGCTCGCTCTTCACGCCGTAAGGATCCTCTTCGCGCACCCGCATCCGGCGCGGCACGCCCGGCAGGCGATACACCAGATAGCGCAAGGCCCGATACCAGGGCGTGCTCCACCCATCCAGGAACACCGGCGCGGACAGCGACACCAGCGCCCCCCGCGTGTGCGATTCGCGCTTGCACAGTTCCACCGCCAGCAAGGCGCCCAGGCACATCCCGATAACGTGCAGCACCTCGTACTGCGCGCAAAGTTCACGATAGCGCTGCGTAACCACCGCCATCCAGTCCTCGACCCGCACATCAAGCAGGTCTTCCGGACAGCCGGCATGGCCGGGCAAAGTCACGCCGTGAGGCTCGATCCCGGCGCGCGCCAGCACCTTGTGCATGGCGCCCATGTCGAATTCGGTGCCGCCCAAGCCGTGGATGAGCAGCGCGCCGACGCGTTGCTGGCTCACGGCGCGCTCCTGGCCGGCTGCAACGCCAGAAAAAACAAGTCATTCATGAAACACCCCTGATGCATGGCGGGCAGGACGAAAAGTCCTGTCCGACCCTGGCGTCATACTAGGCAAGGGGTGCCTGGGAAGATCGGCAAAACTGTCGGAGAACCGTGAAAATCCGTAAAGCCTGCCTCGAGGACTGCGCTACTCGCGTTCGGCCAGGTAGCGCGTGGGCGTCATGCCAAATGCGGCGCGGAAGCTGCCGATGAAAGCGCTGGTGCTCTCGTAGCCCACCGACAGGCCAGCTTCGGTGACCGAGCCGCCGCGGCACAGCAGCTCCAGGGCGCGCAGCAGGCGGGCCTGCTGGCGCCACTGTCCCAGCGTGACGCCGGTTTCCTGGCGGAAACGGCGCATCAGCGTGCGCGAGGACATGTTCAGCCGCTGCGCCCATTCGTCGATGCCGGCGGTGTCGTCGGGCCGGTCCAACAGCGTATTGGCAAGATCCTGCAAGCGCGCATCAACAGGCATCGGCAGCAACACGGGCTCATGCTCGCGCTGCTTGAGCTCTTCCAGCAGCACGTCGAACAACTGCTCCTGGTAGGCGGGAGACAACACGGTGTTCGGCAGGACCGAGGTAAAGCGGTCCATCAAGGCTTCGATCAACCTGGACGCAGGCCAGGAGCGGCAGCGGTCCGGCAGCCGGCCGCAGGCATCGCGGCGCACATACAGGAACGAGCCGCGCGCCTCGCCGAACCAGCGCGCGCCATGCTGCACGCCCGGCGGAATCCAGCCCAGGCTGCCCGGCATCACCGTCCAGACCTGCGCGCCCGCCTGCACCACCACCAGCCCCTCGTGCACCAGCACCAGCATGCCCTCGTCATGAACATGAGAGGGCACGTCGATACCTTTGGATTCGCGCCGCCCGTGGACGCTGAACGGCGTCAGCAATACATCCGGCAGGGCGGGCGCAACGGCCACGTGAAGCATGGTTGGCAGGTTTGAGCTACAGGTTGACGGTTTCCGGCGAGCGGATCCAGTTGGAAATGTACATCATTCTCACTTGGATATCAGCCCCGCAAGGAGAACCCCCATGGACCACACAAGATTGCGCCACGCCGGCATCAAGGCCACGTTCCCGCGCATGAAGATCCTGGACCTCTTCTATCAGCACGCCGGCCTGCACATGAGCCCGGCCGACATTTACCGCAACCTGCTCTCGGACAGCAGCAACATCGGCCTGGCCACGGTTTATCGCGTCATCACGCAACTTGAAGGCGCCGGCCTGCTCAAACGTACTCAGCTCGACGCCCACACCACGGTATACGAGCTGAATGACAAGGGACACCACGACCACCTCGTCTGCACCGATTGCGGACGGATCCTGGAGTCCAGCGACCCGGCCATGGGCCAGTTGGTCAGGAAGATCGCCAAGCGCAGCGGCTTCCTGCTGGATTCCTACAGCCTGGTGCTTTACGGCCACTGCGGCTGCAGCAAAGACGCTGCCGCCCTTCCTCACGGAGAATTCGAATGAACCAAGAACAGTTTTTCTTCCACGACCTGTCTCAGTTTCCCATTGTCACTTCCCGGCATGGCGGCGCGCCCGACGGCTATTCCGCCAGCTGGATACGCGAAATGGAGATGCTGGTGGACAACCCCCAGAGCTTCGTCATGGTCGTGCCCGACATGCGGCAGGAAGCCGGCCAGGCGGACCGCAAGGCCATGATCGAATGGCAGACCGCCAACATGCCGCGTCTGAAGGCGCGCTGCCGCGCGTTCATCGCCGTGGAGAGCGACGCTCAGGCGCTGGACAAGATCCGCAAGCGCGGCGAAAAAATGACCCATGCCTTCGGCGTGCCGTTCCTGGCCGTGGCCACCGTCGGCCAGGCCGCGCAATGCGCCCGCGAATTGCTGGGCCAGTCGGGTCCGGGGGGCTTCATCGTGGACTGACGAGCCCGTCGATTTAAGAGTTGGCTGCCAGCGCCGTAGTCCATTGATGTCATGGCGCTGGTACCCGCCGGGTAGCGCGCCCCTCCAACCTCAGGACCGGCCGCCCTGCATGAACCGCGCTCTCGCCTGCATTTTTTGCCAATCGACGCTTGCGCAAGGCGCCCCGCTGCTCGAAAAGAACGGCGCAGCCATCTGCAAGGCTTGCGCCGACAGCTTCTCGGCCCTGTTCGCCGAACGCGCCTGGACCATGGCGGCCAGCCTGCAGGAACAGCTCGACGTGCTGCTGGAGGAAAGCCGGCGCGCCCTGGCGCATAGCGAATTGATGGCGGAACGCGCCCGCAGCTGCGGCCTGAGCCTGCACGATCTGTCGGCCATGCCGGCGCGCACCCTGTCCTGAAATCCCCCGTCAGCGCCCTCCCCCAGCGATTTCCACGCGCTGGTCGATGGCGCCGAACGGCACGCCGCCATCCGGCCCGCGCGCGTAGATGCGGACCCGGTCGCCGCGCCGCAGATAGGGCGGCAGCCCCTCTTCAGGCATGCCGTCGAGCTGGGCGCGGACCCGCGCTTCGGTGATGCAGGCGCTGCCCGCGGCAGGATCCGCATTGCTGATGGTCCCCGCGCCGACGATGCTGCCGGCCGCCAGGCTGCGCGTCCTGGCCAGGTGCGCGATGATCTGGGCGAAATTGAAGACGATCTCGCTATTGGCATGGGGCTCGCCGAAACGCTCGCCATTGATCTCTATACGCACGGGCAGGTCCAGCATGCAGTCCTTCCAGGCGCTGCCCAGCGCGTCCGGCGTCACCGCGATGGGCGCGAAGCTGGTCGCGGGCTTGCTCTGGTAGAAGCCGAAACCCTTGGAAAGTTCGCCCGGGATCAGCCCGCGCAGGGAAACGTCGTTGAGCAGGACCACCAGGGCAATAAGACTAGCCGCCTGCGCCGCGCTGGCACCCATGGGCACGTCCTTGGTGATCACCGCGACCTCGGCTTCCAGGTCGATCAGATGGGCCTCATCGACCGCCACGATGGGTTCTTCCGGCCCGAGCATCACATCCGACCCGCCCTGGTACACCAGCGGCTCCTCCTCGTAGCGCGGCGGAATGGGCTCCCGGCGCCACTGGTAGATCAGCCGCGCATGATTCCGGTAGACCGAGGCATCCGCCCACTGGTAGGCCCGGGGCAGCGGGGCCATGCACTGCCCTCCGTCGAACGCACCGGCGCCGGCCCACTCGGTCGCGTCGAGTTCCTGGCTGCGACGGGCGAGCGGCGGCGCCAGCGCATCCCAATCATCCAGCAGGGCCTGCAACGTGGCAGCGCCGGCCCCGGCGGATGCCCAGCGCTGCCCGCAAGCGCTCACCAGCATCAGCTCCCCGTCGCGCGTACCGTTCCTGCGCGTCGCCACGCGCAATGGCAAAGTCGCCTGCGTCATGCCAGCCTCCCCTGCGCCGCCGCGAGACCGGGCTTGTCCCGAGTCCAGAGGTCCAGCGCCGCACGGGCCTCGCGCACGTAACCCTCCACGACTTCCGGCGCTGCCACTTCGACCGTCAACTCCAGCCGCAAGCCATTGGGATCGAAGAAGTAGATCGATTCGATGTAGCTGTCGTGATCCGTGACGCCGACCACCTCCACGCCATGGGCTTCGAGCCTGGCTTTCATGGCAAGCAGATCGTCGCGCTCCGGCACCCGCAGGGCGATATGGTTGACCCACCCTGGGGTGTTCGGCGACGGCAGCGCCGCGGTCTGGTCGCCCAGGTCGAAGAACGCGATGCATGAGCCGTCGCGCATGCGGAAAAATATATGCACGTACGGGCAGAATTCCCCGGTGCTGGGTACGGAGTCCTTCTTGATGACATGCACCAGCGGCAATCCCAGCAAGTCCTCGTAAAAGCGCCGGGTTTCCTCGGCATCCCGGCAGCGCCAGGCGAAATGATGCAGTCCCTGCACGGGACGGGCGGCGGTTTGGTCCATACGATTCCTCAATCGAGCGAGATTTTGTTGGCGCGGATGACTTCGCCCCAACGTGCCGATTCGGCGCGCGCCAGCGCCCTGAATTCATCGGGCGTTCCAGGCAGGGGTTCGAAGCCGAACTCGGCAAAACGCTTGACCACGTTGGGGTTGGCCAGGGCGGCGTTCAGTTCCTGGTTCAGGCGCGCAACCGCTGGCGCCGGCATGCCCTTGGGGCCGAGCATGCCTTGGAATGCGAAGACCTCCGCGTCCGGAACCCCCAGCTCGGCCAGCGTCGGCACGTCCGGCAGCAGCGGCGAACGGACCTGCGAACCGATGGCCAGCGGCCTGACCTTGCCGGCCTTGATGATGGATGCTCCTGAAGCCAGGTCCAGGAACATCACCGGGACCTGCCCGCCCATCACGTCCTGCATGGCCGGGGCGGCGCCGCGGTAAGGCACGTGCGTCAGGCGCGCCCCGGTACGGCTCTGGAACAGCTCCATGGCCAGATGATGCGGCGAGCCGTTGCCGACCGAGGCATAGTCCACCTTGCCTGGCTCGGCCTGCACGCGCGCCATGAAGGCTTTGAAGTCCGCCGCGGGAAATGCCGGGTGCACCACCAGCACCAGCGGAAACTTACCGATGGCGCCGATGTAGGTGAAATCCTTTTCCGGACTGAAAGCCAGTTTCCGGAACAGGTGCTCGTTGAAGGCCAACACGCCATTGTCCGCCGACATGACGGTATAGCCATCGGGCTTGGCGTTCGCGACCTGCTCCGCGCCAATGTTGGTCGCGGCGCCCGGCCGGTTGTCGATGATGATCTGCTGCCCCAACGCGGCGCGCATGGACTCCGCCAGCGTGCGCGCAAGATTGTCGGTGCCGCCGCCTGCGGGATACGGCACCACCCACTTGATCAATTGGTCTGGATACTTGCCCTGGGCGCGGGCCAGCGGTGCGGCGGCGGTCAAGGCCGTGGCCGCCAGCGCCTCGAGGAAATGGCGTCGATTCAAGTATTTCTCCTTTGGAATGGTGGTCGACGGTCAGCCGACTGAATAGGCTTGGTTCATCGACTGTCTCAATCGAGCGCGATCTTGTTGGCGCGGATGACCTCGCCCCAGCGGGCCGATTCGGCCCGAGCCAGCGCCTTGAACTCCGCGGGAGTGCCGGGCAGCGGCTCGAACCCGAACTCCGTGAACATTTTGAATACTGCCGGCTTGGACAAGGCCGTGTTCAACTCCTGGTTCAAGCGCGCGATAACGGGCTCCGGCAGGCCCGCGGGCCCCAACAACCCCTGGAATGCAAACACTTCGGCATCGGGAACGCCCAGCTCAGCCAGGGTCGGCACATCCGGCAGCAGCGGCGAACGCGCCCGCGAGCCCATGGCCAGCGGCCTGACCTTGGCAGCCTTGATGATGGCAGCCCCTGAGGCCAGATCCAGGAACATCGCCGGCACCTGTCCTCCCATCACGTCCTGCATGGCCTGCGCGGCACCACGGTAGGGCACGTGCGTCAAGCGGGTTCCGGTGCGGCCCTGGAACAGCTCCATGGCCAGATGATGCGACGAGCCATTGCCGGGCGAGGCGTAGTTCACCTCTCCCGGCGCTGCCTGTACACGGGCCATGAAGGCCTTGAAGTCCGCGGCGGGAAACGCCGGATTCACCACCAGCACCAGCGGAAACTTGCCGATGGCGCCGATATAGGAAAAGTCCATTTCCGGGCTGAACGGCAGCTTCCTGAACAGATGCTCGTTGAACGCCAGCAACCCGCTGCCGGCCGACAGAACGGTGTAGCCGTCCGGTTTGGCCCGCGCGACGTACTCCGCGCCGATATTGGTCGCGGCGCCCGGTCGGTTATCGATGATGATCTGTTGGCCCAAGCCCGCGCGCATGGCCTCGGCCAGCGCGCGCGCCAGGATGTCGGTGCCACCGCCCGCGGAAAACGGCACCACCCATTTGATGAGCTGTTGGGGATAGCCGTCCTGCGCTCGCGCCAGAGGCGCAACGGTGGCCAGTGCCGTCGCCGCCAACGCGTCAAGAAAATGGCGTCGATTCAAGTCCGTCTCCTTGGGAATGGTCGCCGCCGGTCAATCGGCTGAAAGCGAAGGGTGGGGCAAATCGCGCAAAGCTTGCTCGATGGCGTCCAGGCAACGCTGCTCGTCCTGGACCTGCTCGAACAGCAGCAAGGCCAGGCGTGCCAGAAACAGGGACTCGCGTCCGCGCCCCGCGGTAGCGATGGCGTTGCTGCAACGGGCGTAGAGGCGATCCTGGACCGCGGCGTCTTCAATCATTGAATGGCTCCTTGTACGCCGCAGGCGCGTTGGATGGCGGATAGCACCGTGTCCAGCGACGGCGAACGCCATCGGCCGCAAACATGGCCGTCAGGCCGCAAAAGGTAGGCCATGCCGCTCTCGGACCCGGGCCGCATCGCGTCCGGGGCCGCAACCGCGACGCAGCGGCAAGGCAGGAATTGCCACGCCGCCGAGGCCGTCATCGCTTCCAGCGCGTCCTGCTCCGGCCATGCCGCAAACGCCAGCAAAGTAAAGCCCCCGGGCGTCAGCAGATCGGTCAGGTACTGTCCGTCCGCAGTCTGGCGATCCACCAACGGCGCGCCAGGCGCCCAGGCGCCGCCGCCCTCGTCTTCCGTCGACAGTGGCGAATGCGCATAGGCCAGGGCTTGCGTCTGCCGCGGATTGACCAGGCGCGCAATCCCCGGATGTCGGCCAGCCAGCGACAAGCTTGCCTCGCGCATCAGATCGAAGCCCCGATGCGGCGGCGACATGAATTCGGTGCTGCGCATGGCGTTCTCGGCGTTGATGTGGAAGGCCTGCCGCCGCTCGCTGCAATAGCTGTCCAACAGGGCTTCCGTGCCTTTCCCTTCCAGCACGGCTGCGAGCTTCCAGACCAGGTTGTCGGCGTCGTCAAAGCCCGAGTTCAGCCCGCGCACGCCGAAAATCGGCATGGCATGCGCGGCGTTGCCCGCGAACAGGATGCGGCCATGACGATAGGCATCCAGCGTCATCGCGCCGGCGCGGTAGACCGAGGTCCACACGGGCGCCCACGGCAGATGCCCTTCGCCGATGGCATCCAGATGCGTCTGCACAAAGGCGCGCACCGGGTCTGGCTGCAAGGCTTGCGCAGCGTCCGCGCCGGCCTTCAATTGGTAGTCCACGCGCCAGATGTTGTCCGGCTGACGGTGCATCAATATGGTGGTTCCGCGCGCCCAGGGCGGATCGAACCAGGCGCGGCGCTCTGCCGGATGCTCGCTCGCCAGTTCGATATCGACGATCGCATAGCGGCCTTGGTAGCCGGTACCTTTCAGCTCCAGGCCCAGGCTGGCGCGTACGAAGCTCTGGCCGCCATCGCAGGCCAGCAGCCAATCGGCGCGTGTGTCGTAGCTTCCCAGCGGATTTTCGATCCGCAGCGTCACGCCGGCCGCGTCGGGCCTGCATTCGGTCACCTTGCTGGCCCAGCGGATATCCACCCGTCCCGGGAAACGGCGGTTGATTTCGTCGATGGCATCCAGCAGAAACTGTTCGATGTAGTACTGCTGCAGATTGATCATCGGCGGGTACTTGTCGCCCTGCGACGACGGCATGTCGAACACCAGCACTTCCTCGGTGCCGTAATAGCTGCGGCCCCGCGTCCAGGCCAGGCCCTTTTCCATGAAGGCCGGCGCCACGCCCAGGCGCTCCAGGATTTCCAGGCTGCGGCGCGAAATACAGGCTGCGCGGCTGCCCTCGCAGACCGAGTCGTCGGCCTCGATCACGACGCTGTCTATGCCCAGCCTGGCCAATCCCAGCGCTGCCGCCAACCCCACCGGACCACCGCCTGCGATCAGCACGCGATGATGCCGGGCCTCCTCGCCTGGCGGCGCGAGCGGGGGAAGCGAGGGCGGGAAGCGCCGGTACTCGAAGGGTCCGATTCTTTCTAGGGGCATGCGCAAGTCCTGATCGTGTCATCAAACAACCGTATTGGCTTGCGTCATATTCTGCTGGGGCGGACTCGTTAATATGTCCTAATTAATCAGGACAGGCTAACCCGCTATGAAACTGCTGCCACTGCCACCGCGCCCCCCGCCTCCCGGCCAGGATCTGAGTGTCGCGCTGATGAATGCAATCGGCGCCGAGAACTTCGCCGCCGAGGTGCTGGGCGCATTGGGCGCCACGGTGCCCGCCAGCCATTGCACGGTATTCGCGCTGCGCAGCAGCGGCCGCGTCGAAGCCGTTTCCAGCGCCAGCGCCATCGGCGAAGTGGCGACCTTGACCGCCATCGAATACATGCGCCTGGGCTTCGACAAGCAGGACTCAAACATGATCTGGCTGTCCAGGCGCAAACCCGCCAAGGCGCGCCAACTCTGGATCGGGCACCAGTTCGCCATGGAGGTCGCCGATGCACACTACCGCCGCGTCTGCTACGACGACCCCGGCATCCGCGAGCGCATGTCGCTGCTGGCCGTGTTTCCCGACGGCTATCGGGTGGCGGTCAGCCTGCACCGGAATTTCTCCTATCCCGACTACGGCCCCAAGGATTTCGAGCGCATGTCGCAGCACGCCCCCCTGCTTGCGGCGGCCATCATGCGCCATGTCCAGGTGACCCGGCGCGCGCCCGCCGACCAGCCGCTGCAGGTACAGCTCATGACCAAGCTATCGGGCCGCGAACGGCAACTGATCACGCATGTGCTGGACGGTCTGACCACCAGGGAGGCAGCGCGCGAAATGGGCGTATCGGAGACCACCGCGCTGACGTATCGCTACCGGGCCTTCCAGCACCTGGGCGTGCGCAACCATCGGGAGCTCATGGTGTTGCTGGGCGCCAGCGTACCCAAGCGCAGGCCCGCGCGCTGAGTCGCGCCCGGCATATCCGCTGCCGTCATGGACGGGCTAGTCCTGCAGGCTCCATGAGACCGGATTCTTGCGCATCGGGTGGCCTTCCTTGCAGGAGGTGGCCATGGCGTCCCGGGTGGCGATCAGGCAATCGATGAAGCACTCGGCGGCTGGCGTGGGCGGCGATTCCTTCCTCGCCAGGATCGAGATCCGGGCAGAGGGAAGCTCGTGCGCCAATGCCATCATGCGCATGTTCGACGGCAGGAGATCGTGCTCGAACAATGGGCGCACGAAAATGCCCAGCGCCTCGCTTTTGGCCATGATGGCCAACGCAACCGCCACCGAATGACAGGATATGGTGTCGCGCGGCAGGGGTAGGCCATGCGCGGCGAAGGCCATCCTCAACAGATTTGCGGGAGCTTCCGAGTTGCCTGGCACCAGCCAAGGCGCGTCGTGCAGTTCCGCCAGGCTGCGCGCCCTGCGCAATGGGTGGCCCAGGCGCGCACCGACCGCGAGCGGCAGCGTGAACAGCGGACGGTGGGCGAAGCCGTCGCTGATCTCCCCGTCGTACTCGGTTTGCACGAGAAAATCGTAGCGGCCCAACTCCAGTTGCTCGTGGCTATAGGGCGGCGCCACCTCATTGAACGAAACCGCCACGCGCGGCATGCGTGCGCGAAAAGCGACTAGCGCGTCCGGCACGACCACCAGCGCCGCCGAACTCACGGCCAAGTTCAACGTGCCGCCCTCGCCATCGCGCATCTGTCCGATTTCCTCGCGAGCCCGGCGAGTCTCTTGCATGATGACGATGGCCCGCTTGTACAGCGCTTCCCCGTAGGTGGTCAGCTCCACGCCCTTGACGCTGCGGCGTACCAGCTCGACGCCCACGCTCTGTTCAAGTTCACGCAAACTGCGTGTCGCGGCAGGCTGGGTCACTGCGAGCGCACGAGCCGCAGCGCGGATGCTGCCGTGCTCGGCTATCAGCGTGAAAGCGCGCAATTGACGTAGGTTCATGCGTTCGGCTCCAGGAGATTTGTGGAGATATAAAAAAAACGGATCGCAGTACCCAGTTCTTGTCTTTTTCATTCTATGGCAACCGTGTGGCGCCTGCGAGCAGAAGCCCCCGGCGCCCGCGTCACGGCGGCCCCGCGGCAGGAGCCCCCTGCGGCCAGACAGTTGCACCGCCCTTTTCCGAAAAATGCGACGCGTTCCGAGATACGGCGCAAATTACCTGGTCAATTTGCCCTATAAGAAAAAGTATTCATTAGAACTTAAATTCTGTCTTTTTCTTATTTCCTGGCGTCCTTATAGTGCATCTCGAAGAGGGAGTCCAAGGCCCGGAACCACGGGCCGGCCCGCTCTCAACAGACACGAGGGGACACCATGTCTATTGCAATCGCAGCGGCCGCGCCCAATGCGCTACACACGCCATCCATGCGCCGGCGCGTCATCGCCGGCACCACTATCGGCAACGCACTCGAATTCTTCGACTTCACCGTCTTCACTTTCCTGATGCTGGTGCTCGGGCCGCTGTTCTTTCCGGCCGCCTCGGGCTACGGCCAACTGCTGCTGACCACCGCCACCTTCGGCGTGGGGTTCCTGATGCGGCCCGTGGGCGGCATGTTGATCGGCTCCTATGCCGACCGGCACGGCCGCCGCGCGGCCATGACCTTGACGCTGTGGCTGATGGGCCTGGGCTGTGCCATGATCGCCGTGGCGCCCACCTATGCGCAATTAGGCATGGTCGGCCCGGTCATGATGGTATTGGCCCGCCTGATCCAGGGCTTCGCCGCCGGCGGCGAGGTCGGAGCCTCCACCACCCTGCTGGTCGAACACGCGCCGCGCGGCAAGCGTGGCTTCTATTCCAGCTGGCAATATGGCAGCCAGGCACTCGGCGTCACGCTCGGGGCAGTGGTCGTGATGCAGCTCAACATGGCGCTGACCACGGAGCAGATGCAGGCCTGGGGCTGGCGCGTCCCGTTCGTCATCGGCATCCTGACCGTGCCGATAGGCGCCTACATCCGCCGCAATCTGGAAGAAACCCTGACTGTCGAGCCCCCGGCCGCCAAGCCGGCGCACACCAAGGGCTTGCATCGTACCGCCACGCATCAGCCCCTGCGCCGGATCTTCACCGAGCACAAGGCAAGCGTACTCAAAGGCATGTTGCTGGTAATCGGCGGCATGGTCAGCACGCAGATCCTCAACTTCTACATTCCCACCTACGCCCACCGGGAACTGGGTTTGCCAGCCACCTCCACGCTGTCGGCCAGCGTCGTGTTCGGCGCTCTCGGCTTCGCAGGCGCCCCGTTCATCGGCATGCTGGCCGACCGCTACGGCCGCAAGCGCGTGATCTTCTTGTCTCGCGTCACAACGCTTGCCATCCTGCTGCCCGGCTTCCATTGGCTGATGGCCGCGCCCAGCACCGAACGGCTGATGCTGCTCACCGCCGCCTTCGCCCTGTTGGTGGCCCTCCAGTCGGCGCCTGCTTTCACGATGCTGCCTGAACTCTTCCCAAAATCCGTGCGTACGACCGGCATGTCGGTGGTGTACGGACTTGGCATCTCCGTGTTCGGCGGCTTCGCGCAATTCTTCGTGACCTGGCTGCTGCATGTCACTGAAAACCCCATGTCTCCAGCGTGGTTCCTGATGGTGACAACGGCGCTTTCAACGCTGGTGCTGTTCTGGATAGCCGACCGCACCCATGACGACATCGACGCACAGGCAGCGTAATTCCCCAAAGCCCGGATTGCCCTTCAATATTGAGGATCAAATGACGAAATCATCCCTGCAGTCCACGCGAACCGTGCTGGAGAGCGGCTTCAAGATCATGCCCGGCAAAGAAGACGGCTTCGCCCGTTTCAATGATGCGCTACATCCTGTCGCGGTCAGCCAGGATGGCTTTGAATCGGTGTATGGCGGGGAAATCCTTGATTCAGCCTGGCGGTATGTAGGCGTGCGCTTCGCCAGCGCCGAGCAAATGGACGCCTGGCATAACCATCCGCGACACAAGGCTGCCCAGAAGGCGGCATACGACCGTTGGTGGACAGCGGTCTATATGCGCAAATGGCGCGAGCCCGCCCCCGGTGAAACCATGACCGGAAAAGTCATGACCGAAACTCGTCTGACTGTCCCCATCCCCCTTGCCGACGCTCAACTCCGCGCCTTGACAGAAATCCTGACCTGTCTGGCCGATATTGGCGCCTCCCCCTTGGAAACCCTGACCGGGGAGTACGAAGCACTCCCCTACCAACTCATCGGCCCCAACAGCGCCACGCCGGAAACCGGCGGCGTCTTCTATTTGCTGATTACCCACTGGCCTGCTCCCCAGGCTGCCGCCGCCTGGCAAGAGTCAACGGCGTACCAAGCGCTTCGGGACATCGGCGACGTCACCTCCGACACCTTCATGGCCATGCCGGAGACCCGGCCGCGCGACCATCTGCGCGACGACAAGTTGCAACGGGAATGGACGCTGCAGGGCCACAAGCAGGCCATCACGCCCTGACCATCCACCAAGCTCGCGCCATCCTAGGCATATGCCATGCAGGTCAAAGTCCTATCCATCCGTCGAACGGCTGACGATATCGTCGCGGTCGAACTTGTACCGTCCGAGGGCCTTGCATTGCCCGCCTTCGATGCCGGTGCGCATATCGACGTTCAACTGCCCGGAGGTCTCACCCGTCAATACTCGATCTGCAGTTCGCCTCAAGACCGTTCACGCTACGTATTGGGGGTGCTGAAGGCCCGCGAGTCCCGCGGCGGGTCCCTCGCAATCCACGCATTGCAGGAAGGCGACATCATCCAGATCGGCGCGCCGCGCAATCAATTCGCGCTTGCGCGCCATGCCCGGCACTCGATCTTGATTGCAGGAGGGATCGGCATCACGCCGATACTCTCGATGGCTGAAACGCTATCAGCCGAAAATGCCTCGTTCGCGCTGCACTACTGCGTACGCGATCAAGGCCAGGTTGCCTTCCGCGAGCGCCTCGCCTGCGCGGCCCTGGAGTCCAGGGTCTTCATCCATGCCGACAACGGCCCGACTGGCTCCAGGCTCGACCTGGATCATCTTCTGAACCCTGCAGCCAGCGATGTCCATGTCTACGTATGCGGACCAGGCGGCTTCATCGAAATGGTATTGGCAAGCGCCAGACGTTCAGGCTGGCAAGAAGACCGCCTGCACCGCGAGTTTTTCGCTCCGGCCGAAGCCCCCACGGACGACTCGCCTCCTTTCGAACTCTTGCTCGCGCGTTCCGGCCTCTGCATTCCGGTCGCATCCGGCCAGACCGCCTTGGCCGCGCTGCGATCCGCCGGCATCGAGATTCCCACCGCTTGCGAGCAAGGCATCTGCGGCACCTGTTTGACGCGCGTTATCGAGGGCGTCCCGGATCACCGCGACGCATGCCTCAGCGACGAGGAAAAAGCCGGCAATGACCAGTTTCTTCCGTGCTGCTCGCGGGCAAGGACGGGCCATCTGGTCATTGATCTTTAATGATGCCGCATGGGCAATAGCGACGTGAAAAAGGGGACTGCACTATATAAAAAGGTGTGCACCAAAACAAATTTTCTGTCTTTTTCTTATCTCAGGGCATCCGTATAGTGCCCTTCGGGGAGGAGGCCTAAGGCCCGGGACCACGGATCGGCCCCTCCTCAAACAGACACCAGGGGAAACCATGTCTATCGCAATCGCAGCGGCTGCGACCAACGCGCTACATACGCCGTCCATGCGCCGGAGGGTCATCGCCGGCACCACCATCGGCAACGCACTCGAATTCTTCGACTTCACCGTTTTCACTTTCCTGATGCTGGTGCTCGGCCCACTATTCTTTCCGGCCGCCTCGGGCTACGGCCAACTGCTGCTGACCACCGCCACCTTCGGCGTCGGGTTCCTGATGCGGCCCGTGGGGGGCATGCTGATCGGCTCCTATGCCGACCGCCACGGCCGCCGCGCAGCCATGACCCTGACGCTGTGGCTGATGGGCCTGGGGTGCGCCCTGATCGCGGTGGCGCCCACCTATGCGCAAATGGGCATGGCCGGCCCGGTCATGATGGTGCTCGCCCGTCTGATCCAGGGCTTCGCCGCCGGCGGCGAGGTCGGAGCCTCCACCACGCTGCTGGTCGAACACGCGCCGCGCGGCAAGCGTGGCTTCTATTCCAGCTGGCAGTTCGGCAGCCAGTCGCTAGGCGTAATGCTTGGGGCACTGGTCGTAACGCTGCTGACCATGGGGCTGACCACGGAACAGATGCAGGCCTGGGGCTGGCGCGTCCCGTTCGTCATCGGCATTTTGACCGTGCCCGTGGGCGCCTACATCCGCCGCAACCTCGAGGAAACACTGACGAGTTCGCCCCCGGATTCCGGCAAACCTCAGCCCTTGCCGCTGCGCCGTGCCGTCCCCCACCAGCCGTTGCGCCGCATTTTTGCCGAGTACAAGGTCACCATACTGAAGGGCATCCTGTTGTTGATCGGCGGCATGGTCAGCACGCAGATTCTCAGCTTCTATATGCCGGCGTATGCCAACCGCGAACTGGGCTTGCCGGCCACGTCCACGCTGTCGGCGAGCGTCGTGTTCGGCGCGGTCGGCTTCCTGATTGCACCGTTCGTCGGCAAGCTTGCTGATCGCTACGGCCGCAAGCGCGTCATCTTCTGGTCGCGCCTCGCGACCTTGATCGTCCTGCTCCCCTGCTTCCAATGGCTGATGGCCGCGCCCAGCACCGAGCGGCTGATGCTGCTCGTCGCCCTGTTCGCGCTGCTGGTGGCGCTGCAGTCGGCGCCTGCATTCACCATGCTTCCCGAACTCTTCCCCAAGGCCGTTCGCACGACCGGCATGTCGGTCGTGTATGGGCTGGGCATCTCCGTGTTCGGCGGCTTCGCGCAATTCTTCGTGACCTGGCTGCTGCACGTGACCGGCAATGCCATGGCGCCGGCGTGGTTCCTGATGGTGGCCATAGCCCTTTCAACGGTGGTGCTGTTCTGGATTGAAGACCGCACCCATGACGACATCGACGGCCAGGAGGCCTAATGCAGCACGGTTCCAGCTACTTTTCCCGCAGCTACGAAGAAGCGCGCCACCGTTTCGTGCTGGCGGCCAAACCGCTAGCCACGCAGTTTCAATCCTATGTCATCGAACCTGCCGGCCGTGCAGGCGAAGCCCTGGCGACCGACGTCGCGCTGATCGGTCCCACGGACGCGGAGCGGTTGTTGATCATGACCTCCGCCACGCACGGCGTAGAGGGCTTCTGCGGTTCGGGCTGTCAACTCGCCCTGCTGAACGATGCCGCCATGCTGGAGCGCGCCCGCAGGGCCGGCGTCGCCTTGCTGCTCGTGCACGCTGTCAACCCTTATGGTTTCTCCTGGTTGGCGCGCACGAACGAAGACAATGTCGACCTCAACCGCAATGACCAGTCCTTCGATGGACGGCTCCTGCCCCAGAATCCCGGGTACGCAGACATACATGAACTGCTGTTGCCCGCTCAATGGCCTCCCACGGTTTCGAACATCGCCCGGGTCGATGCCTATATCGCCGAACATGGCCCGGCGGCGTTTGCGCAAGTCGTGACGCGCGGACAGTACACGCACGCCGACGGGCTGTTCTACGGCGGCACGCACCTCACCGCATCTTTGCTGAATCTGCGCCATATCCTGCAGCAGCACGGCAGCCGCAGCAAGCACATCGGCTGGATTGACGTGCACACAGGCTTGGGGCCTCGCGGGCATGGCGAAAAAATATACGCGGGACGCCGCGACGCCGCCGCGGTTGCACGCGCGCGCCAATGGTGGGGCAGCGATATCGCTGTCCCCTACGAAGGCAGCTCTGCTTCCGCGGACATTACCGGCCAGCTGGCGGGCCTGATCTACCAGACCTGCCCGGACGCCCAGCACACGCCGATGGCGCTGGAGTTCGGCACCCTGCCGTTTGGTGCCATGATCGAGGCGCTGCGTGGCCGCAACTGGCTGCTGGCACATCCAGAGGCTGACGACGCCAAGCGCGACGCCATCCTGAACGCCACGCTAGCGGCGTTCTACTGCAACGCCGCCGATTGGCACGGCATGATTCTGGGCCAGAGCCGCGTCGCCGTGCTGCAAGCTCTTTCCGGTCTGCAGGAGGCTTGATGCGAACCAGCGCCAGTTACTTCTCCCGCAGCTACGCCCAGGCGCGCCAGCGCTTTGCGCAGGCCGCCAGGCCGCTCGCCGATTCGTTCCATTCCTATGGCATCGACCACGCCGGTAGCGAAGGCGAAGCGCTGGCCACGGATGTCGCCTACATCGGCGATCCCGATGCCGACCGTATCCTCATCATGACCTCCGCAGTACTGGGGGTGGAAGGATTCTGCGGCTCGGGCTGCCAACTGGCGTTGCTGGACGACAGCGTCATGCTGAGCCGGGCACGCGAGGCCGGCGTGGCCTTGCTGCTGGTGCACGCGGTCAATCCTTACGGCTATTCGTGGATCGCGCGCACCGACGAATGCAATATAGACCTGAACCGCAATGGACTACCCTTCGATGGGCGACCGCTGCCCGCGAACCCGGAGTACTCGCGGATACACGACCTGCTGCTGCCTGATGAATGGCCTCCCACACCATCCAACCAGCAGCAGATCGCTCAGTTCATCGCTGAGCACGGACAGTCCGCCTTCGCACAGGCTGTCTCGCGCGGCCAATACACGCACGCAAACGGCCTGTTTTATGGCGGCGACCGCCCTGCGGCATCGCTGTTGAACCTGCGTCGCATCCTGCACGAGCATGCGCGCACACGTACCCATATCGGCTGGATCGATGTGCATACCGGGTGGGGGCCTCGCGGCCATGGCGAAAAGCTCTATGCCGGCCGCCGCGACGATGCCGAAGTCTCTCGCGCGCGTCAATGGTGGGGGAGCGACATCACCGTCCCCTACCAGGGCAATTCGGTGTCGGTCGATATCTCCGGCCAGCTCGCCGATCTGATTTACCAAGCCTGCCCATTGTCCTTGCCGACCTCGATGGCCATTGTGTTCGGGGCCGTGCGTTTCGACGCCATGGTGCATGCGCTATGCGGCCGGAACTGGCTGCACGCGCATCCCGAGGCCTCCCAGGATTTACGAAGAACCATCCTGCAAACCACGCTGGACGCGTTTTATTGCAACGAGGAAAACTGGCACGGAATGGTGCTGGGGCAGACCCGGGTGGCGGTTCTGCAAGCGCTGCGTGGCTTACAGGCGGCTTGACTCAGAAAACCGAAACGATTGCGCCGGCGCTTCCGTCCTTGCGGCAGGTGTTGGCTTCATCTCAAGATACGGAGGTGCATCACATGGACCGATCGGGCTTTACAGAAGAACAGATCAGGCACGCGTTGAGGCAGGCAACGCTTGGCACGCCGATATCCGACATCTGCACGCGCATGGGCGTGAGCGAAGTCACTTTCCACACATGGAAAGTGCACTATGACGGGCTGGCGTCCTACGAACTGAAATTGTTGAACAGGCTCGAAAACGAGTGCAACCGCCTTGAGCGCTTGATCGCCATCCTGGCGCTCAACAAGGTAATACTGCAGGACACGCTCGGGGCAAAGGAATAAGGCGTACGCGACGCAGCGCCTCCTCCCCGACGCCTCCCGCACGTTGAAATCTCTTCGTCTGCACGGTTCTTTTGAAATCTCTGAATCGCTACACGGTGGCATATGTCATCGGCGTGCTGATCCCCGTCAGCGCGCTGATCGGCATCCAACTGACCCACAGCTGGCACGCCCATGCGGCGGCGCGCGATGCCAGGTCGAGCCTGTGCGTCGTCCAGGGCACGCTGGACGCGATGGCTGCCGTCCTGATGGAGCGCGGATCGATGAATGCCGCGCTGATAGAGGGCCAGCCCGTATCCGAGGCCAGGCAGCAGGAGTTGCAGCTCGCACGCAACGCCAGCGACGGCAGAATCGCCGAACTGCTGGCGCTGCACCAGACCCGCAACTGCGACGGCTGCAGGGACGCCCAGGGCACCATCCAGCATATCGCGCGAACCCTGGTCCAACACCGCGCCCTGGCAGATCAGCTCATTGCCAGGCGACGTGCGCAGATCAGCGCTCAGGAACTGAATGACGTGGTGGTAATCATGGCCGGACTCATCCCCGCGCTGGAGGAAACCGCGCTCGACAACTCCGCCGTTGTGATCCGCCATGAAGTGGAAAGCCCCGGCCTCATGACCATTGCCCTGCTGGCGGCGGGTCTACGCGAACAGGCCGGCCTGCTGGGCTCCGCTTTCATGCCTGCACAAGTTCAGCGCCGCCCTCTCAGCGACGAGGAAACGCAGCGCATCGAGCAACAACTGGGCCGCGTCGCCCAACTGCGCGCGCTGCTCGAAGTACAGCTTTCCACCCATGCAGACCTTGAAACCCGCGCCTATCCGCGGGTTCAATACGAGTACTTTGGCGCCGGCCTGGAGTACATCGCAGCGCTACGCCACACGCCACCTGCATCGGCCGACTCGCCGCCGCCCGGCGCCGGCATGCAGGAACGCTATGTTCCACTGATGCAATCCATTGTCGACTTCCGCGATGAAGTGCTGAATGTGTTGCAACAGCTGCTGGAACGCCAACGCGTCAACGCGCTGACGGAACTGGTCACCACCACGACGGTCGCGATCATGCTGCTGCTGGCCGCCACCTGGGGCTTCACCAAGTTCCGCTGGCGTCTGATACGCCCGTTCGTGGTGGCCACCGAAATCATCAACTCCCTCAACGACAACACCCACACGCCGATCTCTGCCGCCGGCTATCGCAAGGAAGTCCGCGGCCTGTTCGATGCCATCCAGACATTGAAGGACAACGCCATCGCCAAGTCCCGCACGGAACATGAGCGTGAACGGCTGATCGCCGACCTGGCGGCGTTGGCGGAGACAGACTTCCTCACGGGATTGCTGAACCGGCGCGCGTTCCACGCGCGTGCCGAAGCCTTGCGCGCCAGCCTGGATGAGCCAGGACAGATGCTGACCCTGATCGTCTTTGACATCGATCATTTCAAGCGGATCAACGATTCGTACGGCCACGCGGGCGGCGACAACGTTCTGGTGGCCGTGGCACAGGCATGCCACCAGACGTGGCGCCGTTCGGACATCGTGGCGCGCATCGGCGGCGAGGAATTCGCGGTGCTGTGCACGGTCCGCAGTTCGGCGCAGGCCAGCGCAATGGCGCAAAGCATGCGCCGCCGCATCGAGCGTCTGTCGGTACCGCTGGACGGCAGGACCATAGAGTCCATCACCAGCAGTTTTGGCGTGGTCTGCGCGCCGGCAGATGAAATCCACGATTTCGACGCCCTGCTGAAGCAAGCAGACGAACTGCTCTATCGCGCCAAGGCTTCCGGCCGCAACTGCGTCATTACACAATCCGAAGACGCCTGAGCTCTTTCGCACAGCTGCGCGATCACACCGCGCGCCTCTATCTTCGCGCTTCCACAAGATAGAAAAATGTACTCGGTGGAAAAAAATTTCTGTCTTTTTCCACACACGACGCGTCCGTATAGTCCGGACAGAGTGAGCCGAATACAGAAATTCCATTTTGAAAGCGAAAGAGCAATGAAACCGTCAAACCTGAAGATGCGTACTCGCCTCGCCATGGGCTTTGCAATGATCATGGTGGCGCTGTTGGTGTCTGGCGTGCTGGGCACGTTCGGCATCCGGGAGTTGGAGCAGGATGTGTACCAGATCACGGCCATCAACAATGAACAGCGGCGCCTGGCCATCGATATGCGCTATCAGGTGCAGGAACAGGCCATCGCGATCCGCAACATCCTGCTCCTCACGGATCCGAAAGTGCTGAAGGCCGAGGAACTGCGGGCGCACGAAGCGGAAAAACTCTACAACGAATCACGCGATCGGCTGGGCGGCATGTTTTCAAGCCGATCCAACACCACCAGCGAGGAAGGCCGCCTGTACGCCGCTGCGGGAGCCGCGCAACAAGACATGCGCTCGCTATTCGTCCGCGTTCTGGAAGAAGGCTTGATTGGCGACCGGCTGAAAGCCCAGCACATGCTGGAAGATCAGCTGCGGCCCAAGCAACGCGTGCTCCAAGAGACTCTATCCACACTCGCCGCGCTCGAGACGCAGATCAATGACGCACGTGCGGCGGACACGCGCAGCCTTGCGAATCAATTGCAGTGGGCAGTGGGAGTAACCGTCATCGTCGCGCTCTTGCTTGGCATAGCCGCGGCCTGTCTCACGGCACGCAGCATCCTGCGTCAATTGGGCGGTGATCCCGGCGATGCGCAACTTCTGGCGGTGAACATCGCCGATGGTGATCTGAGCAGCCGGCTGCAGCTTGATGCGCGCTATGACCACAGCCTGATGCACGGACTGGAAACCATGCGATCGCGTCTGTCCAGAATCGTCGATGCGATCAAGTCTTCCGCCTCGTCCATCTCGACGGCGGCAGGTCAGATTGCCCAAGGCAACGCCGACCTGTCACACCGCACCGAAGAGCAGGCGGCCTCATTGGAAGAAACGGCGGCCAGCATCGAGCAGCTGACATCCACCGTGCGCCTGAATCAAGACAATGCAGCGAGCGGCGACGAACTGGCCTCCGAGGGCGCCAGGGCTGCAGAGAAGGCGGGCGGCGTCGTATCCGAAATGCTGGCGGCCATGACAGAGATCTCCGCCAACTCCGAAAAAGTCGGGCAGATCGTGTCGCTGATCGAGAGCATTGCCTTCCAGACGAACATACTTGCGCTGAACGCGGCAGTGGAAGCCGCAAGAGCCGGGGATCAGGGCCGGGGCTTCGCCGTGGTGGCCGGCGAAGTCCGCGCGCTGGCCCAGCGCAGCGCCACCTCCGCCAGGGAAATCAAGGACCTGATCGAGACCTCGACGTCCGTGGTCCAGGCCGGCAGGAACCTCGCCGTACGGGCGGGCCAAGACATGGAGGACGTCGTCACGTCGGTCATGCGCATGAAGACAATAACGGGAGAGATCGCGACAGCCTCGCGCGAACAGGCCATCGGCATCGAACAGGTCAACGTGGCTATCGCCCAGCTGGATTCCGTGACGCAGCAGAATGCGGCCTTGGTCGAGGAATCCGCGGCGGCGGCGCTTTCGATGGCGGAACAGGCGCGGGATCTGCTGCAGGCGGTCGAAGTGTTCAAGACTGCATCGTCCGTCACCGCGCGGCCTGTGCCCATGGCGGAGCCTGCGCTCATCGCGTTCGCGGCATCGACGTAGGAGAATTGCAGGGGGCAGGGCTGATCGCGACACGCGCCGCTTTCGGCCACTCCCGCCCCAACGGGTTCAATAACCCAGCCACCAACGAAAAACGCCGCTAGAGATAGCGGCGTTTCTTCTTGGCCAGCAATGCTTGGACGGCGCTGCTGTGTACTGCAGGAATTGGGGTGGTGGGTTGTGCGAGACTCGAACTCGCGACCAACGGATTAAAAGTCCGCTGCTCTACCGACTGAGCTAACAACCCGACCGAAGCCAGAAATTATGGCCGATTTGAGGCGACTTGTCAAAATTCGACGCAACAGCCCTGCACAAAGCTCCCATCCCGCAATAAAAACGGCCGCTCGCGGCGGCCGTTCTGGGGACTTCGGGCAGGCGCTTGGGCTTACCAGGCGGCCACCACGGCGCCCTTGTACTTGGTCTCGATGAACTGCTTCACGGCCGGGCTGTGGTAGATCGTGATCAGCTTGGCGAACTCGGGACGGTCCTTGTCCTTTTCGCGCACGACCAGCACGTTGGCGTAAGGCGAGTCGGGCGATTCCTGGGCGATCGCGTCCTTGGCCGGATTCAGGCCCGCCTCCAGTGCGAAGTTGGTGTTCACGGCCGAGGCGTCGGTGTCGTCCAGCGAGCGCGGCAGTTGGGCGGCGTCCAGTTCGATAAAACGCAGCTTCTTGGGGTTCTCGACCACGTCGATCGGGGTCGCCTTCAGGCCAACGTCGGGGCGCAGCTTGATCAGGCCATTGGCCTGCAGCAGCAACAGCGCACGGCCGCCGTTGGTCGGGTCGTTCGGCAGAGCTATACGCGCGCCTTCCTTCAGCTCGGACAGCGACTTGATCTTCTTGCTGTAGATGCCGATGGGGAAAATCACCGTCTTGGCGATGCTGACCAGCTTGTAGCCGCGATCGGCGTTGGCGTTGTCCAGATAGGGCTGATGCTGGTAGCTGTTGGCGTCGAGGTCGCCCGCGGACAGCGCGACGTTGGGCTGCACGTAGTCGGTGAACTCGATGACCTGGATGTTCAGGCCCTGCTTGGCGGCTTCCTGCTTCACCACATCAAAGATCTGGGCGTGCGGGCCGGCGGTCACGCCGATCTTCAGCGGCTTGTCCTGGGCCAGCGCGGGCTGGGCGAAAACGGCGGCGCCGAGTGCGAACGCGGCCAGCGACTTCAAAACCTTGATACTCATGTTGCGATATCCCGAATGTCGGAAGTGAGAAGAAATTGGTGCGGCGCCGGCCGGATCAGCGATGCGAGATACGGCGCACGTAGCGGTCGCCCAGGCTCTGGATCACCTGGACCAGGACGATCAGCACGATGACCACGGCGGCCATCACGTCGGATTGGAAGCGCTGGTAGCCGTAGCGAATGGCCAGGTCGCCCAAACCGCCTCCGCCGATGGCGCCGGCCATGGCCGAGTAGCCGATCAGGCTGACGACGGTAACGACGGTGGCGGCGATGAGGCCAGGCAAGGATTCGGGCAGCAGCACCTTCATGATGATCTGCATCGGCGATGCGCCCATGGCGCGCGCGGCGGTGATCAGGCCCGGATCGACTTCGCGCATGGCGTTTTCGGCGATGCGCGCCATGAACGGGATCGCGGCGACCGACAGCGGCACGATGGCGGCGGTCGTGCCGATGGAGGTCTGGGCCACCAGGCGCGTGAACGGAATGATCGCCACCATCAGGATGACGAACGGCACGGAACGCGTGGCGTTGATCACCGCGCCCAGCACGTGGTTGACGGAGTGGTTCTCGAGCATGTTGCCGCGGGCAGTCACCGTCAGGATCACGCCCAGCGGAATGCCGATCACCACCGCGATGGCGCTGGCCACGCCCACCATCAGCAGGGTGTCAAGCAGCGACGTAATAAGCAGGTCGATCAGTTGCGGACTCATGAGCTATTTCTTCAACGGTAATGTCACGGGCGGCCAGCGCGGCAATCGCGTCCTTGACCGAAGCGGGCGCGCCTTGGGCCAGCACGAACATCGTGCCGACAGCCACGCCCTGGATGTCTTCGACGCGCGCCTGGATCAGGCCCACGTCCAGGGAGAACTGTTTGTACAGGTCGGACAGGAAGGACCCCGACGCGTCGGTGCCGGTCAGCGACAGGCGCAGCAGGCGCACCGCCTGGCCCGGCTTGGCGGCCACGAGCGCCTGGATGCGTTCCTTGACCGCCGCCAGCGTGGCGTCGGTCAGGTCGGAAGCGGTGGCGGCCGACACCATGGCGCGAGTCACTTCGTGGCGCGGCTGCGCGAACACTTCGCGTGTGCTGCCCATTTCGACCACCTCGCCCTGCGACAGCACGGCCACGCGGTCGCAGACCTCGCGCACGACTTCCATCTGGTGCGTGATCATGACCACGGTCACGCCGGTCTTGCGATTGATGTCGCGCAACAAGGCCAGGATGTTGTGCGTGGTTTCCGGATCCAGCGCGGACGTGGCTTCGTCGCTGAGCAGCACGTCAGGATTGTTGGCCAGGGCGCGGGCAATGCCGACGCGCTGCTTCTGGCCGCCGCTGATCTGGCTGGGATAGCGGTCGCGCAGATGCTCCAGCCCCACCAGCGCCAGCAGACGCTCGACGCGGGCAGGAATCTCGGCCTTGGCCACGCCGGCGATTTCCAGCGGCAGCGCAACGTTGCCGTACACCGTGCGGCGCGACAGCAGGTTGAAGCCCTGGAACACCATGCCGATACGGCGGCGCTGCTGGCGCAGTTGCGCTTCGTTCAGGCCGGTCAGGGACTGGCCGCCGATGGCGATCGAGCCTTCATTGGGCCGCTCCAGCAGGTTGATGCACTGGACCAGCGTACTTTTACCGGCCCCGCTGGGGCCGATGATGCCGAAGACCTCGCCCTGCTGGATGTGCAGGTTGATGCCGCGCAGCGCCTGGAATTCTCCATGCGGCGTGGCGTAGGTCTTGGATAGGTTCTCGATCTGAATCATGGCAAGCGATTTTGTATCTTTTCTCTTCTACAGAGAACGACTGTTTCTTTCATTTTTAATAACTACAAGTAATATAAAAGCTCGTACCCGCGCCTTGTTGCGTTCCTATGGAGCACATGCCATAACGCGGAAAGGGCAGTCAGGAAGGAAAGCCTTCCTGACTGCCCAGTTTTTGCCGGACCGGCCGCAGCCGGTTTTTCAGCGTGCGCGCGAGATGCGGACTTCCGCGCCGCGGCGCTTGACCTCCAGGCCCTCGGACGGAGAAATGCGCAGGCCTTCCAGTCCCTTGATGTAGCTGGAGCCTTGCATCTGCATCACGCGGATCTTGTTGCGCATGACGACCGGATTGTGCACCGGCATGCCGAACATCCAGACCTCGTCCAGGATGCGGGCCGAGTTGAACTCGCCCGTATGCTGCGCCGCCGGCCCCAGACAGAGCATATGCCCTTCGCGGCCGAACACCGGGAACTGGCCCAGTTCGCAATCGATGGTCCAGGTGGTGCCGCCCTCGTACCGGTGTCCCGTGTTCAGGTCCCACCAGGCTTCGCCCTTGGGCAGGTAGACGCGCACTTGCTTGCCCGGTTCCGTGATGGGCGCTACCAGCAGGGCCGGGCCCAGCAGGTACTGCAAGTCCCAATCGTGCGAGACGGGATCGTTCGGGAACGACATGGCCATGGACCGCTGCACCGGCAAGCCGGTGCGCGCCGAGTCCTCGATGGCGCCCAGCACATAGGGCACCAGGCGGTAGCGCCACTGCATCCAGGTCTTGGCGTGCGCCAGGGTTTCTTCGCCGAAGTCCCAGGGCATCAGGCCGTCCACGCCCTGGAAGGCGAAGTTCGACGAGAATACGCCGGCCGTCAGCCAACGCAGATACAGTTCCGGCGTCATGCCGGCGCGGTCGCGCGCGGCCGAGCCGATGCCGTGCACCTGGACGGGCAAGCCGCTGGCGCCGATCGACAAGGCGGTGCGCAGGGTGTGGCGCAGCCCTTCCCAGGTGTTTTCAGCCTGCGGACCCACCTGCCACGGCAGCCGTTGGGCGGCGGGGAACAGGTCGGAGCTGGGCACCACGCCTTCCGGCGGGACCTTCAGGCCTGCGACCGCATCGAACAGCGCGCGGCGCACCAGCAGCGGATACATGCTGCGCAGCGCGGGGCCGGTTTCGCCGTTGCGGGCCGTGACGCCGTCAGGGATGGCGATCTGAGCGTCGCACGCGGGCGCGTCCAGGCCGTCTTCGACCAGTTGGCGATGGCGCTCCACCCACAGGTTGTAGATGTCGCGGTAGGTCAGGTCCAGCAGGCCATAGGGCTGTCCCGAGGTAGCGGCGTTGCCGTCGAACACCTGGGCCGAACCGTCGTCCTTGGCCAGCAGCCAGCCGCGGTCTTCAAGTTCTTCGAACAGCGGGCTGGTCTTCAGCACGCCCGGGAACCCGGAGGCAGCGACATGCACATGGTGCTTGTGGAACAGCGCCAGCATCTGCTTGGCGTCGGGGAAGCGCTGGGCATCCCATTCGAAAACCGTCTTGTCCGACTGGAAGCCCCAGGCTGCCGGCTGCGCCAGCGTCACGGCATCCACCGGGATCTGGTTTTCGCGCATGCGGGCTACCAGCGCCACGGTGTCCGTGGGCATCTCGCCCGGAGCCTGCTGCAGCCATGCCCCCATCGCCCACAGCGAGGGTTGGCCGGCGCGGCCGGTCAGGGCGGTGTACTGATTGAGGATTTCACCGGGTTCGCCGGCGAACAGGAACACGTCCAGCACGACGTCGTCCACGGTCAGCACGTAGGCGGAATCCGCAGGCGCCACGCCCACAGAATGCTCCACGCGGCGCATGGTGTTGACGTAGACGCCCCAGCCGCGCGGGCTCCATGCCAAAGGCAGGGCGCGGTGCTCGGGATCGTCGGAAACCACGGATTCTTCGCGGCGGTTCAGGTCGCCCGGGGTTTCGCCCAGGCCGTATACACGCTCATCGGACTGCAGCGTGAACCCCGCCGTCCAGACGGCGTCGTCGGCCTGGTCCAGCGCGTTGTGCCCGAATGCGGGCGTATGCGCGGAGACCTCGGACTCGAACACCCGCTCGTCGTTGCGGTAGATCGCGACCCGCACCGGGTTGGACAGGATTTCCAGGGAGACGTCGCCCTGGGTGATCCGCCAGCCCTCCCCGTCGTCGCGCGGAGCGATAACGGCTTCGCCCACGGCCTCTTGGCGCGCGAGCAGCATTTCCGCCACGGCGCGAGCACGCGCGCCGGGCTTGTCATCATTAAGGTGATTCGCCTCGCCGCAGCGCAGGCGAAAAACACCAGGCGCATGCGCCTCGACTACCAGGTGCAACCCATCGCCCGCGTCGAAATCGATACGGCTGGGGCGGGACGTCAACAGCTCGACATTGTCGAGCTGGGTAGTATGGGCAAAGTCGAACTTGGGCGGCACAGAGCATCCCCCGGCTTAAGCCAAAAACCATCAAAAGACGCTATTTTGACGGATTTGGGCTTTGAAATAAACTCGGTCCCTCTTTTGGATTGCGAACTCATCCATAAAAGGGGTCTAAAGCCTTCGGCCAGCGCCCCTCGAAAGGAGCGGCCTTCGACCCGCCAAAATGCCAGGTTCGGGGCCAACTCAGGCCAATTTGGCGCCAAATCCTGGCAATTCCCGCCATTCTACGCCACCTGCGGGATGCCCCCGTTCCCCCTTCCCGGCTTTTTTTCATCGTGGCGAAATAAGTTGCGCCAGATCTGTTTCCAGGGGCGACGGCTCGCCGGCCAGGCGCGCGGCGATCAGGTCGCCCATCAGCGCCGACCATGAAAGGCCGCGCGACGCGTAACCGACGGCCAGCCACAGACCCGGGGCCTGAGGAAGCTCGCCCACGGCCGGCAGCCGCCCCGGCAGCACGGCCCGCCAGCCGGCCCAACCCGGCAGGCTGCCAGGCTCCAGGGAATCAAAGTCCGGAAAGCCGCCGCCCAGCAGGCCCGCAGCCTTGTCCAGGGTGACACGCTGACCTTCGGCGCCGACCCGCGCTTCGGCCGCGCCATGCACGTAAGTGCTGCCGGCCACGCAACCGGTGCCCACGTCGGGCAGCAGATAGCCCTCGCCGCCGACGATGCAGCGCGGACCGCCGCGCAGCGCCCGGGCGGGTACCAGCGTTACCTCGCCTGCGAGCGCATGCATCTGCGCGACGCGCGGCAAGGGATCGAGCAGGCCGCTATCGGCCAGCACGGCGCGCGCACCGAACGCATTGGCGAGGATGACGGTATCGGCGCGCGCCAGCTCGGCGCCGGCCGCATCGCGCACGCTCCAGCCCGTGCCGGCCCGGTCGACCCTGGCCACTTTGCCGGGCAGGACCGTCACGCCGCCCTTCGCCAGCAGGCCCTCTATCAGGCGGTCGGGCCGCAACAGCATGCCCTGGCCAAAATACACGCCGCCCCGCGCCAGCGGCAGCCCGGCCAGGGCGCTGGCTTCGTCGCGGCTGACCTGGCGCACCCAATGCCCGGGAAAGGCCAGAGTCTCCAGGGTGCCGGCCAGCGCCGCGGACCGGCCCGCGTCGCGCTCCAGCTGCACGGTGCCGCAAACCAGAGGCGCCGCGTCTGCGGGCAGGCTCTGCCAGCGCGCCAGCGCCCGCAGGCTGCCGGCGCGCGACAGACGCGCCCGCGCGTTGTCGTCGCGCGCCACTACCGGCGTCAAGGCCGCCGCGGCATGCCCGGCGTGCACTGGCGCGCCCTGCGCCCGGGCTGCGTCGAGTACCGTCACGCGCCACCCGCGCGCGGCCAGCGCCTGGGCAATGCCCGCGCCCGCCAGACCCGCCCCCACCACCACGGCGTGGCGGGAATCCTCGCCCGGGACGCTCGGCACGCTCGGGGCCGCGCTGCCCGGCGCGACCGCGGCCGCCACGGTCATATGCCACTTGCCACCGTGGCCGGGCGCGCGCCGCGCCTCGAAACCCGCCGCCCGCAAGGTCTGGCGCAATTCGCCGGTGCAGGCCCAGGTAGCCAGCGTGGCGCCGGGCGCGGCCAGCCTGGCCAGGTCGCGCAGCAAGGAAAGCTCCCACATCCGCGGATTGCGCTCGGGCGCGAAGCCGTCCAGGAAGAAGGCGTCCACGCCCGCGCTCAGGCGCGATGCCACGACCTGCGCATCGCCGAAACCCAGCGTCAGCGTGACGGCGCCGCCCTCGAACTCGATGCGATGCAATCCGGGCAGCAGGACTGGCCATCGCTCGGCCAGTTGCCGCCCCAGGTCGGCCAAGGGCTCGGGCGCGTAACGCGCCAGCAGGGCTGCCAGGTCTTCGCGTTCGAAGGGATGTCCTTCCAGCGACACCACATGCAGCGCATCGCTGCGCTGGGGATCATCGCGCCAGGCCTTCCAGAGGGCCAGGAAGTTCAGCCCCAAGCCGAAACCCGTTTCGCACACAGTGAACGCGCGGCGTCCACGCCAACGCCCGGGTAGGCCGTTGCCCCGCAGGAACACGTATTCCGCCTGTCCCAGCGCCCCCGAGGGCGAATGGTAGACATCGCCATAAGCGGCGCTGTAGAGCCTCCCGTCGGCGTCGAATTCAACCTTGGCAGGGATCAGGGGAACATAGGTGGAGGACATGGAAACGGCAGCGGCAGACAAAATGGAAATTGGGAATCAGCGCGGATTATCGGATGCGGCTGCGTTGGGCGGACGCCACGCAGCGCGGCGGATTCGGGGCGCAGCCACGGATTTGACGCATACATGGGCTTACACTGGTTTCATGGATACCTACGATCAGCCCCGTTCGCAGACCTCGCCCATCGACCTGTGCGCCGCGATCGACGCGGCAGTCACGGCGGCCCACGCCGGCGCAGCCATACTGCAATCCTACGCGCATCACCGCGCGGATCTCGTGATCGACCGCAAGGCGCGCAACGATCTCGTGTCCCAAGCGGACCGCGAGGCGGAGGCTGCCATTATCCAGGAGCTGCAAGCGCGCACGCCCAAATTCGGCATCGTCGCCGAAGAGACCGGCGGCAAGCCGCAAGGCAGCGCCACCTGGTATATCGATCCGCTGGACGGCACCACCAACTTCCTGCACGACATTCCGCATTACGCGGTGTCGATCGCGCTGATCGCGCACGCCGGCACCGCCATATCAGCCACCGAAACGCTGGCCGAGGACACGCCCGTGGTCGGCGTGGTGTACGACCCCTGCCGCGAGGAACTCTTTACCGCGGTCCACGGCCTGGGCGCCTGGCTCAACGGCCGGCGCATCAAGTGTTCGCGCACGCCGACCATCGAAGATGCGGTTCTGGCCACCGGCTTCCCGTTCCGCGACTTTTCATTCGCCGCGCAATACATGCCCATGCTGCACGACGCCATCAATCGCGCCCGCGGCGTGCGCCGCATGGGCGCGGCCGCGCTGGACTTGGCGTGGACCGCTTGCGGCCGCTACGACGGCTATTGGGAAATGGGCCTGGCTCCCTGGGACGTGGCCGCGGGCACACTGATCCTGCGCGAAGCGGGCGGCGCATGTTCGGACATGCACCGGCAGGATCCCTGGCCCATCGGCGGGCGCGTCGTGGCCGGCAACAAGGCCATCGAGCGCGCCCTGCACGAGATGATCGCGCCGCACCTGGACAAAAAGGACTGACGGCCCTTACGCCGCCGTACCCGTGGGTGCGCCCGCAACCGCGTCGGGACGCAGCTCCCGACGCAGTATCTTGCCCACGTTGCTCTTGGGCAGCTCGTCGCGGAATTCCACGTAGCGCGGACGCTTGTAGCCCGTGAGCTTTTCGCGGCACCAATCCTGGATCTGCGCCTCGGTCAGCGTCGGATCCCGCCGCACCACGAACACCTTGACGGCCTCGCCCGAGTGCTCGTCCGGCACACCGATGGCCGCGCACTCCAGCACGCCGGGATGCTGCGCCACGGCCGCCTCGACTTCGTTCGGATAGACCTTGAAGCCCGACACCGCGATCATGTCTTTCTTGCGGTCGACGATGCGGGTATAGCCCTGCTCGTCCATGATGCCGATGTCGCCGGTGCGGAAGTATCCGTCGACGGTCATGGAGTGGCGGGTTTCCTCGGGCTTCTGCCAGTATCCCAGCATGACCTGCGGCCCGCGGATACCCACTTCGCCACGCTCGCCCAGCGGCACTTCGCGGCCTTCGTCGTCCAGGATGGCCACGTCGGTGGACGGCAGCGGCAGGCCGATGGAACCGGAGTAGGCGGTCGCGTTGGTGGGATTCACCGTCGCCACCGGCGAAGTTTCCGACAGGCCATAGCCTTCGATGAGGGGCCGCCCCGTGATCTTCAGCCAACGTTCGGCGACCTGCTGCTGGACCGCCATGCCGCCGCCCAAGGTCAGCCGCAAGCCCGAGAAGTCCAGGCGCGCGAAGTCATCGTTGTGCGCCAGCGCGTTAAACAGCGTATTGACGCCGGGGAACACGTTGATCGGCACCTTGCGCCATGCGTTGATGAGCGAAGGCTGGTCGCGCGGGTTGATGATAAGCACGTTGCGCATGCCGGCATGCAGGCCATACAGCCCGCACACGGTCATCGCGAACACGTGGTAGAGCGGCAGCGCGCTGATGATGGTGAGCTGCTGGTCCGCGAGGTCATGCACCACGGGCTGGGCCACCGCTTCCGTCTGCAGCACATTGGCCACCAGGTTGCGATGCGACAGCATCGCGCCCTTGGGCACGCCGGTGGTGCCGCCGGTGTATTGCAGCACCGCCACGTCGTCCATCGACAGGGCCGGCGGCGCAAAGCGATGGCGCGCGCCGTCGCGCAGCACATCGGGCAACTTATGGGCGCCATCGATCTGCCACGCGGGAACGATCTTCTTGATATAGCGAGCGGCCAGGTTGACCAGCGGCGCCTTCAGGCCGCCGAGCAGATCGCCGGGCCCCGTGACGACGATCTGCTTGAGCTGTCCGCGGTCGGTGACGCGCTGCAAGGTGTGCGCGAAATTTTCCAGGATGACGATGGCCGACGCGCCGCTGTCCTGCAGCTGCCGCTGCAGCTCTTCAGCGGTGTAAAGCGGATTCACGTTCACCACGACCAGACCCGCGCGCAGCGTGCCCAGCATGCTGACGAGATAGGCCGGCACGTTCGGCATCATCAATGCCACCCGCTCGCCCTTGGACAGGCCCATGCTTTGCAGCCAGCCGGCGAAAGCTTGCGCATGGGCGTCGAGCTGCGCATAAGTAATGTTGCTGCCCATCGCGGTGCAGGCGATGCGCGAGGCGTACTGCTTGCAGGCCCGATCCAGCAAGTCAGTCAGGGAGGCATAACCCTCTGTGGATATCTCCGCCGGAACCCCCTGCGGATAATGGGCAAGCCACGGACGCGTCATGGTATTTGTCTCCATTAAATTGGTTTTTGATTGATGATACCCTTGTTGCGTTCCCTTTTTTCGCCCGAGAGCTCCATGAAACTGCTCGAACCCATCGTCGCGTGGCATCACGACATTTCCAAGATCCGCCGCGACATCCACGCGCATCCCGAACTGGCTTTCGAAGAGTTCCGCACCGCCGACGTGGTGGCGGCGAAACTCGAGGAATGGGGCATTGAAATCGACCGCGGCCTGGGCGGCACCGGCGTGGTCGGCATCATCCGCGGCAATCTGCCGGGCGACCGCGCCGTGGGCCTGCGCGCCGACATGGACGCCCTGCCCATGCAGGAGGTCAACACCTTCGCGCACGCCAGCACCAACGCCGGCAAGATGCACGCCTGCGGCCACGACGGCCACACGGCCATGCTGCTGGCGGCCGCGCAATACCTGTCGCAGCACCGCGATTACGCCGGCACGGTTTACGTAATCTTCCAGCCCGCGGAAGAAGGCGGCGGCGGCGCCAAGCGCATGATCGACGACGGCCTGTTCAAACGCTTCCCCATGGAAGCGGTGTTCGGCATGCACAACTGGCCCGGCATGAAGCCCGGCCAGTTCGGCCTGACCGCCGGCCCCATCATGGCCTCCAGCAATGAGTTCTCCATCATCGTGAAGGGCAAGGGCACGCACGCCGGCATGCCCAACCTGGGCATCGATCCGGTCATGGCGGCCGTGCAACTGGCGCAATCGCTGCAGACCATCATCACGCGCAACCGCAATCCGCTGGATGCGGCCGTGCTCAGCATCACGCAGATCCACGCCGGTAGCGCCGACAACGTCGTGCCCAACCACGCCGAATTGCGCGGCACCGTGCGCACCTTCACGCTGGACGTGCTGGACCTGATCGAACGCCGTATGGAAGAGATCGCGCGCCACACCTGCGCGGCGATGGACTGCGAAGTCGAATTCACGTTCCAGCGCAACTATCCGCCCACCATCAACCACGCCGAGGAAGCCGCGTTCTGCGCCGACGTGCTGCGCGACATCGTGGGCGAGGCCAACGTCAACGACCACGTGCAACCCACCATGGGCGCGGAAGACTTCGCCTTCATGTTGCAGGAACTGCCGGGCTGTTATGTCTGGATCGGCAATGGCACCGGCGAGCACCGCGACAGCGGCCACGGCCTGGGGCCATGCATGCTGCACAACGGCAGCTACGACTTCAACGACGAACTGCTGCCGCTGGGCGGCACCTACTGGGTCCAGCTGGCGCTCAAGCGCCTGGCCAAGGCCTGATCCTCAGCCGCCTTCCGCCGTCCCGACCGCCAGGCACATTGCCAGGAAGCGTCCGGCGGCGCGGGCGGCGGCGTCGGCATGCGGCACCAGGATGCTCAGGGTCCGCGTCAGCGGCCTGGGCAAGAGGCGCAAGGCCGCCAGGGCGCCATCCTCGTGCCGCATCGACATGACCGACACGAAGCCCACGCCCAGTCCGGCCCGCACCGCCTGCTTCACGCCTTCCACGCCAGCCAACTCCAGGCCCACCGACGGCGCCAGGCCGGCGTCCGCGAAAGCGCGCTCCACCAGCCGGCGCACGCCCGAACCGGGTTCGCGCATGATCAGCGCTGACGTCGCCAGGTCACGCAGCGTCACCGCCCCCTTGCCCGCCAGCGCGTGGTCCGCGCGCACCACCGCCACCACTTCGTCCTGGCGCCAGGCATGCACCGCCGTGTCCGCGGGCAGGCCCAATGGCACGTCGCCTTCGATGAACGCCAGGTCCAGGGCCGGCAGGCGCTCGACGATCTCGCGCGTGTTGCCATCGGACAGATGCAGGCTGACCGCCGGAAAGGCATGGCGGAAGTCCGCCACCAGGCTGGGCAGCAGATAGCTGGCGGGGGTGGTGCTGGCGCCCAGGCGCAGATCGCCGGTTTCCAGTCCGCGCCAGGACTCGCGCACCGCCTGCGCCTGCCGGTATACCTGGCGCAACTGGCGCGCCTGCTCGGCCAGGCGTTCACCGGCTTCGGTCAGCGCGATGCCATGGCCGCTGCGGCGGTACAGGGGTTCGCCGAACCATTCCTGCAGCATCCGTAGCTGGCCGGAGACGGCGGGCTGGGACAGGTTCAGCAGCTGCGCGGCGCGGCTGATGTTGCCGGCATCGGCCACGCTGGCGAAGGTAAGCAACTGATCGGGGGTCATGATCGACTAAATATCAGAATTACTGATATTACATATCCGAAATAAAGATTTTTCAAATAGTAGGCGGGAAATTAATATTTCGGGAAGTTATTTAGATATGCCTCCCCCAAAAGGCCAGCCATGAGCACCTCTACCAGCACCGCCGTTCCCTTGCCCGCCACGCCAACCACGCCGGCAGCGCCTCCCGCCGCCACGCCCTGGCGCGACAAGCTCAATGGCGTACTGTTCGTCGGGCTGATGGCCGCCGCGGTAATGCAGCTGGCGGACCTGCCCGCCATCCGCCAACTGGGCTTCTCGCCGCTGGTCGTGGGCATCGTCTGCGGCATGCTCTATGGCAACTTCCTGCGCGGCACCATGCCCGCCGACTGGAGCGCGGGCGTAAATTTCACCGCGCGGCGCCTGCTGCGCATCGCCGTTGCCTTCTACGGCCTGAATATCAGCATCCAGCAGATCGCCGCCGTGGGCCTGCCCGGGCTGGCGGTCTCGGTGGCGGTGGTGGTGGGCACCCTGTTGATCGGCACTGTGGTGGGCCAGCGCCTGCTGGGCCTGGATCGCGACACCGCCATGCTCACCGCCGCCGGCAGCGCCATCTGCGGCGCCGCTGCCGTGCTGGCGTTCGAGCCCACGCTGCGGGCCGCTCCCCACAAGAGCGCGGTGGCCGTGGCCACCGTGGTGCTGTTCGGCACCCTGTCCATGTTCCTTTACCCGGTGCTCTACCACGCGGGCTGGCTGAATTTCGACACCCAGGCCCTGGGCATCTATATCGGCGGCACCATCCATGAAGTGGCCCAGGTCGTTGGCGCGGCCAGCAACGTCGACCCCGCCACCACCGAAGTCGCCACCATCGTGAAGATGACCCGCGTGGCCCTGCTGGTGCCGGTCCTGCTGATCCTGGGCATGTATCTGCGCAGCGCGGCGGCGCACGCCGCTGGCGGCCAGGCCAAGGGTGGCAAGCTGCCGATCCCCTGGTTCGCGGTGGGCTTCCTGGTGCTGGCCATCATCAATTCGCTGAACATCATCCCCGCCGATGCGGTAGCCGCCATCCGTCGCCTGGACGTCTTCGCCCTGACCATGGCCATGACCGCGCTGGGCATCGAAACCCGTTTCGCCCAGATCCGCAAGGCCGGTCCCCGGGTGATGGCGCTGGGCCTGATCCTGTACCTCTGGCTGCTGGTCGGCGGCTACGGCATCGTCAAGCTGGCGTCCTGATCCCCGGCCCGCCGCGCCCAGAGGCGTGGCGGGCTTCGCGCATGCACGCCGCTGTCAGGTTTTTCCTGCATAATCGGCTGGTTCCCTAGCAGTGGAGTCGGCCGCATGACCTCCAGCACCAAAACCCCGTTCACGACCTTGCCCGCCGATCGCGACGCGGTGTTGCGCGTCATGCCGATGCCGGCGGACGCGAATATCCACGGGGACGTTTTTGGCGGCTGGATCATGTCCCAGGTCGACATCGCCGGATCGATCCCCGCCGCGCGCCGCGCCGCCGGACGTGTGGCCACCGTCGCGGTCAACGCCTTCCAGTTCAAAGAGCCGGTGTTCGTGGGCGACCTGCTCAGTTTCTACGCAGCCATCACCAAGACCGGCACGACCTCGGTCACGGTGTCCGTCGAGGTCTACGCGGAGCGTCAGCGGCTGGACGCCGAGATCGTCAAGGTCACCGAGGCTACGCTGACCTACGTCGCCACCGACGAAGCGCGCCGCCGCCGTCCCCTTCCTACTCTTTGAGCCGTAACGCATGACGCAGTCCGCCGCCGCGCAGAAACCGCCCGCGACGCCCCGCCGCCTCGACCCGGAAGACGCCCAACACGCCCTGGCGGAAGTGCAGGAACGCCTGCGCCGCCAGCAACTGGTCGCCGACCTGGTGCATCGCCAGGAAGAAGGCGACTCCAAGGCCTCGCTGGTCGAGGACCTGGTGCATCGCCAGCACGAGGCCGAGCTCAAGACCCTGCTGGACGGGCTGCATCCGGCCGACATCGCGTTCATCCTGGAATCGCTGCCCAAGGACGAACGGCAAGCCATCTGGAAACTGGTCAGCCCCGAGCACGACGCGGACGTGCTGCTGGAAGTCGAAGACTGGGTGCGGGAATCGCTGATCGAGGCGATGGACCGCCAGGACCTGGTTGCCGCCACCGGCAACATGGACGCCGACGAGCTGGCCGACCTGGCGCCCGACCTGCCGCCCGACGTGGTGGCCGAAGTCCAGAAGGGCCTGACCGAAGAGGAACGCGCGCAGCTGCTGGAAGCCATGGGCTATCCGGAAGACAGCGTGGGCGCGATCATGGACTTCGAGATGGTCCGGGTGCGCGAGGATGTGACACTGGAAGTGGTGTTGCGCTATCTGCGCCGGCTGCACGAGCTGCCCGACCACACCGACCAGATCTTCGTGGTGGACCGCCAGGACAAGCTGCAAGGCATCCTGCCCCTGTCCAAGCTGCTGGTCAGCGAGCCCGAAACCGAAGTGAGCGCGGTCATGAACTCGGATTTCCTGGCGCTCAACCCGCTGGATTCCGACGCCGATGCCGCCGGCGCCTTCGAACGCTACGACCTGGTCTCCGCCCCCGTCATGGACGACCAGGGCCGCCTGATCGGCCGGGTCACCATCGCCGACGTGGTCGACGTGATGCGCGAAGACTCCCAGGAACAGGCGCTGTCGCGCGCCGGCCTGCAGGAAGAAGACATTTTCGCGCCCGTCGCCACTGCCCTGCGCAACCGCGCCCCCTGGCTGCTGTTCAACCTCTGTACCGCCGCCACGGCGTCCTTCGTGGCGTCCCAGTTCGAAGGCACGGTCAGCCAGATCGTCATCCTGGCGTTCCTGATGTCCATCGTGGCCGGCATCGGCGGCAACTCCGGCAACCAGACCATGACCCTGATCATCCGGGCCCTGGCCATGGGCCGGATCACCGGCCGCAACCTGTGGCAGCTGGTCAAGCGCGAACTCCTCGTCACCCTGATGGTGGGGCTGTGCGGCAGCCTGGTCGCCGCGCTGTTCGCCTGGGCGATTTCGCATTCGGTGTCCATCGCGCTGGTGATGATGGCCGCCATGATCTGCAACATGCTGGTCGGCGCGTCGGTGGGCGTGCTGGTGCCGATGGTGCGCGCCCGGTTCGGCAAGGATCCGGCGATGGGCTCGTCGGTGCTCCTGACCTTTGCCACCGATTCGCTGGGATTCTTTATCTTTCTGGGCCTGGCGACGATTTTCCTGCTGTAGCCCGGATACAACGGTCAAAAAAACCGGCTTCCCTCTGGCGGCGCCTCGTTGACAGCTAGCTGACAGGGTGGATGACGATCGTTCCATTACAGTAATGGAATCGTCATCTCTACCCTTTCTGCATCCACAATGACTGCAAGATTCCGGGCGGCAATGCTTTGCCTGCTGCTCGCCACCTTCGCCGCCACCGCCCAAGCCTGTGACAGCATGCCCTCATGGGCCCAGTCGGCCTGCAACCGCCTGGACCAGATCTGGAACGAGGGCGGCAACGACCTGTACTTCACCGGCTACTCGTGGCACAACCGGGCCACCTACAGCAAAGAGAAGATCGACAGCTTCAACGAGCTGGCCTGGGGCGGCGGCTACGGCCGCAGCATCTACGACGAAGACGGCGACTGGCAGGGCCTGTACGCCATGGCTTTCCTCGACTCGCACAGCAAGGTCGAACCCATTGCCGGCTACGGCTTCCTGAAGATCGGGCGGGTCAGCGAGAACTTCCGCCTGGGCGCGGGCTATACCGTCTTCCTGACGGCGCGCCACGACATCATGAGCTATGTGCCGTTTCCGGGCATCCTGCCGCTGGTCAGCGCGGGCTACAAGGACGCGATGCTGTACGCGACCTATATCCCGGGTTCCGCCGGCGCGGGCAACGTGCTGTTCATGTTCGGCCGCTGGAGCTTCTGAAGCGCTCGCAGGCCTCAGAAGGCCTGGCCCAGCCTGCGCACCAGATCGCCCAGGCGCCAATCATCGATACCGTGCGCACGCAGGGCGCGCTCGGTCTCCACGACATAGTCCAGGCATGGCCCCGAATGGCCGACGGCATTGCGCACCGACGCCAGCAGGCGATCGTCGCTGAGGCCGGCCGCATACTCCTGGCAGGCCCGGTTCAACAGGAATACCAGGCCGCGCACCGGCGCGGCTTCGGTATGGCAGGTGAGCCAGCGCGGCGCGTAGGCGCCCGTGACCATCTCGCGGCGCCACAGCGCCTGGAATACCGCGGGCACGTCGCCGGCGGCGATCTGGAAAGCCACGCCGCGGCAGCAGCCGCCGCGGTCCAGGCCGAACACCAGGCCGGGATTGTCGGGCGAACCGCGATGATCGTGCGACCACAGGCACAGGGACCGGTGGTAGCCGCGCACCGTCGCCAGCCGCCGTTCACGCCAGGCGAAACCGGGATGCCATATCAGGGATCCGTAGGCGAACACCCACAGATCGTCGACGCCGTTCCAGCCGACCAGCAGGTCATCCACCGAAAGCGCGCGCCGCGAAGTTTCCGTACCGGCGCAGCCGGCGGGTACTGCCAACGACATAGGGTCCTCTGATATCCCGATTCATCCCATGATGGGAGTGCGGATATCCTACGCCGTAGCCTGCGCAAAAGAATTGCGTGATGGGGTCTGGCCAGCGGGCCGAATGGAATTTGCATCCCCGGCAGCCCCCACCATGGAAAAAAAATTGCGCGCGCCCGCCTACACCGCGTCCAGCGGCAATTCGGTGGTGCTTTTGATGACTTCCATCGAGAAGCTGGCGCTGACGTCCAGCAGGTCCACGGCGCCGATCAGGCGCCGATAGAAGCGGTCATAGGCCGCCATGTCCTCGACCACGACCTTGAGCAGATAATCGACGTCGCCCGCCATGCGGTGGAACTCCACCACGTTGGGCAGGGCCATCACGGCGTTGATCAGGCTCTGGGTCCATTTCTCGTTGTGCTGGCTGGTCTTGATGGACACGAAGACCGTCAGGTTCAGGCCCAGCGCGCAGGGATCCAGCAAGATGGCATTGCGGGCGATGACGCCGTCATCCTTCAGCTTCTGGATGCGACGCCAGCAGGGCGTGACGGACAGGTGCACCTGCTCGGCGATTTCGGCGACCGAACAGGTGGCGTCCTTCTGCAGCAAGGCCAGTATCTTGATGTCCGTCTGGTCCATGGGTTTCCTCGGCTGGATCGGCCCCAATGTTGCCTGTTCCGCCTGCCCGCGTCCAGCTTGCGCCCCCCGGGCGCCGGACTTCAGTAGGTCCCGGGGTAGCCGCCACCGTCGATCAGGATGTTCTGCGCCGTCATGTAGCCGGCCTGCGCGGAACAGACATAGGCGCACAGCGCGCCCAGTTCCTCGGGCTGGCCGTAGCGGCCGGCCGGATTGGCGCGTCCGCGCTCGTCCCACAGCTGCTCGAAGCTCTTGCCGCCGGACTGTTCCAGCATGCCTTGTATGTGCCTGACCTGCGCATCCGTGGCGAAGGCGCCAGGCAGCAGGTTGTTGATCGTGACGTTATGGCGCACGGTCTGGCGGGCCAGCCCGCTGACGAAGCCGATCAGGCCCGAGCGCGCGCCATTGGACAGGCCAAGCTCGGCGTGCGGCGCCTTGACGCTGCGCGACACGATGTTCACGATGCGCCCGAAGCGCCGCTCCATCATCCCGTCCACCACCCGGCGGATCATGTCGATGGGACCCAGCATCATGGCGTCCAGCGCGGCAATCCAGTCGTCATGGCTCCAGTGGCGGAAGTCGCCCGGCAGCGGGCCGTCCGCATTGTTGATCAGGATGTCGGGATGCGGACAGGCGGCCATGGCCGCGTCCCGGCCTTGCGCCTGCGTCAGGTCGGCCGACACCCAGCCCACCCCGATCCCGGTTTCATGCGATATCTCGGCCGCCGCCTGCTCCAGCGTGGCGGGGTTGCGGGCGGCTATCGTGACAGCCACGCCTTCCCGCGCCAATTGCAGAGCGCACGCCCGACCCATGCCGCGGCTACCGCCGAATACCAGTGCCGTCTTGCCGCCGATCCCCAGATCCATGCCCGACTCTCCTGTCATTGCGCTTTGGCGGAGCGCTCCGCCAAAGCGGACCAGTATAGGACTGCCGTGTCAGCCCATCCACTGGCTGACCGGCGCCGCCGCATCCTGCAAGGGCTGCGCCACCACGTCGATCAGCGCCGGGCCGTCATGCTCCATTGCTGCCTTGATGGCGGCATCCAGCTTGGCCGGATCCTCCACCCGCCAGGCCTTGACGCCATAAGCTTCGGCGATGCGGGCATGGTCGGTGCGGTTGAAGTCCACGCTGTAGTAGCGCTTGTCGTAGCCCGCCTTCTGGCTGGCCTTGATCCAGCCATAGACCGAGTTCGAGAACACCACCATCAGCAGCGGCGCCTTGTGCCGCACGATGGTTTCCAGTTCGCCCACGGTGAAGCCGAAGCTGCCGTCGCCCATCACCGACACGCACTTGGACTGCGGCCGGCCAACCCAGGCGCCCAGCGCGGCCGACATGGAGAAGCCCAGCGCGCCATGCGCGCGGTTGGTGATGAAATGACGGCCGGGGCGCGACACGTCGTAGTAGGCGGAGAAATACGGGCAAGGCGTGCCGGGGTCGGCGCAGACCACCGCGTCATCCGGCAACAGGCGGTTCAGGGACTGCACCACGCGCTCCGGGCGGATGGGTGCGTCCAGGCTGTGGGCCAGCGGCTCCAGCTGCGCCCGGCGAGCCTCCTTGGCGCGGCCAGCCAGCACCGCCCCGTCGGCGGCATCCGCCGGACGGTGCGCCAGGCGCGCCGCGACCTCCACGCCCAGGGCCTCCAGCGCCAGCTTGGCGTCGCCCACCATGCCGACTTCGGTCAGGTAGTTGGCGCCGATCACCATGGGATCGATGTCGATATGCAAGATGGGCACGTCGCGGTTGGGGAAGCGCCAGTGCTCGGTGGAGGTCGAACCCGCGCGGCAGCCGACGAACAGCACCACGTCGGCCGCGGCCACCACATCGCGCGTCGCCATCACGCCGCCGTTGGAGCCGACCACGCCCGCATTTAGGGGATGGTTGTCGGCCAGGCTGCCCTGCCCGCTCACGGTCACGCAAACCGCGGCTTTGAGCGATTCGGCCAATTCCTGCAAGGCGCCGCTGGCGCCGGCGATGACCACGCCGCCGCCACAGATGATCACCGGCGCACGCGCGCTGACCAGCCGCTGCGCGGCGCGCGCGACGTCCAGCGGATCCGGCGCGTAGCGCATGGCCGGAAACCGTCCGTGCTCGGGTTGGGCCCAGACATCGGACGCGTCCACCTGCTGCTTCATCACGTCATACGGAAAGCACAGATGGGCGGCGCCGGGCTTGCCGGTCGTCATGGCGCGGAAGGCCGCGCGCACCATGCCGGGAATCTGATCCGCGCGGTCGATGGTGCGGTTCCATTTGGTCAGCGGGCGGTACAGCGCTTCCTGGTCCAGTTCGGTCAGCGGATACTTGCCGCGCGAGCCCACCGCCACGTCCGAGGTAATGCCCAGCACCGGAATAGACGATTCGTTGGCCTCCACCAGGCCGGGCAGCAGATAGGTTGCGCCGCCGCCGCTGGGGCCTTCGCACACGCCGACCTTGCCGGTCACGCGGGCATAGGCGTCCGCCATGTAGCCGGCGCTGCGCTCATCGCGCGTCAGGATGTGCTGCATGCCGTGGTCCAGCCGGTACAGCGCATCGTAGAACGGCAGGCTGGTATCGCCGCACAGGCCGAAAATGTGCTTGACGCCGTTGTGCTGCAACATGCGCACCATAGCTTCGGCGCCGGTCATGTTTTCCATGTCATCTCCACTTGTGTTGCACGCGCAGTGGCCGGACGGTATTGCGCCGGCCACGCGTGGTTCAGTTGTCCAGATTGATGTTGCTGCTCTTGATGAAGGCGCTCCAACGGTCGTATTCGGACTTCACGTAGGCGTCCAGCGCCGGGCCGTCGGAGGCCACGATCTCGAAGCCCGCATCCGTGACCTTCTTGCGGATTTCCGGATCGGCCAACACGGCCTTGAAATCGGCAGTCAGCTTTTTCACCGTTGCGTCCGGCGTACCCTTGGGCGCGAACATGCCGCTCCAGGAATAGGCGACAAAGCCGGGGAAACCCGATTCCGCCACCGTCGGGACGTTAGGCAGATCGGCCAGGCGCTTGTCGCCCGCCACCGCCAGCGGCTTGATCTTGCCGGCCTGGATCTGGCCGCGCAGGGCCGCGAAGCTCAGCCAGGTCATGCTGGCCTGGCCGCCCACCACCGCCTGGATCGCCGGTCCGCCGCCGCCGTAAGGCACATGCAGCAGCTCGACCTTCGACAGGCGCTTGAGCTCTTCAGGCGCCAGATGGTTCAGCGAACCCACGCCGGTAGAGGCATAGTTGAACTTGTTGGGCGGTTGCTTGGCGGCGGCGGCCAGGAATTCCTTCAAGTTGTCCCCAGGCACGCTGGGATTGGCGCCCAGCACCAACGGGAAGCGCACCGTCTGTGAAATGGCGACAAAGTCCTTGAACGTGTCGTAGGGCAGCTTGGGCTTCACAGCGGGATTGATGCCGTGGTTGTCGAAGCTGACCAGCAAGGTGTTGCCGTCGGGTTCGGCGCGCGCCACGAAGGCGGTGGCGATCTGGCTGGCCGCCCCCGGCCGGTTTTCGACCACCACCGCGCGACCACCCAATTGCTGCGACAGGCGCGGCTGCAGGATGCGCGCCAGGATGTCGGTACTGCCTCCAGGGGGATACGGCACGACCAGTATCAGCGGCCGTTCCTCTGCGGCGGTGGCCGGCGACGTGACGAATGCGCCTGCCGTGGCGGACAGCATGCATAGCGCAGCCAGTCCGCGCTTGATCCCGTGATTCATAGCTTTTCCCCTGCTTGTATGGTGTTGGCCGGCGCTGCCGTGGCGGGTTCGGCCTGGTCCCGCATGTAGATCGTGGAAAAACCGGTGCGTATGACGTCGGTGATCTGGTCCAGACGGCGGCCGATGTGCGCGCCCATCAGACCCGGCAAGGCATCGAGGTCGCGCCGTTCCAGAGCTTCGACAATGCGCAGATGCTCGCTCTGCGTGTGGCTGCGGCGCCCCTGCTGCATGTCGATCCAGCGCACGAAGTGGATGCGGGCGTTGACGCTTTCCAGCGCGCGCACGAACTCCTCGTTGCGCGAGTAGCGCGCCAGCGTCAGATGGAAAGCCTCATCAAGTTCCAGCAGACGGGTGGCATCGCTGTCCTCGGGCAGGTCGCGGGACCGCTCGACGAACTCCCGCAGGCTGGCCAGTTCTTCGTCGCTGGCGCGCTCGCAGGCCGCGCGCACGATGCCAGCCTCCAGCACGGCGCGGTACTCGTAAAGACTGTGGATCTGTTTGGCGTCGAGCAGGCGGGCAATGAAACCGCGGTTGACCGAGCGGGTCAGAAAACCTTCGACCATCAGCTGGTTCAGGACTTCGCGCAGCGGCGTGCGGCTGACGTTCAGCCTGCGGGCCAACTCCACCTCGTTGATGCGTTCGCCGGGCTTGAAGTCAAAGCGCACTGCCATCGCCTTGACCGCGTTATACAGCTCCGCCTGCGCTTCCTTGGTGCGCGCCGCGGGCCGGATTGCGATTGAGGATGGAGTCATGCCTGCTCACCTGCGCCCGGTTGGATGGCCGGGAATGAAATGCATACTAAAGTGCATACACTTGAAGCAACAACCCGGGTTTCCCCGTAAGCCGGGCTCCCTGTCCCCCCCTGGATGAGGCGAACGCAGGGCGAAAAAAAGCCCGCAACGCGGGCGTTGCGGGCCATTCGTTCCTGCGGCGGCGCCTGCCGCCTGGCGCTTACAGGCCGGTGTCCAGCGTGTAGTGGGCGCCGTCCTTGTTTTCCAGGGTCAGCGTCGAGAGCGCGGGTACTGCCGCTGCCGCATCCTGGCTCACGTGGATGCGCAGATTCGCCAGCGGCACGTCCCAGCCGGCGTTTGCGGCCTCGGCATCCACGCCAGCCACCAGCGCCAGCCGCTGGGCGACCGCGCGTGCATCCTGCGCCCGGGCATCGATGCGCACCAGGCTGCGCGCGCCGTTGGGGTGCGCCATGAGTTCTGGCGACCACACGCACTCGGGCGTCAGATGGCGGCAGAAATACATGCGGATGCCGGGCAAGGGCTGCTCGGCAAAGCGCACGGTATGGAAACGGGCCTGGACTTCCTGGCCGTCCAGCATGGCGGGACGGCTCAGTTCCTGGACCGGATTGACGGCAAACCCAGCCGCCAGCAGGCGCTCGCGAGTGGCTTCGGCATCATAGGTGCGGAACACCAGGGCCTCCAGCCCGAACGGCGAATCGGCGATTTCCTTGCGGGCGGGCGGCGCGCCGGGCGGCCAGCCCAGCAATTCGACATACGTGCCTTCCAGCACGATCAGCCGGTTGCACGACCCCAGGTTGTGCACCGCCTTGTCGCTGAGGTGGAACCCCTGGCGTTCGAAATGCGGGGCCAGCGCATCCAGCCGGTCGCGCACCATGACCACGGCATGGTCGAATTCAGTGCGGCCGACGGAATGCAGCATGATGGCTCCTGGCTCAGACGAGCTTGCCGTGGCACTGCTTGTACTTCTTGCCGCTGCCGCAAGGGCACGGGTCGTTGCGGCCGACCTTGGGCAAGGCATTGCGCACGGGTTGCGCGCCGCTTTCCGGTTCGGACTGGGCCAGCGCTTCGTCGTAATCGGAATGGTGGTACTGCACGTTCTGCACGTGCGGCTGCGCCGCTTCGGCCTCGGCCTGTTCGACCTGTTCCTGCGACTGCACGCGCACCGTCATCAGCACCCGGACCACGTCGTCGCGGATGCGGTCCAGCATGCCCGAGAACAGTTCGAAGGCTTCGCGCTTGTATTCCTGCTTGGGGTTCTTCTGCGCATAGCCGCGCAGGTGGATGCCCTGGCGCAGGTAATCCAGCGCCGACAGGTGCTCGCGCCAATGCGTGTCGATCGCCTGCAGCATGATCGAACGCTCGAACTGCGACCACGATTCCGTGCCCACCTGGTCGACCTTGGCCTGGTAGGCGTCGCGTGCCGCGCTCACGACGCGCTCGCGCAGGTCGTCGTCGGTCAGGCTGGCTTCCTTTTCCAGCATTTCGGTCAGCGGCAACTGCACGTGCCAGTCGGCTTCCAGCGCCTTTTGCAGCGCCGGCACGTCCCACTGTTCTTCCACCGATTCCGGCGGCACGTAGGTGTTGACCATTTCGGCCACGGCGGCGTCGCGCAGGTTCTGCACGGTGGCGCCCACGCTGGCGGCTTCCAGCACGTCATTGCGCTGCGAATACAGCACCTTGCGCTGGTCGTTGGCGACGTCGTCGTACTCCAGCAATTGCTTGCGGATGTCGAAGTTGCGGCCTTCCACCTTGCGCTGCGCGGTCTCGATCGAACGCGTCACCATGCCGGCCTCGATGGGCTCGCCCTCGGGCAGCTTCAGGCGTTCCATGATGGCGCGCACGCGGTCGCCCGCGAAGATGCGCATCAGCGAGTCTTCCAGCGACAGATAGAAGCGCGACGAACCCGGATCGCCCTGGCGGCCGGCACGGCCGCGCAGCTGGTTGTCGATACGGCGCGATTCGTGGCGTTCGGTGCCGATGATGCGCAGGCCGCCGGCGGCCTTGACCTGCTCGTTCAGCGGCTTCCAGTCGGCGCGCACCTTCGCGATGCGGGCGTCCTTTTCGGCTTCGGACAGCGACTCGTCGGCGCGGATCAGGTCGACCTGCTTGTCGACGCTGCCGCCCAGCACGATGTCGGTGCCGCGGCCCGCCATGTTGGTGGCGATGGTGATGTGGCCAGGCTTGCCGGCTTCGGCGACGATTTCGGCTTCGCGGGCGTGCTGCTTGGCGTTCAGCACTTCGTGCGGCAGCTTGGCCTTCTTCAGCAGGCCCGACAGCAGCTCGGAGTTTTCGATGCTGGTGGTGCCCACCAGCACCGGCTGGCCGCGTTCGTGGCAGTCGCGGATGTCTTCGAGAATGGCGTTGTACTTTTCGCCGTCGGTCTTGAAGACCTGGTCGTTCTGGTCCTTGCGGACCATGGGCTTGTTGGTCGGGATGATGACCGTTTCGAGCCCGTAGATTTCCTGGAATTCGTAGGCTTCCGTATCGGCCGTGCCGGTCATGCCGGACAGCTTTTCGTACATGCGGAAGTAGTTCTGGAACGTGATCGACGCCAGCGTCTGGTTCTCGTGCTGGATCTTCACGCCTTCCTTGGCCTCGACCGCCTGGTGCAGGCCATCGGACCAGCGGCGGCCCACCATCAGGCGGCCGGTGAATTCGTCGACGATCACCACTTCGCCATCCTGCACCACGTACTGCTGGTCACGGAAGAACAGCGTGTTGGCGCGCAGCGCCACCATCAGGTGGTGCATCAGCGCGATATGGCGCGGGTCGTACAGCGATTCGCCCTCGGGCAGGATGCCCAGGCGCGACAGGATGCCTTCGGCGTTTTCGTGCCCGGCTTCGGACAGATAGACCTGCTGGCTCTTTTCGTCGACCCAGTAGTCGCCTTCGGGTTCCGGCTCCTGCGGCTTGGGCTCGTGGGCCATGCGCTTGAGCAGCGGCGGCACCGCGTTCATGCGGACGTAGAGCTCGGTGTGGTCTTCGGCCTGGCCGGAGATGATCAGCGGCGTGCGGGCCTCGTCGATCAGGATCGAGTCCACTTCGTCGACGATGGCGTAGAACAGACCGCGCTGGCGGCGGTCTTCAACACGGTATTCCATGTTGTCGCGCAGGTAGTCGAAGCCGAATTCGTTGTTGGTGCCGTAGGTGATGTCGGCGAGATACGCCGCCTTCTTTTCCTCGTTGGGCTGCTGCGGCACGACCACGCCCGTGCTCAGGCCCAGGAAGTGGTACAGGCGTCCCATCCATTCGGCGTCGCGGCGGGCCAGGTAGTCGTTCACCGTGACTACGTGCACGCCCTTGCCGGCGATCGCATTCAGGTAGACCGGCAAGGTCGCCATGAGCGTCTTGCCTTCGCCCGTGCGCATTTCAGCGATCTTGCCGCTGTGCAGGGCGATGCCGCCCAACATCTGCACGTCGAAGTGGCGCATGCCGAACACCCGCTTGCCCGCTTCGCGCACAACCGCGAACGCTTCGGGCAGCAGATCGTCCAGGGAGGTGCCCTGGGCGTGGCGGGAACGGAATTCCTCGGTTTTGGCCGCCAGCTCCGCATCGGAGAGCGCGGAGATCTTGGGTTCAAGCCCATTGATCTGGGTTACCAGCTTGCGATACTGCTTAAGCAGCCGGTCGTTGCGGCTGCCTATGAGTTTTTTGAGCAGAGAAACCATGCGTATGTCGGCCGCACGAGCCACGCCGCGCCTGCAAAAGGCCGGAGCAGCGTCACCCGTGACTTGATGTTATTGGTTGAGCGGGGGTCCGCTGGAAAACGAACCAGTTTAACGCACCTGGAGCGCAATAGCCTGAACCTATGGACAGGGTAGCACTGCCGGCCGGTTTGACCGGCGCGGACCGCCCAGGTTCACTGCCCGGCGTGGGCCACCGCGGAAGGCGGCGCGGTCTGATGCGGTCCCAGGAACAGGCGCGGGTCCAGCGGCTGCCCGGCCAGGCGGACCTCGAAGTGCAGATGCGGGCCGGTGGAACGGCCGGAACTGCCTACGCGGGCCACCTGCTGGCCGCGTTCGACCAGCTGCCCCTGCTTCACCATCAGGGAGGAAGCGTGGGCGTAACGGGTAATCAGGCCGTCCCCATGATCGATCTCGACCATATTGCCGTAACCCGGCTGGAACTTGGACTCCAGCACCACCCCGCCCGAGGCCGCCAGGATGGGCGTACCCGGAGGCGCGGCGAAATCCAGGCCCTCGTGCATGGCGCTGCGGCCGGTCACGGGGTTGCGGCGCCAGCCGTACGACGAGCTCAGATAGGGATAATCGGTGATCGGCATGGCGGTCGGCATGCGCGCCTGATCCGCCGACCGCTTGGTCAACGCCGCGTCCAGCAGCTTCAGGTTGTCCGACTGCTGGGCCAGCCTGGCCTGGATCTCGTCGAGTTGGCGGCCCAGCGCCTCGGCCGAAGCCGCGCTGGGCGGCGGGTGGTCGGTGAACAGATCGTCCATGACCTGGGTGGCTTCGGGCTGGGTCAGCGCCTCGGGCTGCGCCACCGCCAGTTGCTTGGCCAGCTCGGGATCGGTGTAAGCCACGCCGGCCACCTTGGCCACGCGCTGGCCCAGGCCGTCGATGCTTACCAGCTTGGCCTGCAGCGCCCCCACCTTGGCGGCCAGCAGATTCATGTTTCCACGCAGGAAATCGGCATCGCGGCCAGGCTGGCCCGCCAGGGGCCAACCCACGGTATGTACGGCCGGCAGGATCGGAGTAATGTATCGTTGTAACGCGGCGCCAAAGATGGCGGCCGTGATCAAGGCGCCCCCCAGAAACAGCGCGAGGCGCGCGCCGCCCAGGGTGAAATGCCCGTCCCGCCCGTCGCGGGCGTGCATAATCACGATTTTCAAGGTTTGCTTCCTAATTCTTAGAGCCGGCATGAATAGACCCACTTCATACCGTCAACGTTCCAGTTCCAGCCGGCGGAAAGAAGATACCGCCCTGGGATGGCTGGGTCATGACATGCGGGGCGCCGGCGTTCTGGCGACCGCCCGCAAGCACTTGCAAATCCAGTACGCGGTGGCGGCGGTTCTGCCCGCCCCGCTGGGCGCCGTATGCCAGGTGGGCAAGCTGGAAAACCAGTGCCTGCACCTGGTGGTGCCGAGTGCCGCGCATGCGGCCAAGATGCGTCAATTGGCACCGCGCATCGCGCGGACCTTGGCAGACCAAGGCTGGAACCTTAACGAAATCGCCGTCAAGGTACAAGCGGGTTTGCCCAAACCCGGCGCCCGTCAGCCGCGCCCTCCCAAAGAGGCGCAACCACTGGGCGACACCGCCCTGGGCGCGTTCGAGACCCTGCACGACAACCTGCGGCCAGGCCCTCTGGCCGACGCGGTCGCCAAGCTGCTGAAGCACCACAAGAGTAGCTGAAGCCAGCCGGGTTGTCCGTGATCCGGGCCTCCCGGAAACGAAGCGAAACCAAGTTCTCGGACGGATCCATCCTATGGTTTGCCGCCGGTTTGCGCCTTAAGCGCTAGAGGATGACGACCGTCACATCCTCTGGGAGTCCTCAGGGACCTAGCCGCGCAAGATGATAGCGCGGACGTCGCGGAGCCGGCTTTGCCGGTCCGCAGACGTCGCCCCTGGAGGGGGCCCGCGTCAGCGGGTAGGGAGTGGGCCTGGCTCTAGGCCAGTTGCCACTCTTGGCGGAACGCCTGTGGCGCTTCAGCCTGCGATTCGTAGGTAATCAGTTCCCAGGCGTCGCGCTGCTCCAGCAGCGCACGGGCTAGCTGGTTGTTCAGGCCGTGGCCGGACTTGCACGCGACGTAGCGCGCCACCAGGGGCTTGCCCAGCAGATACAGGTCGCCGATGGCGTCCAGGATCTTGTGTTTTACAAATTCGTCGTCGTAGCGCAGTCCGTCGCTATTGAGCACGCGGTACTCGTCCATGACGATGGCGTTGTCCAGGCTGCCGCCGCGGGCCAGGCCCATGGAGCGCAAGGCCTCGACTTCATTGACGAAACCGAAGGTGCGCGCGCGAGCGATTTCACGCACATACGAGTGCGTGGCGAAATCGATCTCGGCGAAATTGGCCGTGGAGTCGATGGCGGGGTGGCGGAAATCGATCGAGAACGCCAGCGCGTAGCCCTCATGGGGTTCGAGGCGGGCCCATTTCTCGTTGCGGCCTTCGCCTTCGCGCACTTCCACCGGCTTCAACACGCGGATGAATTGCTTGGGCGCGTTCTGCTCAACAATGCCCGCCGAGCGCAGCAGATAGACAAACGTGGCCGCACTGCCGTCCATGATGGGGACTTCTTCGGCAGTGAGGTCGATATGCAGGTTGTCGATACCCAGGCCGGCCAGCGCCGACATCAGGTGTTCCACCGTGGACACGCGGACATTGCCCTGCTGCAGCACCGATGCCATGCGCGTATCGCCCACGCCGGTGGCCTGCGCGGGCAGATCCACGACCTGCGGCAGATCGACGCGATGGAACACGATGCCCGTATTCGGTTGTGCCGGGCGCAAGGTGAGCTCGACCCGCCGTCCGGAGTGGACGCCGACGCCTGTCGTGCGGACGAGATTCTGAATGCTGCGCTGTCGGAACATGAGACTTGGGTGTTTTGAGCCAGGAAGCCGGCAAGAAGACGAGCAGATTGCCGGCGTAACTGACGTATTGTAACTCTGTCCGATCCCTGGCGCCATTTGGCGTCCGGATCGACCGATACCTCCGTCCCTTATTGAAACCGTGCAAGGGAAACACGGACCGCTCTGCCTCCGGCTTGCCTGTGGGGACAGGCAGGCCGGAGATGAGGGAGTGCAATTAGAGCCAGAAATCGGCTCCTAGGTTCAATCCGCTTGCTTGCGCAGGAATGCCGGGATGTCGAAATGATCCATGCCCGAGCTTTCCAGAGCACGCACCTGGGCCGACGCCTGGCTGCGCGGGTTGCGCATGACAGACGGCATGTCCAGGTTGCGGTAATCGCCTTGACCGCCAGCCGGCATCGTGCCCATGGGCATGTTGTCGGTGCCGGTACGCAGCACTTCAGCGGTGTTCTGCACCAGCTGCGGACGCGCTTGCGCACGGCCCAGGCCAGTTGCCACCACGGTCACGCGCAGGTTTTCGCCCATGGATTCGTCGTAGGCGGTGCCGAAGATCACGGTCGCGTCGTCCGAAGCATAGCTGCGGATCGTTTCCATGATTTCGCGCGTTTCGCGCATCTTCAGCGAGCGGCTGGCGGTAATGTTGACCAGCACGCCACGAGCGCCGTTCAGGTCCACGCCTTCCAGCAGCGGGCAAGCAATGGCGTGCTCGGCGGCCACCCGGGCGCGGTCCGCGCCCGAAGCCGACGCCGTGCCCATCATGGCCTGGCCCTGCTCGCCCATGATCGTCTTGACGTCTTCGAAGTCGACGTTGACGTTGCCTTCGACGTTGATGATTTCGGCGATGCCCGCGCAAGCGTTGTGCAGGATGTCGTCGGCCGAACGGAAGCAGTCTTCCTGCGTCGCGTCCTCGTCCATCAGTTCATAGAGGTTCTCGTTGAGTACCACGATGAGCGAATGCACGTGCTTGGCCAGTTCCGAGATACCGTCCTCGGCCATCTTCAGGCGCTTGTTGCCTTCGAAGGTGAAAGGCTTGGTGACCACGCCCACGGTCAGGATGCCCAGTTCCTTGGCGACTTCGGCCACGACCGGACCTGCGCCGGTGCCGGTGCCACCGCCCATGCCGGCGGTGATGAAGACCATGTGCGCGCCGTTCAGCGCGGCACGGATCTCCTCGCGCGCGGTTTCAGCCGATGCGCGTCCCTGCTCGGGCTTGGCGCCCGCGCCCAGGCCGGTGCGGCCCAGACGGATCTGCACCGGGGCGTTGGTCGCCGCCAGTGCCTGCGCATCGGTGTTGGCGCAGATGAAATCCACCCCGTGCACACCGCTGCGAATCATGTGCGCGACGGCATTGCCGCCCGCACCGCCCACACCAACGACCTTGATAACGGTCCCTTTGGTGTTGTTCTCAAGCATCTCAAAGTTCATCATGATGACTCCCTCACAAGTCCGATTTCGCAAATCACAAAAATTCCCCAACCAACCTATGTTTTGTGAATCGCCTCAAACTCGTCGCCGGACGGGCCCGCAACGGGTTTGAAGCGCCTCCCCTCTTCTGGCCCAGTCCGCATTACCGCCGCTGACCGCACCAAGGACAGGCCCCAACCTGCCCCTTGAAACTCAGTTCATGAACCATTCCTTCATGCGCGCCAGCAGGCTCTTGAAATTGCCGGTCTGGGCGGCGACCTTGCGGCCGCGCACGCGCTGCATTCTTGCTTCCTGCAACAAGCCCATCACCGTCGAGAAGCGCGGATTGCGCATCACGTCGGCCAGGCTGCCTTCGTATTCGGGCACCGCCACGCGCACCGGCTTGAGGAACACGTCCTCGGCCAGTTCGATCATGCCGGGCAGTTGGGCCGAGCCGCCGGTCAGGACCACGCCGGACGCCAGCAGGTCTTCGTAGCCGGAATCGCGCACGACCTGCTGCACCAGCGTGAACAGTTCTTCCACGCGCGGTTCGATCACGGCGCCCAGCGCCTGGCGCTTGACCTGGCGTGGGCCGCGGTCGCCCAGGCCCGGCACTTCCACGGACTCGTCCGGGCTGGCCAGCACCTGCTTGGCCACGCCGTAACGCAGCTTGATTTCCTCGGCATCGGGCGTGGGCGTGCGCAGCATCGCGGCGATGTCGTTGGTGATCTGGTCGCCGGCAATGGGCAGCACGGCGGTGTGGCGGATCGCGCCGCCGGTAAAGATGGCAACGTCGGTGGTGCCGCCGCCGATGTCGACCAGCACCACGCCCAGTTCCTTTTCATCGGCGGTGAGCACGGCCAGGCTGGACGCCAGGGGCTGCAGGATCAGGTCTTGCACTTCCAGGCCGCAGCGGCGCACGCACTTCACGATGTTCTGGGCGGCGCTGACCGCGCCCGTCACGATGTGCACGCGCACTTCCAGGCGCAGGCCGCTCATGCCGATGGGCTCGCGGATGTCTTCCTGGCCATCGACGATGAACTCCTGCGTCAGCACGTGCAGCACCTGCTGGTCGGTCGGGATGTTCACCGCCTTGGCGGTCTCGATGACGCGGGCAACGTCGGTGGCGGTGACTTCCTTGTCCTTCACGGCGACCATGCCGCTGGAATTGAAGCTGCGGATATGGCTGCCGGCAATGCCGGTGTAGACGTCGCGAATCTTGCAATCTGCCATCAGCTCGGCTTCTTCAAGCGCGCGCTGGATGGAATTCACTGTGGTCTCGATATTGACGACCACGCCCTTGCGCATGCCGCGCGATTCGTGCTGGCCCAGGCCAAGCACTTCGAATCGCCCTTCAGGCAAAATTTCAGCCACCACAGCCACCACCTTGCTGGTGCCGATATCGAGGGCGACGATAAGGTCCTTGATGTCACGGGTCATGGCGTTAGCGTTTCTTGGGAGGTTTCGGTATGGATTTGGATTTGGTTTCCGACGGCGGCAACGGAGCCAGCGCCAGGGCGAAACCATTGGGATAGCGCAGGTCGGCCTGCGTCACGGTGCGCCCTTCCAGGCGCCCCGACACGGCGGGCCACGCCTGCACAAAACGTTGAATGCGGGCCGCGAACGGCAGAGCGCCCGGCAGGCCATGCGGGTCCGGCGCATCGGCGCCCGGATCGCGGCCCAGGTCCAGCGACATGCCGTTGGACAGCACCACGCGCCAGGCGTAGCGCGGACTCAGATCCAGCTGCGTCACGTGCATATCGAGCGGCGCGAACCAGCGGGCCAGTTCGGCGTAGCGCTGCACGACCAGCGATTCGGTACCCTCCGGACCGGAGAACTGCGGCAGCACGGTCTCGTCGTCCACCTCGCCCGTGTTGGCCGTGAACGCTTCGCCCCAGGTGTTGATCATCTGGTTCTCGTTCCACAGCGCCAGAGGCTGCTGTTCCTCGATCCGCACGCGCAGCACATTGGGCCAGATCCGCCGCACGGTGGCGTGCCGGACCCACGGCACCGACTCGAAGATCTCGCGCGCGTCGTCCAGGTCGACCGTGAAGAAATTGCCCTTGAAGCGGCCCGCGATCGCCGACCGCACCGCCCCCGTGGAGACGTAGTGCAGCTCGGTGTCCGGCATCGATTCCAGCTCGATGGCCGAGAGCGTGAAGAACGGGCGTTGCACCACCCACACCACGCCCGCGACGAGCATGGCGCAAACCGCCAGCACGGCCAGCGTGTTGGCGATCAGGTTGGTTGTGCGAGCGTCGTTCCACACAGAGTATCCGGGTCAAGCGTTGCGGGCCGGGCTGCGCACTTTGCACGCGGCCTCGGACAAGATCGCCACGCACAGGTCGGCGTAGCTGATTCCCACCGCCTTGGCGGCCATGGGAACGAGTGAATGGCTGGTCATGCCAGGCGAGGTATTCATTTCAAGCAGCCACGGCCGGTTGTCGCGGTCGAGGATGAAATCGGCGCGGCCCCAGCCTTCGCAGCCCAGCGCCTGGTAAGCCTGGACCGCGATCTCGGCGACTTCCGCGGCCACTTCGGGCGGCAGCGTGGCCGGGCAGAAGTACTGCGTGTCGTCGGAGAAGTACTTGTGCTCGTAGTCGTAATTGCCGCCAGGCGCGGCGATCTCGATGACGGGCAGCGCGCGCGCGGTCTTGCCGCCGCCCAGCACCGCCACGGTCAGCTCGCGGCCGGTGATGAACTGCTCGGCCAGCACTTCGGCGTCGAAACGCGCGGCCGCGGCGTAGGCTTCCTTCATGTCGGAATAGCCCACCACCTTGGTAATGCCCACCGTCGACCCTTCGTGCGGCGGCTTGATGATCAGAGGCAGGCTCAGGCGGTCCGGCACCAGGCGCAGTTCGGTATCCGCGTCCAGCAATTCAAAGTCGGGCGTGGGCAGGCCGTGCTGCAACCACACGCGCTTGGTCATGGTCTTGTCCATGGCGAGCGCGGACGCCAGCGGGCCGCTGCCGGTGTAGGGAATGCCCAACAGTTCCAAGGCCCCCTGGATGGTGCCGTCTTCGCCATAGCGGCCATGCAAAGCGATGAACACGCGGTCGAAGCCTTGGGCCGCCAGCTCGGACAGGCTGCGCTCGCCCGTGTCGAACAGGTGCGCGTCCACGCCGGCGCTGAGCAGCGCCTGGTGCACGCCAGCGCCCGACATCAAGGACACTTCGCGCTCGGCGGAACGGCCGCCGTACAACACACCCACTTTGCCGAATTGCGTGCTCATGCCAGTTCTCCAACTTGGGCGGGGACCTTGCTGATCGAACCCGCTCCCATAACAATCACCACATCGCCGTCGCGCACGAAATCCACCACGGCCTGCGGCAGCTCCGCCACGTCCTCGACGAATACCGGCTCGACCTTGCCGGCCACGCGCAAGGCGCGCGACAAGGCCCGGCCGTCCGCCGCCACCAAAGGCGGTTCGCCCGCTGCGTAGACCTCGGTCAGCAGCACGGCATCGGCGGTGCCGAGCACGCGCACGAAGTCTTCAAAACAATCCCGAGTCCGGGTGTAGCGATGCGGCTGGAACGCCAGCACGATGCGGCGGTCGGGCCAGGCGCCGCGCGCGGCGGCCAGCGTGGCAGCCATTTCCACCGGGTGATGGCCGTAGTCGTCGATCACCGTGAAGGTGCCGCCGCCATGGTTGGCCGGCACGGGGAAATCGCCCGTTTGCGTGAAGCGGCGGCCCACGCCGTGGAAGGAAGACAATGCCTCGCAGATGGCCTCGTCGGCCACGCCCAGCTCGGTCGCCACGGCGATCGCGGCCAGCGCGTTGCGCACGTTGTGCAGGCCCGGCAAGTTCAGTTCGACCTGCAGCGGCGGCAGCAGGGTATCGCGATGCGTGCGCTGCACGTTGAAGCGCATGCGCGTACCTGCCGGCTGCACTTCGTAGGCGCGCACCTGCGCCTCTTCGTTCAGGCCGTAGGTCGTGATCGGCCGCGACACGAAGGGCATGATTTCGCGCACATTGGCGTCGTCCGAGCACAGCACGGCGCTGCCGTAGAACGGCAGGCGCTGCGTGAACTCGATGAAAGCGCTCTTCAGTCGCGCCACATCGTGCCCGTAGGTGTCCATGTGATCGGCATCGATGTTGGTCACGATGGCCATCACCGGCAGCAGGTTCAGGAACGAGGCGTCGGATTCGTCGGCTTCGACCACGATGTAGTCGCCCTGCCCCAGGCGCGCATTGGCGCCCGCGGAATTCAGACGGCCGCCGATCACGAAGGTCGGATCCAGATCGCCGGCGGCGAGCACGCTGGCCACCAGGCTGGTCGTGGTCGTCTTGCCATGCGTGCCGGCGACGGCGATGCCACGCTTCAGGCGCATCAGCTCGGCCAGCATGAGGGCGCGCGGCACCACCGGGATGCGCGCCGCGCGGGCGGCGATTACCTCGGGGTTGTCGCCCGCCACCGCGGTGGACGTGACGATGGCGGCGGCGCCGGTGACATTGCTGGCCACGTGGCCGATCGCGATCTTCATGCCCAGGCCGGCCAGGCGGCGCGTCACCGCCGACTCGTTCAGGTCGGAACCGCTGATGGTGTAGCCCAGGTTGAGCAGCACCTCGGCAATGCCGCTCATGCCCGAGCCGCCTATGCCTACGAAATGGATGTGTTGAATTCTATGTTTCATGATGAACGCCCCGCTGCTTGTTCACAGACGTCGGCGATATGGGCCGCGGCTTCGGGGCGCGCATGCGCGCGGGCCCGTTCGGCCACGGCCTGGAGTTCTTGTCGGGAGCGCTGGCCCAGCCACTGCGCCAGCCATTCGGGCGTCAGGCCGGTCTGCGGCTGCAGCCAGGCGGCCTGCGCGTCGCTCAGGAAGCGTGCGTTGGCGGTCTGGTGGTCATCGATGGCATGCGGGAACGGCACGAACAGCGCCGCGACACCGGCCGCGGCCACTTCGGACACCGTCATGGCGCCCGCGCGGCAGATCAGCAGGTCGGCATCGCCCATGGCGCCCGCCATGTCATCGATGAATGCGCGGCAATCGGCTTCCACGCCCGCCTGGGCGTAGGCCTGCTGCAGCGCGGGCAAATGTTGTTCGCCTGCCTGGTGCACCACCACCGGCCGGCTTTCCTGCGGCAGGCGCGCCAGCGCCTGCGGCAAAGTCGTGTTCAGCGCCTGGGCGCCCAGGCTGCCGCCCACGATCAGCACCCGCAGCGGACCGCTGCGGCCGGCGTAACGCACCGCAGGGTCCGGCAGCGCGCACAAGTCCGCGCGCACCGGATTGCCCATGGCCTCGCCCTTGGGTAATACGCCGGGAAAGCCGCTGAGCACGCGGCGGGCCATCCGGGCCAGCCACTTGTTCGCGGTGCCTGCCACGGCATTCTGTTCATGCACGACCAGCGGCGTGCCGCGCAGCGCCGCGATGACGCCACCCGGGAAAGCCACGTAGCCGCCCATGCCCAGCACCACGTCGGGCCGCACGTCGGACAAACGCGACCAGGCTTGCCCGAACGCGCGCAGCAGCAGGAACGGCAGCTTCAGGAGCGCCGAGGCGCCCTTGCCGCGCACGCCCTGGAAGCGCAGCGGAACCAGCTCGATGCCGCGAGGCGGCACCAGCCGGCCCTCCATCTTTTCGGGATTGCCCAGCCACAGCACGCGCCAGCCGCGCTCGCGCAGCACGTCGGCCACGGCCAGGCCCGGCATGATGTGTCCGCCGGTGCCACCGGCCATGATCAGGATGGTGCGCGAGGCCGTCATACCCGCCCTCCACGCATCATGATGCGGTTTTCCACGTCGACCCGGATCAACATGGCCAGGGCGCACAGGTTCATCACCACGCCCGAACCGCCGTAGCTCATCAGGGGCAGGGTCAGGCCCTTGGTGGGCAGCAGGCCCAGGCAGACACCCATATTGATGAAGGCCTGCACGCCGAACCACATCGCCACGCCATGCGCCACCAGGCCCGCGAAGGTGCGTTCCATGGCGATGGCCTGGCGGCCGATGTCGAATCCGCGGTAGACGATGATGGCGAACAGGGTGATGACCAGCATCACGCCGGCAAAACCCAGTTCCTCTCCCACCACCGCCATCAGGAAGTCGGTGTGCGCTTCCGGCAGGTAGTGCAACTTTTCGACGCTGGCGCCCAAGCCCACGCCCAGCCATTCGCCGCGGCCCAGGGCAATCAGCGAATGCGACAACTGGTAGGCGCTGCCGTAGGCATTGTCTTCGTTCCAGGGATCCAGGTAGGCGAACAGACGTGCGCGGCGCCACGGCGACAGCCAGATCAGCATCAGAAACGTGCTGACCAGCACCGCCAGCAGGCTGCTGAAGTACTTGCCGTTGATGCCGCCCAGGAACAGGATGCCGATAGCGATCGCCACGATCACCATGAAAGCGCCCAGGTCGGGCTCGAGCAGCAGCAGCATGCCGACGCCGGCCAGCGCGAACGCCATGGGCAGGAAGCCCCGCGCGAACGCCTGCATATGTTCTTGCTTGCGCACGGTGTAATCGGCGGCGTAGAGCAGCGCGGCCAGCTTCATCAGCTCGGAAGGCTGAAAGTTGAGCGGACCCAGCGGAATCCAGCGGTGCGCGCCGTTGACTTCGCGGCCGATGCCGGGAATCAGCACGGCCACCAGCAGCACGTTGGCGACCACGAACAGGGGCACGGCCAGACGCTGCCACACACGGATCGGCACCGCCAGCACTACGGCGGCGGCAAGCAACCCGGCACTGATGAACAGGCCGTGGCGGATCACGAAGTAGTAGCGGCCATAGGACGCGTAGCGCGGGCCGTCGGCCAGCGCGATCGATGCCGAATACACCATCAGCAGGCCGAGCAGCAGCAAGGTCGATGCCGCGATGACCAGCGGCAGATCGAAATTGCGCATGCGGGTACGGCCGGGCCGTACGGCGTTGACGCTGGCGGTGAGATCGGCGATCAGGCTCATGCGACCTCTCCACGGTCGCGGGCCAGGTCTTCGACCTCTTCCACGAACACCTGTCCGCGATGCGGATAGTTGCGGAACATGTCCAGGCTGGCGCAGGCGGGCGACAGCAGCACGGCATCGCCGGGCTGGGCCAGTTCGGCGGCGCCGCGCACCGCATCGCGCAACGTTTCAACCACGACGCACTGCACGCCGGTCGGCGCCAGCACGCGGCCGATTTCGGGACCGTCCTGGCCGATCAGCATCACGGCGCGCGCATGCTGCGTCACCCCCGGAATCAGCGGCGAGAAATCCTGGCCCTTGCCCTGCCCGCCAGCGATCAGCACGACCTGCTGACCCAGGCCTTCCAGCGCAGCCACGGTGGCGCCCACGTTGGTGCCCTTGCTGTCGTTGATGTAGTCGACGCCGCCGATGGTGCGCACGAAGGCCGCGCGATGCGGTTCGCCGCTGTACTCGCGCAACGCGCGCAGCATGGCGCCCCAGCCCAGATCCAGGCAGCGGGCCAATTGCAACGCGGCCAGCGCATTCAAGGCATTATGGATGCCGCGGATGCGCAAGGCGTCCACTGGCATCAGACGGCTCATGCGGCCCTTGGCGCGCACGGGTTCGGGCGCGTCCTTCTTGCGGCGCACCGGCGGCGCGGGTTCATCGAAATCGTTCGGTTCGCAGGCCGCCAGCCAGGCCACGCCCTGGCCCAGCTCCAGGCCCATATCGCCGACCAATTCCGGCATGTCGCGGCCAAAGCTGCGCACGTTCAGCGCATTCAAGGTGGCGACCATGTCGACCGTGTAGGGATCGTCACGATTGACGATCGCTACGCGCGCCATCTTCAGCAGGCGGGCCTTGGCCTGGGCGTAGGCTTCCATGCTGCCATGCCAGTCCAGGTGATCCTGGGTGACGTTGAGCACGACGGCCGCATCGGCCATCAGCGAGCGCGTGGTTTCCAGCTGGAAGCTGGACAGCTCCAGCACCCAGACTTGCGGCAGCGATTCAGCATCCAGCGCCTCCATCAGCGCGGCCAGCGCCGCGGGGCTGATGTTGCCCGCGGCCACGACCGACAGGCCGCTGGCCTCGATCAGTTGACGCGTCAGCGCGGTGACGGTGGTCTTGCCGTTGGTGCCGGTCACGGTCAAAAGGCGCGGCCGGTACTCGCGCGTTTCGGCCAGGTCGGCCAGCGCGCGCGCAAACAATTCGATTTCGCCAACGATCTCGATGCCGCCGGCCTCGGCCTCGCGCAGCAGATCCGCCGCAGGAGGCTGAGCGGGCGCCAGGCCGGGGCTCAGCACCAGTTGGCTCACGCCATCCAGCAGCGCGGTGTCGAAGGACTGATCGCAGCCCAGGCGGTATTCCACTTCGCATTGCGCCAGCGACTCGCGCAACGCGGCCAGCCCGCCCGGTTCGGCGCGCGTGTCGGCCACGCGCAAGCGGGCGCCGAGGCGGGCGCACCAGCGAGCGGCGGCGACACCCGTCTCGCCCAATCCGAGGATCAGGACGAGCGGCGCGTCTGCGCGGGAGGTTTCCATCGTATTCATCGCAACTTCAAGGTAGAGAGGCCGATCAGCACCAGCATCATGCTGATGATCCAGAAACGCACGACCACCTGGGTTTCTTTCCAGCCACCCACTTCAAAGTGATGATGCAACGGGGCCATGCGGAAAATGCGTCTACCTGTTCCATAACGTCGCTTGGTGTACTTGAACCACGTCACCTGGATCATCACGGAAAGGGTCTCGACCACGAACACGCCGCCCATGATGAACAGCACGATTTCCTGGCGCACGATGACGGCGATGGTGCCCAATGCGCCGCCCAGCGCCAGCGCGCCGACGTCGCCCATGAAGACCTGCGCCGGATACGCGTTGAACCACAAAAATGCCAGGCCGGCACCGCCGATCGCGGCGCACAGCACCATCAATTCCGATGCGCCCGGGATATAGGGGAACAGCAGATACTTGGAATAGTCCACGCGGCCGACCACGTAGGCGAAGATGCCCAGCGCGCTGCCCACCATGACGGTGGGCATGATGGCCAGGCCGTCCAGGCCGTCGGTCAGGTTCACGGCATTGCTGGTGCCGACGATAACGGCCCAGGTCAGCGCCACGAAACCCAGCACGCCCAGCGGGTAGCTCACGCTCTTGAAGAACGGAACGATCAGGTCGGCACGCGTCGGCAGAGGCATCGTGAAGCCGCTGCCGACCCAGGCCTTGAACAGGGGCCACAGTTCGGTATTGGCGGGCGCCGACACGGCGAACGCCAGATACACCGCGGCCACGATGCCGATGGTCGCCTGCCAGAAGAATTTCTGCCGCGCGGGCATACCTTCCGGATCGCGATAAACCACCTTGCGGTAATCGTCCATCCAGCCGATCCAGCCGAAGCCGAAGGTCACCAGCAGCACCACCCACACGAAGCGGTTGGTCCAGTCCGCCCACAACAGCGTACTGATGGCGATGGAAATAAGGATCAGCACGCCGCCCATGGTGGGCGTGCCGGTCTTGACCAGATGGGTTTCCGGGCCGTAGGAGCGCACGGCCTGGCCGATCTTCATCTCGGTCAGTTTGCGGATCACGCGCGGACCGGCCACCAGGCCGATCAAAAGCGCGGTTGCGCACGCCAGCACGGCGCGCAAGGTGATGTATTCGAACACCCCCAGCGCGCGCACATCGTCAGACAGCATGCGGGCGATTTCAAGCAGCATTCTGCTCTCCCTGCCCCTTGGCCGTCACACCTTCATTCGTAGAAAAAGCCGTCACTACCCGCTCCATGCGCATAAAGCGCGATCCCTTTATCAATACGCAGGACGCGCGCAAGCCGCGCAAGGCGGCAACCACTTCGTCTACCGATGCGCAGGCGTGCGCGCCCACACCGAATGCGGCCGCGGCCGCCCGGCTGGCTTCGCCTAGCGTGATGAACGCGTCGAGCCCATGCTCGCGCGCGTAGTTGCCCACCTCGACATGCATGGCGGGGCCGTTGTCCCCGACCTCGCCCATGTCGCCCAGCACCAGGACGCGCTTGCCGGCCATGCGGGCCAGCACGTCCACGGCCACGCGCACCGAGTCGGGGTTGGCATTGTAGGTGTCATCAATGAGCAACGTTCCGTCACTCATATGCTTGTGCTGCATGCGGCCCGCGACCGGGCTGAAACCGGACAGGGCGCGCACCGCGCCTTCCAGCGGCGTCCCCGCGGCGATCGCGCTGGCAATGGCCGCCAAGGCGTTGCGCAGGTTGTGCAGGCCCGGCACCGGCAACACCAAGTCGGCGACGCCCACCGGCGTGACCACGCGGCACCGCGTGGCATGCACGTCCGCGAGAATCTGTTCGGCATACACGTCCAGGCCGGGCTGCAGGCCGAAGCGCAGCACGCGGCGCGGCTCGGCCAAGGCGTCCCAGATCGCCGAATAGGGTTCATCGCCGGGATAAACCGCGACGCCATCCTCGGGCAGCGCCGCGATGGCCGCGCCGTTCTCATGGGCCACGGCTTCCACGCTGTGCATGAATTCCTGGTGTTCGCGCTGGGCGTTGGTCACCAGCGCCACCGTGGGCGCGGCGATGGCGGCCAATTGCGCGATCTCGCCGGGGTGGTTCATGCCCAGTTCGAATACGGCTGCTCGGTGCTCCGGCCGCAGACGCAGCAGAGTCAGCGGCACGCCGATGTCGTTGTTCAGGTTGCCGGCGGTCGCCAGGCGGCCCGCCTCGCCCTGCCACTCGGCCAGCATGGCCGAGATCATTTCCTTGGTGGTGGTCTTGCCGTTGCTGCCGGTCACCGCCACCACGGGCAACGCGAACTGCGCACGCCAGGCGGCGCCGATGCGCATCAGCGCGATGCGCGTGTCGCCCAGCACCAGTTGCGGCAGCTTGGCATCGGGCACGGCATGCGCCACCACGGCCGCGCAGGCGCCGCGCGCCTCGGCCTGGTCCAGATAGTTGTGAGCGTCGAAGTTCTCGCCCACCAGTGCCACGAACAATTCGCCCTGGCCGATGCGGCGGGTGTCGGTGGACACGCCCTTGACCTGCGGCACCAGCAGCGCCAGCCGCGCCCATTCGCGGTCATCGAAGGGCAGCTTCTCGCCCCCGATGTCCTGATAGGTCTCATGCCCCTTGCCGGCCAGCAGCACCACGTCATCGGGCGCAGCCGCCCAGATGGTCTGCATGATGGCGCGCGCACGATCCACTTGCACATCGGGGCGCACGCTGTCGGGAATGCCGGCCAGGATCTGTTCGACGATGGCTTCGGGCGATTCGGTGCGCGGGTTGTCGCTGGACACGACCACGTGGTCGGCCAGGTCCGCGGCGATACGGCCCATCTCGGGACGCTTGCCCGGATCGCGCTCGCCGCCGCAACCGAACAGGCAGATCAGGCGGCCCGAGCGCGCGGTCGCGACGGCGCGCAGGGCGGACAGTGCCCGCGCCAGCGCGTCGGGCGTATGCGCATAATCCACCACCACCAGCGCGCCGCGGCCCGTGGCGGCCTGGGTGCTGTGCGCCACCGGCTCGACGGTCTGCAGGCGGCCGTCGACGGGATCCGTCGCGGCCAGTTCGCGAGCGATCTGTGCAAACGGCAGGCCCAATTGATACAGCACGCCCGCCACCAGCAACAGGTTCGACACGTTGTGCGCGCCCAGCAGGCGGGTCACGATCTGGGCCTCGCCATGCGGCGAGACCAGCGTGAAAATCTGGCCCTGGGCGGTGGCCTGGAGATCGCGCGCGCGCATGCCGGCGGGAATCTCCTGGTCGGCGCTCAGGCTGTAGCCCATTGCCATGCCGACAGGCAGATCGGCGATCAGGCGGCGTCCGGCTTCGTCATCGGCGTTGATCACGGCTGCGGTCAGGCCCGGCCAACGGAACAGGCGCGCCTTGGCGGCCTCGTACCGTTCCATGGTGCCGTGATAATCCAGATGATCACGGGTCAGATTGGTGAAGGCGGCCAGCGCAACGCGCACGCCGTCCATCCGGCCCTGCTCGATGCCGATGGAGGATGCCTCCATCGCCACGGCCTTGGCGCCGGCGTCGCGCATGGCGGCCAGCGTGCGATGCACGGTCAGCACGTCAGGCGTGGTCAGGTCGCCGCCCAGCGTGCGCCCGTCGGGCAGCACGGCGCCCAGGGTGCCGATGGTGCCGCAGGGCTTGTCATTGCGGCTCAGCGCGTGGGCGATCCACTGCACCGATGAGGTCTTGCCGTTGGTGCCAGTCACCGCCACGACCGCCAGCTCGGCCGAAGGCCGGCCATACCAGGTGTCGGCCAGCTCGCCCAGCAGGGCGCGCAGGCCGGTCACCGGCAGCATCGGGGCCTGGTCCGCCACGGCCGCGACGGCATCGTTGGCGGGGGCTTCGAACAACACCGCGCTGGCGCCCAGCGCCAACGCCTTCTCTATATAGAGACGTCCGTCGCTGGACAGGCCCGGGCAGGCGACGAAAACATCGCCCGGCTCGATATCACGGGAGTCCAGCTTGAGGTGCGCGGTCAACGACACGCGCGAATGCAACCACGCCACGGTTTCGGCAACCGTGGCGACAGGGTTGAAGAGGAAGCCTTTGGCGCTCATCTGCCTGGCTCCTTAAGACCAGCAACAATTGTGGATTCGAAGGGCGCGTCCGGGCGCACCCCCATCAGCCGCAAGCTCCCCCCCACGATCTGGGAGAACACGGGCGCGGCGATAGCGCCGCCGTAATAGCCGCCAACCGTCGGCTCGTCGATGGACACGGCCACGACGATTTTCGGATCCGACACCGGAGCGAAGCCCACGTAGGAGCTCCGATAGCGCTGCATGCTGTACTTGCCGTCGACGATCTTGCGCGCCGTGCCGCTCTTGCCGGCCACGCGATAGCCCTGCACCTGGGCGGCCTTGGTGCCTTCGGGGCCAGCAGCCGCTTCCAGCATGCCGCGCACCATTTCGGTGGTCTTGGGTGTGTAGATCTTGACGCTGGTAGGGTCGCTGTCGCGCTTGACCAGCGTCAGCGACACCATGTCGCCATTGCGGGCGAAAACGGTATAGGCACGCGCCACCTGCAGCAGCGACACCGACAGGCCGTAGCCGTAGGCCATCGTGGCCTTTTCGATCAGGCGCCAGCGGTCCCAGGGGCGCAGGCGGCCAGGCGCCGCACCGGGAAATCCCACCTGGGGCGCCTGGCCCAGGCCCAATTCGGTGAAGCGGTCCCACATCTCGCGGGATTCCAGCTTCTCGGAGATCATGGTCATGCCGATGTTGCTGGACTTGCGCAACACGCCGGCCACGTCCAGCGTGCCGTTGCGGCTCACATCGCTGATCGTGCTGCCTTGGTACTGGAAGCGGCCATTGCCGGTTTCAAACAGCGTCTTGGTGCTGATGCGGCCCAGGTCCAGCGCCAGCGCGGCGGTGAAGGGCTTCATGATCGAGCCGGGCTCGAAGGTGTCGGTAATGGCCTGGTTGCGCAGCTTGGAACCATGGAAGGTTTCGCGCTTGTTCGGATCGAAGGTCGGCACGTTGGCCAGGGCCAGGATCTCGCCCGTATGCACGTCCACGACCACGGCGGTCGCGCCCTTGGCCTGGTGCTTGTCCATGGCGTCCTTCAACGCCTTGAATACCAGATACTGCAAGCGCGTGTCGATGGACAGGCGCAGGTCGCGGCCGTCCACCGGCAAGGTCACGGCCTGCACGTCCTCGATCACGCGGCCCAGCCGGTCCTTGATGACGCGGCGGCTGCCCGGACGACCCGACAACTGCTGATTGAACGTCAGTTCGACGCCTTCCTGCCCCTGGTCCTCGACGCTGTTGAAACCCACCACGTGGGCCATCACGTCGCCGTCCGGGTAGTAGCGGCGGGTCTCCGGCTGCTGGTGCACGCCCGGCATGCCCAATTGCTTGATCTTGTCGGCCACGTCCATCGAGACCTGGCGCTTCAGGTAGACGAAGTTCTTGTCTTCGTCGACCAGGCGGTGGCGCAGATCGGCCAAGGGCGTTTCCAGCAGCTTCGCCAAGGTATCCATCTGCGCCGGGGTGGCCTGTTTGGCGTCTTCGGGAATCGCCCAGATGGCGCGCGCCGGCACGCTGGAGGCCAGCACCGCGCCATTGCGGTCCATGATCTTGCCGCGCGTGGCGGCCAGGGTCAGCGTGCGCTCATAGCGCCGCTCGCCCTGCTGCTGCAGGAATTCGGTGGACAGCCCCTGCAGGAACAGCGCGCGGCCGGCCAGCACGGTGAACCCGCCGAACAGCAGGATCAGCACCAGGCGCGCGCGCCACGTGGGCAATTGCCCGCGCAGCACGGGGTTGTCGAAGAAGGGGATGCGTTTCATTGCGCGCCTCCGCTGGCGGAGACAGGCGCCTGATTCATGTACAGCGTGCGGTCCGGAACGATGGAAATCATCTTCAGGCCATCACGCGCAATCGCGTCCACCCGCGCGTTGCGGGCGAGTTCGGCGCGGTCCAGCTGCAGGCGCCGCCAACTGGTTTCCAGGTCGCGTGCGTGCGCCTGATCGCGGCCCAGCTCAATAAAGAGCTGGCGCGACTGATACCGGCTGGTGACCAGGGAAATGGCCGACAGCATCAGCAAAGCCGCAACGATCAGGTTGACGCGACCCATTAGCGACGCCCCCCCTTGCCGCGGCGCGGCGCAGGAGCCAGGTCGCTGCCCGGCAGCGAGCCGATCTTCACGAACGCAAAGCCGCCCTCGGCGGGCAGCGGCGTTTCGGTGCGCTCGGCGACACGCAGGACGGCGGAACGGGCGCGGGCGTTGGCCGAGACCTCATCGTCTTCGGCCAGCACGCGCCCCAGGGAACGCAGGACCGGCTGCGGCATTTCGCTTTCCCGCAGGGGCAGGCGCGCATGCGCGGCAGCCGGACGAGCCGCTGCCGCGATGCACTGCTTGACCATGCGGTCTTCAAGCGAATGAAAGCTGATCACCGCCAACCTCCCTCCCGGGGCGAGCAGGTCTAGAGCTGCCGCGAGGGTGCGCGCGAGCTCTTCGAGTTCCCGATTGATGTAAATCCGTAGAGCTTGAAAGGTGCGTGTGGCCGGATGCTGCCCCTTTTCGCGCGTGCGGACGGCGCTGGCGACGCACTCGGCAAGTTCGAGCGTGGTGCGCAGCGGCCTTGTTGCGCGGCGAGCAGCAATCGCCTTTGCAACCTGAAAAGCAAACCGTTCTTCGCCATAATCCGCTATGACCTCCCGCATCTCATCCACACTGGCTTGCGCCAGCCAATCCGCCACCGTGGGACCACGAGTGGTGTCCATCCGCATATCGAGCGGGCCGTCTCGCATGAACGAGAAACCGCGCTCGGCATCGTCGATCTGAGGCGAGGAAACGCCCAGATCCAGCATCACGCCATCGACCTTGCCGATGCCGAGCTGCTCCAATTCTTCGGCCATGGTGGCAAAGCCGCCATGCACCACGGTGACCCTCGGGTCCGCTGCCGCCAACGCATTGGCTACGGCGATCGCCTCCGGGTCCTTGTCGAACACCACCAGCCTGGCAGCCTTGCCCAGACGGCCCAAAAGTTCGCGGCTGTGCCCGCCACGCCCGAAGGTGCCGTCGACGAAGACGCCGTCCTCCGCTCGCGTAGCCGTAGCCGGCCCGGCCTGCTGATGCGACCGTGTCGCGCCCTTGCCGCCGAAGTCGGGCAGCAATAACGCGTCCACCGTCGGCTCCAGCAGAACGGGCCGATGTTCGAATTCCATAACTTTTTCAGAACGAAAACTGATTCAACACATCCGGCATACCCTTGGCCAGGTCCTCAGCCTCGCGGCTGGCCAGGGTAGCGGCGTCCCACAGCTCGAAGTGCGCGCCCAGACCGAGCAGCATCACATCGCGCGTCATACCGGAAGCGTTGCGCAGTTCAGGAGCGATCAGGACCCGGCCGGAGCCGTCCAGTTCCACGTCCTGAGCGTTGCCCAGCAACAGCCGCTGCAACGCGCGCGCCGTCATGGGAAAGGCAGCAATCTGCTCGCGCTTCTTTTCCCACTCCGGCCGCGGGTAGACCAGCAAGCAGCCGTCAGGGTGGCGTGTCAGGGTCAGCCGGCCATCGGCCTGCGACATGAGCGCGTCACGATGCCGGGTCGGAATCGAGATCCGTCCCTTGGCATCCAGCGTGAGCGCGCTGCTTCCCTGAAACACCACTTTTACCCCACTTAATTGCACAATTTCCTACTATTTCCCACTCTACGGTATGGGATCAGGGCGGTCAAGCGCGTGGTTGCAATTTTTTCAATCACAACAAGGACTTAGATCAATATGTAAATCCGCAAAAAGAAAAACCTCCCAATAAATCAGGAGGTTGCGGCACTATCTAAAAGTCCTTCTTCAGAAGTGGCAGCTAACAATGGCTTTGCATTGTTTTACGATCGGTCGATTGCTCCAGTTGGCGAGGCTTTCCGCCGGACTCCGGGATTGTGACGATCGAAAAAGTGGCCGACCCGGCCCACGCGATGCCAGGCTCTGGTTCGAACCTCGCTCGCGTTGAGAATGAGTTGCAAGACGGGTCTATAGGCCGGATTCTGTACACCAGGTTTCCCTGGCGGACGATCATTCCTCTGCGCGGATCATTGCTGAGCCGCTCTAGCCATCTACCCGCATACTCGGACGGAGCCGCCCTTCGCGATCCGAAGACCGCACGCATGCCTATTTGATGTTGCTCCGGGTAGAGGTTGCCGCGTTTCACCCTGCGATGCCGCCGCCCGTTGCCGGACGGCGCGATACGGAGATGGCCGTATCTGTGCGCGCGATGCGCGCCCACCCCGCAGACTCGTCTCTGTGGCCCTATTCCTCAACCGCGCCCGAAGACGCGGCCGGACGGCCGTTAGCCGTTACCCTGCCCTGTGGAGTCCGGACCTTCCTCGATGGATTCGCATCCACCGCGATCGCCCGACCCGCCTTGCGGTCCGTATTCTATTACACCCGCCGGCTCTGTCCCCAAAGCGGCCGAGGCATGGGCCACCCAAACGTCGTTGCAGGGTTCCTGCGACAATACGCCTTGTTTCGCTCAGACGCCGCAGATACTACCCACCACATGGCCCTTGCTACGCTCATCACCCTTACCGACATCCAGCTGGCCTTTGGCCACCATCCGCTGCTGGATCATGCCGATTTCGCCATCCAGGCCGGTGAGCGCATCGGCCTCATTGGCCGCAATGGCGCCGGCAAGTCCTCGCTGCTGAGACTGCTGGACGGCAGGACCCAGCCGGACGACGGCGATATCGCCCGCAGCTCCGGACTGCGCGTGGCCACCGTCGAACAGGAACCTGAGCTGGACGAAAACGCCACCGTCTTCGATGTCGTCTGCAATGTCGAGGGTGACCACGAAGATTGGCAGCGCCCGTCGCGCGTGCGCTCAGTGCTGGAAAAACTCGGCCTGCCCGCCGACGTGCAGATCGCTGGTCTGTCCGGTGGCACCCGCAAGCGGGTCGCACTGGCGCGCGCGCTGGTCGACGAGCCGGATCTGCTGCTGCTGGACGAACCCACCAACCACCTGGACTTCGAGGGCATTGCCTGGCTGGAGGAAATGCTGCGCTCCTGGAAAGGCGCCGCGGTCATCATCACCCACGACCGCCGCTTCCTGGACGCCGTCGCCACCCGCATCGTCGAACTCGACCGCGGACGGCTGCTGAGTTTTCCCGGCAACTTCTCGCAGTGGCAGGAACGCAAGGCCCAATGGCTGGAATCCGAGCGCCTGGAACAAGCCCGCTTCGATAAGCTGCTGGCGCAGGAAGAAATCTGGATCCGCAAGGGTGTCGAAGCCCGCCGCACCCGCAATGAAGGCCGTGTGCGCCGCCTTGAACAGCTGCGCGTCGATCGCGCCGAACGCCGCGAACGCGTCGGCGACGTCTCGCTCGCGCTTGCCGAAGGCCAACGCTCCGGCAAGCTGGTCGCCGAACTCGACCACGTGAACAAAGCCTTTGGCGACAAGATTGTGGTGGACGACTACTCCACCACCATCCTGCGCGGCGACCGCATCGGCATCATCGGCCCCAACGGCGCCGGCAAGACCACCTTGCTCAAACTGATCCTGGGCGAAATGCAGCCGGACAGCGGCACGACCCGCCTGGGCACCAATGTCGCGGTCGCGTATTTCGACCAGATGCGCGCGCAGCTGGACGAAAACGCCACACTCGTCGACATCATCAGCCCGGGCAGCGAATGGGTCGAAATCGGTGGCGCCCGCAAGCACGTCATGAGCTACCTGGGCGACTTCCTGTTCTCGCCGGCCCGCGCCGGCTCGCCCGTGCGCAGCCTGTCCGGCGGCGAGCGGGCCCGCCTGCTGCTGGCACGGCTGTTCGCCCGCCCCGCCAACGTGCTGGTACTGGACGAACCCACCAACGACCTCGACATCGAAACGCTGGAACTGCTGGAAGAATTGCTGCAGGAGTACCAGGGCACGGTGCTGCTGGTCAGCCACGACCGCGCCTTCCTGAACAACGTCGTCACGCAGACCATCGCCTACGAAGGCGATGGCCGCTGGCGCGACTACGTGGGCGGCTACGACGAGTGGGTCGCCCAGCGGCCCGCGCCGGCAGCCCCCGCCGAAGAGACCGTCCCTGCCGCCCGGCCTGCCGACGACGCCGCCGCGCGCGCCAAGGCCGCCCGGCCCAAACCCGCCAAGTCCACCAAGATGAACTCCTGGGAACTGCGCGAACTGGAGGGCCTGCCCGACGCCATCGCTGCGCTCGAGGCGCAGCAGGCCGAGCTCGCCGGCAAGCTCGCCGACGGCAGCCTGTACCGCGATGCGCCCGCCGAGGTCGAACGCATCAACGGCGAACTGGCCAAGCTGGAAAGCGAACTCGAAGAGCGCTTCGCCCGCTGGGAATTGCTGGAAGCACGGCGCGAAGGCACGCTGTAATCAGCTTGTCTCTATATACATATAGAGGCGCATGAAAAATGCCCCCGGATTTGGGGGCATTTTCTTGTCTCGGATCTGCCGACCCGGGCCGCGGCGCAACTGCTCAGGCGCGTGCGCGCCAGGCCAGCGCCTCGCCCGCCGCCAGCGGAACCAGCGTCGTATTGCCGAACGCGACTTCCTCGGGCACCACATAGGCCTCACGCACCAGCGTCAGCGTGCCGGTATTGCGCGGCAGGCCGTAAAAATCCGGACCATGGAAACTGGCGAAGCCTTCCAGCTTGTCCAACTTGCCGACGGCGTCGAAAGCCGTCGCGTACAGCTCCATGGCGTGCAAGGCCGTGTAGCAGCCAGCGCAGCCGCAGGCATGTTCCTTCAGGCCGCGCGCATGCGGGGCGCTGTCGGTACCCAGGAAAAAGCGCGGGCTGCCGCTAGTGGCCGCTTCGACCAGCGCCAGGCGGTGGGTCTCGCGCTTGAGGACGGGCAGACAGTAGAAGTGCGGCCGCACCCCGCCCTGGAAAATCGCGTTGCGGTTGTACAGCAAGTGCTGCGGCGTGATCGTGGCGGCAATCGGGCCTTCGGCGTCGCGCACGTACTCGGCGCCCTCTTTCGTCGTGATGTGTTCGAACACCACTTTCAAGGCGGGGAAGGCGCGGCGCAGAGGTTTCATGACGCGCTCGACGAAGATCGCCTCACGGTCGAACAGGTCGATCGACGGGTCCGTGACTTCGCCATGCACCAACAGCGGCATGCCGCATTTTTCAAGCGCTTCCAGCGCCTTGGCGCACTTGCCCAGCAGATCGGTCACGCCGGCGTCCGAGTTGGTAGTGGCGCCCGCGGGATAAAGCTTCACGGCGTAGACCTGGCCCGACTCGTAGGCGCGGAAGATCTCTTCAGACGTGGTGTTGTCGGTCAGGTACAGCGTCATCAGCGGCGTGAAGGCATCGGGGTTGCCACCCGCCTTTTTCAAGGCCTCCAGGATGCGCCCGCGATAGGCCAGCGCCTGCTCGGTGGTCGTGACCGGCGGCTTCAGGTTGGGCATGATGATGGCCCGCGCGAACTGGCGCGCGCTGTCCGCCACCACGGCCTCAAGGGCAGCGCCGTCGCGCAGGTGCAGATGCCAGTCGTCCGGGCGGGTGATGGTGAGCTGAGTCGTATTTTGAGTAGACATGGTTAGGCTTCTTAATCTGCCAGCGGCATGCCCCGTTCGGCCAGCGCGCTGAACATCGCGCTGCCCAAGGGAATGACGGCATCGTTGAAATCGAAATGCGAGTTGTGCAGCACGCAGCCGGAATCGGCTCCGCCCTGGCCCAGCCGGAAGTATGCGCCAGGCTTGTTCTGCAACATGAAAGAGAAATCCTCGGAGCCCATCGACGGCGTCAGATCGCGCACGACGTTCTCCTTGCCTATCATCTCGGTGGCGATGTCGGCCACCAGATTCGCATGCTGCGGCGTGTTCAAGGTCGCCGGATAGATCCGTTCGTAAGTCACTTCGGCGCTGCCGCCGAAGGCGCCAGCGATAGCTGACACCAGTTCGCGCATGCGGCTCTCTACCATTTCCTGGACGGATTTGCGGAAGGTGCGCACCGTGCCCACCATCCGCGCTTCGCGCGGAATCACGCTCATCGCGCCGGGATGGCCCGCCTGCAAGGATCCAATGGACACCACCGCCGAATCCAGCGGATTCACGTTGCGCGACACGATAGTCTGCAGGGCCGTGATGATCTGCCCGGCGATCGTGACGGGATCGATAGTCTGGTAAGGATGCGCGCCGTGACCGCCGCGCCCGGTGATCAGGATCTCGAAGCGATCCGCCGCGGCCATCATCGGCCCGGGATTGATGCCTATCGTGCCCGGCTTCAGGCCTGGCCAGTTGTGCAGCGCGTAGATCGCATCGCACGGAAAGGTATCGAACAGCCCGTCTTCCAGCATGGCGCGCGCGCCGCCGCGGCCCTCTTCGGCGGGCTGGAAGATCAGCACCGCGGTACCGTCGAAATTGCGCGTCTGCGACAGGTACTTGGCTGCGCCAATAAGCACTGCGGTGTGGCCGTCGTGGCCGCAGCCGTGCATCAGGCCTGGCTTGGTCGACTTGTGGCCGAAGTCGTTGTCTTCGGTCATGGGCAAGGCATCCATGTCGGCGCGCAGGCCTATCATGCGCCCGCTGTCGCAGCGTTTGCCGCGGATGACGCCCACCACGCCAGTCTTGCCGATGCCGCGATGCACCTCGATCCCAAGCGCCTCCAGCGCGCCAGCCACGATGCCGGAGGTCCGTACCTCCTCGAAGCCCAGTTCGGGATGCGCGTGCAAATCGCGCCGCAGCGCCGTCAATTCGTCATGAAAGAGGCGAATTGATTCCAAAGGAGATCGTGCGTACATAGGAGGTTACAGAATGACGATGTAGGGAGGACAGTCCGTGCATTTTAGTTGCTACAGAGGATAAATGCCTTTGTCTTTACGGGAGAGACACGTTATGCTCCGGCCGCAGGACAATTTTTCCAACAGCCAGAGAAGGAGCGCCGCATTATGGCCACAACCTCCAAACCCGCGACCGCGCGCAAGCCGAACGCTGCATTCATGAAGCCCCTGACCCCCAGCGCCGAACTGGCTGCTGTCATCGGCTCGGAAGCCGTGCCGCGTACCGAGGTCACCAAAAAGATCTGGGAATACATCAAGAAGCACAACCTGCAAGATGCCAGCAACAAGCGCAACATCAACGCCGATGCCAAGCTGCGCCCGATCTTCGGCAAAGATCAGGTCACGATGTTCGAACTGACCAAGCTGGTCAACGCACATCTGAAGTAAGCAGGCAAAGGGCGTACCCCGTACGTCCCTGCCTTCATATCGTCGCGACGCCCCGGTTCATCCCTGGGCGAGCTCGCCTCCCCAGCGCAGCTTTCAAGCATCGCGACAGCCACGCCGCCACCTCACCGGCATGGCCCGATTCCCCACACCAGCATTCCCCGAAAGCCAAGCCTGGCGCGCCTCTTCAGGCAGTTGGCAGCGCTTCTTGCAAGCTCGCATCTAGCGGCTGGTAGCTGCGCGGACAACCCCAGGCTCGGCGGCGTCACGAGCATCCACATGCGCGGCGCCATGCACGGACAAGCTCCTGCGCCTGCAGGCTCACGCAAGGTCCTGAACCGCTCGCCTGTCTCTTGTTCGCTGCTGCACGCACGCGCGCGATAGGCGCGCAGCCATGGGGCGAGCCCAACAAAACAAAAGGCCGGCATGTGCCGGCCTTTTGCTTGAACGCCCGCCTTCAGGCGTAGGTAGTCGGCGCAGAGCCTTCCAGCAGCGACAGCCAGCCCTTGATCAAGCGATACAGCACCCAGATCACGGTCGCGGCCAAGCCGATCCAGCCGATGAAGATCAAGGTCGCAATACCGCTGATGGCCAGCCACAGCAAGGCCCACCAGAAAGTACGCAGCAGCCAGTCAAAATGAGCGGCATAGACGGTGCCTGCGGCGTCCGAGCGCTTCAAATACATCAGCACAACGGCCGCCAGCGTGGCGATGCCCAGGAATCCACTCGTCAGGAAGCCCAGGGCGTACAAGCCATAGGCCACGTGGGTCAGCGTGCGCAGGTCTAACGTCGTTCCGGGCACGGGGGTCTGGGGATCACTCACGATAACGCTCCAACGAATTGACTCGGTCAATCTTACCGCACAAAGCCACCCCGCCCACGGCCGTTGTTATTTGTGCACATTCAATGCTGGCGCGGCTTGCAGCCTGATTGACGGTGCGCAAGCACCAAGCAAAAGCCCGTGCCACGCGCTCACGCGTCTGCCACCGTCAGACAGTGCACGCGCCTGGCAGCAGCGCCCGCGACAAAGAAAAAACCCCGCAGCGCGAGCTGCGGGGTTCCTGGAATCAAAGCCTGACAATGACCTACTTTCACGGACGTCCGTCCACTATCATCGGCGCAAAGGCGTTTCACTGTCCTGTTCGGGATGGGAAGGAGTGGGACCACCTTGCTATGGTTGTCAGGCGTAACTGCTTGAGTGCCTGCCCTGCCTGGGCAAACGCTCCAATCCTGTCGAGAGACCGATGAATGCGCCTGGAGCAAGTCTCGACAGGCGGCCGCCATGGGCTCT